>JAXDIL010000167.1:0-29370 GCA_034664005.1 Thermoleophilaceae bacterium | reverse complement strand
GTCCGCCTCCTTCACGAAGCGCACACGCCCAGCATCCGACGACGCCGCCACAGCCACCCCGCCACAGCAAAGCACACCAACCACACACACAAACAACGCGCACAACACACGCGACCAACAAGACACGCGAGAGTTCCTTTCGGTAGCTGGGCCGTCTTCAGCCGAAGACCCCTGGCTTTGCGCCCCCGCCTCACGACGGGTTTGCCTTTGTCGTGGACGCCAGCGCGTCCCTCACAGTTCATGTCGGTTTCTGTGCTGAATTCTGCAGCGAATCGTGCAAGGAGGTGGACGGATATCCCGCGAAAAACGCGGATCGCCGCCGCTGAGCTAAGTACCATCCACCGCAATGACGCCCGAAGAGAACGTCGACGTTCGTCGCTACCTGGCGGCGATCGGGCAGAGCAAGCGGCTGATCCTCCTGATCCTCTTCCTCGTCACGGGCACGGTGGTGGCGATCTCGCTGATCCTCCCCGACAAGTACGAGGCGGGGACCTCGATCGTGATCGAGGAGGACGGCTCGGCGCTCGGGAGCACGGATCCTCAGACGACCGTCCGCCGGCTCAACACGACCCGTGAGCTGATCACCTCGAGGACGGTCCTCGAGCAGGCAGCGAGCAAGCTGCCAGGCGAGTCCGCGGACTCCCTCGAGGGGAGCGTCACGGCCGAGGTGAATCCCGACGCGGACATCGTCGACGTGACCGCGACCTCCGAGGACCCGCGCCGCGCAGCGGCGATCGCCAACACCGTCACGGACACCTTCCTCGCCGAACGCGCGCGTGACGAGGTGCGCCGCATCACGAGAGCTCGCCAGCAGTTGCAGGACGAGCTCGATCGCCTCGAGACGCTGCCCGGGACGCAGGCTCAGACCGCGGCCCTTCGCGACCGCATCAGCCAGCTCAGCGTGCAGGAGCTGGGCGCGGGCACCGACATGCAGGTCGTCGGAAAGGCGGAGCCGCCGTCCTCGCCGAGCTCGCCTCGTCCCTTCCGGAACGCCGTGCTCGCGGCCTTCGGCGCGCTCTTCCTGGGAGTCCTGATCGCCCTTGGACGCGACCAGCTGTCGCCCCGCCTGCGCAACCCGCGCGAGCTTGGCCGCCTCCTCGATCTGCGCGTGCTCGCCGGCGTGCCCTACATCCGCGGGTCGCGGCGTCGCGCACGGCGGCTCATGACCGGAGCCGAGGCCGAGGCTTACCAGACCTTGCGGGCCGCGCTGGAGGTATCCGTGCCGCCGGAGCGCGGCGCCACGATCCTCGTGACCGGCGCCGTGCATGGCGAGGGCAAGACCACGGTTACGTGGCGCCTCGGCAACGGACTGGCCCGCGCCGGCCACCGCACGCTGCTCCTGTCCGCGGACCTGCGCGTGCCGCGCCTGCACATGCTCGCCCAGTCGTACGGCGAGATCGGGGTGGGCGACCTGCTTGTCGCGATGGACCTCGAGGGGGACGTCCTCGAGCCAGACCTGATCAGGCAGGCGACCTTCGAGGTGCTGCCCGCCGGCTCGGGAATGCGCGGCGAGGGATGCCTCCACGTGATCGCCACCGGCGCCGAGTACAAGGATCCCGGCAGCCTCGTCTCCGGGCCCTCGATGGGCATGCTCCTCAATCAGATCAAGGCCCTGGACTACGACTACATACTCGTGGATGCCCCCCCGCTGCTCGGCATCGCCGACAGCCAGGTGATGGCGCGGCACGTGGACCACATCATCCTCGTGAACCGTCTGGACCGGCTGTCGCTCGACAACGTCGCCGGGCTGCGCGAGATCATCGACGGACTCGACACGCCGATCCTCGGCGTGGTCGTCATAGGCGCGCGCGGCGAGGCCTCGCCGTACTACCTCTCAAGGCGTCCGCCGCTGCTCAGCGAGGCCGAGGCGCCCCGGTAGCGGCTGTGCGCCGCGGATGACCGAGCGGGACGGCGCGGCCCCCCTCGGCGGAGGAGGCCTGGTGGCACGCAACGCCGCCGCGCGCACGGGCGGCGAGATCATCGCCAAGCTGGCCTCCGTCGTCTTCTTCGTCGCGGTCGCGCGCGTCCTCGGCGAGGAGGGCTTCGGCGATTTCATGTTCGCCGTCTCGTTCACGGCGGTCCTGTTCATCGTGTCGGGCTTCGGCACCGACGAGCTGATGGCCCGCGAGGTATCGCGGGACCGGGGGCGCGTGCACGAGTACCTGAGCAACGTCGTGGCGGTGAAGGCCGCCATGTCCGTGCTCCTGTTCGGCCTGGCCTACCTGGTCATGGTCATAGGGAACTACCCGTCGGACGTCCGCGCGGCGGTCTTCCTGGTCGGGCTCGGCGCCTGCCTCGAGAACTTCGGGCGAACCTGGGCGGCTGTCTTCCAGGCCTGGGAGCGGATGGAGTTCATCTCCGTCGTGCTGATCCTCCAGCGCATCCTCACCGCCGTCGGGGGCGCGATCGCGCTCGCATTGGGCGGGGGGCTCGTGGAGGTGTCCGCCGTGTACGCGGGCGCCACGCTCGTGGGTTTCCTCGCCGGAGTGCTGCTGCTGCGCGGGTTCATCGTTCGTCCGACCTGGAGGGTCGACACATCGCGCTGGCTGCCGATCATCAAGGCGGGCGTGCCGATAGGGCTGCTGACGCTGCTGTTCAGCCTGCTGCTCCGCCTGGATCAGACCCTGATCTCGTATCTATCGGGCGGCAACAATCGCGAGGTGGGCTTCTATGCCGCGGCATTCCGGCTGGTGGAGGCCACGTTGTTCGTGTCGTGGTCGTTCTCGCAGGCGATGCTGCCGTGGCTGGCCAGGGGCGAGGGCGCGGGCGACCGGGCGATGGCGGACGGCTACGAGATGGGTCAGAAGGCGCTCGCCGCGGTCCTGACGCCGGTCGCCGTGATATTCGTCCTGTTGGCGGATCCGATCGTCCGCCTCGTCTACGGCTCCGAGTACTCGGAGGCCGTGCCGTCGCTTCAGCTGCTTGGCGCCATGACACTCTTCTTCGGGATCAACGGCTTCGCCGCCATGGCGCTGATCGCGCGCGATCGGCCCGGTCTCTTCTCGCGAAGCCTGATCGGCATGATCGTCCTGAACGTCGCGCTCAACATCATCCTGATCCCGCCCATGGGCGCCACCGGCGCGGCGCTGGCAGCGCTGATATCCGGTGTCGGGCTCGCCGCTCTCGCACAGGTCTTCGTCGGTCGCGCGGTCGGTCGCGTCAGCCCGGTGCGCTCCTTCGGCACGCCGCTGCTGGCCGGCGCCGCGTCCGCGCTCGCGATAGTCGCCACCGGCCAGCAGCTCGCGCTCAGCGTCGCGGTGGGCTCGCTGGTCTACCTGGCCACGCTCATCGGCGCCGAGCGCCTGCTCTATCCGGAGGACTTCGCACGCTTCCGAGCGCTGCTGCGGCACCTGCGTCCCACGCCCCCCTCGACCGCCACGCCACGCCCGGAGACCGGTTGAGCAAGCACGCCGTCATCCTCGCCGGTGGCAAGGGCTCGCGCCTGGGCCCGTATACGACGGTCCTGCCGAAGCCGCTCATGCCGCTCGGCGACCGCGCGATCCTCGACATCGTGGTCCGGCAGCTGCGCGACAACGGGTTCGGGCCACTGACGATCGCGGTCGGGTACCTCGCGCACATCATCCGGGCGGTCCTCGGCGACGGCGACAGTCACGGGGTGGAGATCCGCTACCACGTGGAGGAGCAGCCGCTCGGCACGGCCGGGCCGTTCGCGACCATCGAGGGCCTCGACGACAGCAGCTTCCTCGCGATGAACGGCGACATCCTCACGACGCTCGACTACGCGGCCTTCTTCGAGGAGCACGAGCGCTCCGGCAACGCGATGACGATCGCCACCCACACGCGCACGGTGCGGACGAACTACGGCGTCCTACACGTCGACGAGTCGGCGGACGGCGCGATCCGGCCGGTGCACGGGTACGAGGAGAAGCCCGAGATCGCCTACACGGTGAGCATGGGCGTGTACGCGCTCGACCCGGTGGTCATCGAGCACATCCCCGAGGGGCGCTTCGACATCCCGGACCTGGTGCTCGCGCTGATCGCCGCCGGCCTGCCGGTGGGCGCCTACCCGTTCGACGGCTACTGGCTCGACATCGGGCGCCACGACGACTACGAGCAGGCCCTGCAGGACTACGAGGACATCCTGCCGCGCCTCCTGCGCCAGGAGGAGCTGCCCTTCTCGCCGACCGGCCCCGAGGCCGAGGCCTAGGCGGGCGTGGACGTCAGGTTCGAGTAGCGGGCGTCGAACGGGTCGCCGAAGCCGCCCGCCCCGAGCGTCTCGACGATCTCGTTGATGCCGTCCGGCACGCGCAGCTCCGGCTGGAAGCCCAGCTCTGCGCGGATCTTCTCGAAGCTGACCTTGTAGTCGCGCGGGTCCTCGTCGCGGTGCACGTAGGTCACGTCGCCCCGGCCGAGGCGCCCGGTGATCAGCTCGACCAGGTCGAGCTTGCGGTAGTTCTCGTCGCTGTGCCCCACGTTGAAGACCGCTCCCGCGACCCGCTCCTCGGGCTGGGCGAGCACCAGGGCCACCGCGCGCCCGGCGTCGCGCACGTGGACGTAGGGGCGCCAGAAGTGCTCGCCGAACACCTCGAGCGGCCGGCTCGCCCAGAGGTCGCGCGTGAACTCGTTGACCGTCAGGTCGAAGCGCATGCGGGGGCCGGCGCCGTAGACGGTCGCGAAGCGCAGGCAGGTGGCGTCCACGCCCTCGGGGGCGTCGGATAGGAGCGCCTGCTCGATTCCCACCTTCTGCTCCGCGTACAGCGAGACGGGCGCGAGCTCTCCGGTTTCGTCGATCGGGACGGTCGGGTCGGCCATCCGGCCGTAGTTCGAGCACGTCGACGCGAACACGAGCCGCCCAACGCCGAGCGCGGCCACGTCCTGCACCAGCGCCTGGCTGCCGCGGACGTTCACGTCCTGAGATTCCTCGGGGTCGCGCGCGCAGGCCGGGTCGCCCACGATCGCGGCGAGATGGACGACCGCGTCGGCCCCGCTGAGGGCGTCGCGGCGCGCGCCCTCGTCGCGGATGTCGCCCTGGACGAGCTCGACGCCCTGTGCCTCGAGCCGGCTCACGACGTCGTGCTGGCCGTGCAGCAGCACGTCGAGCACGCGGACGTCGTGCCCCTGGGCCGTCAGCTCCTCGACCACGCACGCGCCGACGTAGCCGGCCCCGCCTGTGACCGTCACCTTCATGGCTCTGTGGAAGCTACTCGGCCCGGTAGAACGGAGCGGCCAGCGTCATCAGCACGATCTTGAGGTCGAGCCCGAGCGACCAGTTCTCGATGTAGTGGTTGTCCCACTCCACCCTGTCGCTGAGCGAGGTGCGCCCGCGCAGGCCACACACCTGGGCCCAGCCGGTGATGCCCGACTTGACGCGGTGCCTGTCCGTGTAGCGCGCTACCTGGGAGCCGAACAGCTCGGCGTACTGGGGCCGCTCCGGGCGCGGGCCCACCAGGCTCATCTCGCCGCGTAGGACGTTGATCAGCTGCGGCACCTCGTCGAGCGAGCTGCGGCGCATGAAGGTGCCGATCCAGGTGCGGCGATCCGCGCCCTCGACCCCGCCCGGGCCAAGGTCGGGAGGCAGGGCCACGAGCATGGGCTCGTGCGGTTCGCTCTCCCCGTCCTCCGCGAGCCGCATGGTCCGGAACTTCAGCATCTCGAACTCACGCCCGTCGCGGCCGACCCTGCCCTGCCGGAACAGGGTGGGTCCCGGCGAGCTCAGCCGCACGAGCGCGGCAAGGATGAGCAGCACGGGGAGGAGCGCGAGCAGCAGCACCCCGGCGCCGATCCGGTCGATTGCGTGCTTCACCGCGAACTGCCAGCCCTTGGGGTTGATCCAGTGGAGTCCCATGAGCGGGAGGCCGCCGAGGTGGTCCACGGCCACGTGCACGTTCACGCTCTCGAACAGGCGCGGCACGAGCGAGACCTCGAGACCGCGCGCCTCGCACTCGCGGACGAGCGGGAGCATCGTGCTGTCGGGCGCGGAGCTGAATCCGAGCACGACGTGCTTGCTGCCGGTTCTGTCGGCGACGGCCGCCAGGTCGTCGAGGCCGCCGAGGACGGGCAGGGACCGCTCGGGAATCATCTGCTGGGGTGGCGGGTCGGAGTCCAGATAGCCGACCGGGAGCAGACCGAGGCCCGGCTGCGCCATCAGGCGTCGCTCGACGCGCGCGCCGATCTGGCCGGCGCCGACGATGAGCGTGGGCTTGGCGACTATCCGCGCCAGGCGCGCCTGGTGCTGCGTCCACCACAGGAGCAGCCGGCCGCCGACGAGGTAGATCGTGCCGAAGAACCACGCTCGCGCGATCAGACGAGCGGGATCGATGCCCGGCGCGAACAGGTCCGCCGCGGCGATGAGCGAGATCGCGGCGAGCGAGGTGGCACCGACCAGCTGCGCCAGCCCGTCTACCGCGCGCGCCTGCACGGTGTCCCCGTACATGCGCCAGACCGAGAGGAACACGATCGTCAGCGGGGGCATGACCCAGACGGTCGAGCCGCCCTGCGTGAGGTCCGCCCCCGCGGCCGCGGCGCCCACTAGGGCCGCCGCAACGCCCAGCGCGAGCATCCCGAAGTCCACCCCGAGACGGAGCAGCGCCCACGGATGCCCCTGAAGGAGCCGTGCGAGCAGAGGCCGCGGCAGCGGCTCCGGCTCGGCCTTGACGGGCGCGAGCACCGGAGCGCCTACCGGCAGCACATCGTGTAGTTGGCGGTCGATCATCGCAATCTCATCCGTGAGTGCTGACCGAGCTCGCGCTGGTCAAAGCAGTGCCCCCCGCAGGGAAACGGCTTGGCTTATGCCGAGCGCGTTCCGGGAGCGATCCGGCGCATCGCAATGCCGGCTCCCAAGAGGAGAAGGCCGCCACCGGCCACCAGTGCGATGTCAAGGCCCGTGAACGGAAGGCTGCCATTGCCATCGTCCGAACCATCCACCTGACCCTGCACCTGTCCCGCGAGGTTGAGGTAGGGATCACTCGAGCCCTGCGCCATGGCGGAACCCGTGATGCTCATCGTCATGGCCAACAGAACCACGAGGAAAATAAGTTTCTTCATCCCATCCTTCATCTTTGGTCGGAGGCGTCCCGCCACCGGGACCTACCAGGTTTTAATACCACGCTTTTCCCCTGCTCGCCACGCCCAAACCGGTTGTGAACAAGTTATGGCGCGTCACTTTGGCGGAGCCGGGCTCGGTCGAGCAGGCGTCCGTTGACAGTAGCGGGATTGAGACGGCGGCCCCGGCGCGTCGCGCCGAGGGCACCTCGGACGATCCTGTCTCTTGGCGTGAGCGCAGCAGCGCGCTCGAGATAGGCGACCGCGCGGTCGCGATCGCCCCGAGCGGAGGCGATCAGGCCCAGTTCCAACCAGGCGTAGTTGTCGTACGGCTCGCGAGAGCGTGCCTCCTCGAATTCGCGCTCGGCGCGGCCCAGATCGCCCGTCCGAAGGGCGATCGTGCCGGCCGTGAGGTTCGCGCGGGCGGCGAGCGGGTTCAGGGCGGCGGCCTGGTCCAGGAGGTCGTATGCGGCGGCTCGATCCGTCCTCCAGGCCTTGGTGGCCCTGGAGATGTTCCGCTCGGCAAGGGCGGGGAGCGCGAGCGAGAGCGCTGCCAGCACGGCGACGGCACCCACGGCGATGCGCGTGCGCCCGCTCAGCGACCCGGTTTGTACCGCGGGGCGTGCGCTGCCGAGTGCGCCGGCCAGCGCGAGCATCGCCAGCGCCGGGCCGGCAAGAGCCGGAAGCTCCCAGAACCAGTCCACCGAGCCGTGGAGGAACCAGTACACGAAGATGGTGACGGCGGCGCCTGCGGCCGCCTGGGCAGGGGGCGGGGCACGGCGTATCGCGCCCAGCGCCTGCCAGAAGAGGCACGCGAGAGCACCGAACAGGAGCGCGGCGCCCACCACGCCCGTCTGGGCGAGCACGCCGAGCTCGAGCGAGTGCGCGAAGCGCGGCTCCTCGGTGCTCGTCCCGAGCCGCAGGTATTCCGGCTGGAACGCGTCCGCCCCCACGCCGGCGACGGGGTGCTCCTTCGCCACCTCCCAGGCCACTTTCCATACGTCGTAGCGGTTCGTGCCGGCCGTGCTGAAGCGCGAGGTGCCCTTCGGCGCGTGCGCCTCGCCCTGCTTGAAGGAGTCCCAGGCGTCGCCGATCCGTCCACCGAGGTCAGCCGTCACGAGGAGCGCCGCGGCCACCAGAACCGCGGCCGTTGCGAGGCCGGCCGCCACGAGCCGGCGCGTGCGGAGCGGCGGGCCGGGGCGGGGAGCGAGCCGCCGGTCGGCCAGGCTGCCGGCGAGCCCCAGGAGCGTCCCGACCAGGCCGGCGAGCAGCGTTGCGCGAACGGCATCCGAGAGCTCGGCGTCGAAGCTCGCGGGGTCGAACTGGTCGTGCAGCGCGAGCGCGGCGCCCGCCGCCAGGGCGGTGCATGCGGCCGCAGCGAGGACCGCCAGCAGCTTCCGCGGTCGCCCCGGTCCGAGCGCGACGAAGCAGACGAGCGCCAGCGGCAGCGCGAGCGCCCAGCCGCGGCTCTGTCCCATCAGCGACAACGGCCCGAGCACCGCTGCCCCGCCCAGCGCGAGGGCGCGGAGGGCCGGCGTGACCTCCCGGGCGACAGCGGTCGCGAGGCAGGCGAGCATGCCGATGGCCCACATGGCGACGTTGCCGTTCATGTAGCCGAGCGGCTCCGAGAAGCGGATGTCGTCGAAGTAGCCGAGTGGCTCGGGGGAGGCGTTCACGCGCAGGAGCTCGACGACCCCGATCGTCGCGATCCCAAGGCCGAGCAGGGCGAGCAGCACCCGCGCTCCGGCGGCGTCCACCCGCCAGAGAGCGAACAGCGCGACCACCACCAGATAGACGAGCGCGCGGCCCGCTCCCTCGAGCGCGAGCCCATCGGACTCGCTCCACAGGATCGACAGGTGGCACCAGACGGCGTAGGCCGCGAACAGCAGCACGGCGGCGGCGACCAAGCGCCCCGGCCGCGGACGCTCGGCCGTCAGCGCGGTCAGGAGCAGAAGGGCGGTGAGGAAGACCCCCGCCGCGTACCAGGCCTTGGGGTAATAACCGCCCTCCGCCGTGCCCAGCGCCAGGAAGGCGCCGACCGCCGCAACCTGGCTCGGGAGCGCCGGGCTGCCTCGCAAGAGCTCCGCGACGGCGTCGCCCGGCCGGGACAGCAGGTACCGTCGCTCTTTGGCCATGGTCATGAAGATTCTCTACTGGGTCGCGGTCATTGTGATCTCGCTCGCCCTCGTGGTGGCGCTGATCCTCTTCTTCGAGTCGCGCGACCAGTCCTCGGTCGAGTCCGGCGCCAGCGTCCTGTTCAGCCTTGCTTGACTCGCGGCGGCTCGCGCTTCACGAACCGTGAGAAGACCACGATGCGCTGGGCGGCGCTGTAGAGCGGATGGCACGCGCTCAGCACGAGCCGCTGATAGCCGACCCGGTCGAGCACAGACAGGTCCTGGTCGTCCACGATCTTGGTCCGCTCGACGCGATAGACGAAGTGCCCGTCCGGCATGTCGAGGGTGATCCGCTGGCCGGGCTTCAGCTCGTCGATGTGCCGGAACGGCGCCCCGTAGGTGGTCCTGTGACCCGCGATCGCGGCCGTCCCGGCCTCACCGGGAAGGGGCGTCTCGGGGTAGTGGCCGGGTCCCTTTCGTAGGCTGTCCAGGTCGGTGCCCTCCACCACGTAGTCGGACACGCCGATGGCCGGGATCTCGATCCGGGCGATCGAATCGCCCTTCAGCGGCATGCGCCGGATGACCCGTTTCGGCGGGTCGAAGAATGCCTTCTTCAGGTCTCCCTGCTTCTGGTCGGCGACGTACGCGGACACGGGCTCCTGCCAGAGCAGCGTGACCGCGGCGTCGGCAATCAGGAGCGTGCCGCTGACCATCATCACGGAAGCCACGAAACGCAGCACGGCGCGCACCCGCAGCAGTCTAGGGAGCGCCAGATATAGGCTTACCGGCCTCAAATGCCGGACACAAGGAGACTCGCAACCCCGTGACGCAGGCCACCACCGCTCCCACCACCCACCAGAAGCTGCTCGCCTGGGTCGAGCGCACGGCGGAGCTGACCCAGCCCGACCACATCCACTGGTGCGACGGCTCGGCGGAGGAGTACGACGAGCTCGCCCGGCAGCTCGTCGACGCGGGCACCTTCGAGCGGCTGTCCGACGCCAAGCGGCCGAACTCCTACCTCGCGCGGTCGAGTCCGAGCGACGTGGCGCGGGTCGAGGACCGCACGTTCATCTGCTCCGAGAGCGAGGACGACGCGGGTCCGACCAACAACTGGCGCGACCCGGCCGAGATGCGCGAGACGCTCGCTGAGCTGTTCCGCGGCTCGATGCGCGGCCGGACGATGTACGTCGTGCCCTTCTCGATGGGGCCGCTGGGCTCCCCGATCGCCCACGTGGGCGTCCAGCTCACCGACTCTGCCTACGTGGCCGTCTCGATGCGGATCATGACCCGCATGGGTCAGGGCGCGCTCGACGTGCTCGGCAGCGAGGGCGACTTCGTGCCCTGCCTTCACACGGTCGGCATGCCGCTCGCAGACGGCGAGGAGGACGTGCCGTGGCCCTGCAACGACGAGAAGTACATCGCGCACTTCCCGGAGACGCGCGAGATCTGGTCGTTCGGGTCTGGCTACGGCGGCAACGCCCTGCTCGGCAAGAAGTGCTTCGCGCTGCGGATCGCGTCGGTGATGGCGCGCGACGAGGGCTGGCTCGCCGAGCACATGCTGATCCTCAAGCTCACCTCGCCGGACGGGCGGGTCAAGCACGTGACGGGCGCCTTCCCGTCGGCCTGCGGGAAGACGAACCTCGCGATGCTGATCCCCAGGCTGCCGGGCGGGAAGGTCGAGACGGTCGGCGACGACATCGCCTGGATGAAGTTCGGGGACGACGGCCGGCTCTACGCGATCAACCCCGAGGCGGGCTTCTTCGGCGTGGCGCCCGGCACCAGTGAGAAGACGAACCCGAACGCGATGGCGACGATCCGGTCGAACTCGATCTTCACGAACTGCGCGCTGACCGACGACGGCGACATCTGGTGGGAGGGCATGAGCGACCCGCCGGCGCATGCAATCGACTGGCACGGCGAGGACTGGACGCCCGAGGCGGACCATCCGGCGGCGCATCCGAACGCCCGCTTCACCACGCCGGCGGCCCAGTGCCCCTCGATCGCCTCCGACTGGGAGGACCCGCAGGGCGTCCCGATCGACGCCTTCCTGTTCGGCGGGCGGCGCGCCACCGTGGTGCCGCTCGTGACCGAGGCGTTCGACTGGGAGCACGGTGTATTCATGGGCTCGATCATGGGCTCGGAGAAGACGGCCGCCGCCGCGGGCGTGGTCGGCGAGCTGCGCTTCGACCCGATGGCGATGCTGCCCTTCTGCGGCTACCACATGGGTGACTACTTCGGCCACTGGCTCGAGAGCGGCCGCCGCGAGGGCGCGAAGCTGCCGAAGATCTTCATGGTCAACTGGTTCCGCAAGGACGACGACGGCAGATTCCTCTGGCCCGGCTTCGGCGAGAACAGCCGCGTCCTCGCGTGGGTCTTCGAGCGCTGCGACGAGCGGGCGGAGGCCGATGTCACGCCGATCGGCCTGGTGCCGGGCGAGGGCGCGCTCGACACCTCGGGGCTCGACCTCCCCGGCGATGCTCTGGCGAAGCTGCTCGAGGTCGACAGCAGCGAGTGGCGCGAGCAGCTGCCCCAGGTGCGCGAGCACTTCGCCAAGTTCGGCGACAAGCTCCCGGCCGAGCTGTCGGCGCAGCTGGACGCGCTCGAGCAGCGACTCGCGGACTAGACGACGTTCCGCTCGCGCCGCTCGCCGCGGCCTGCGGCGAGCGCCGATACGTCGACGAACGGCTCGCGGCCGAGATGGAGGTCGCGCACGATCTCGCCGACGGCCGGCGCCTGCTGAAAGCCGTGGCCGGAGAAGCCGGTGGCGTAGAGGAAGCGCCCGGGCCGCGCTGCCTCTTCACCAATCAAGGCGTTGTGGTCCGGGGTCAGCTCGTAGTCGCCCCACCAGCCGCCGGCGACCGGCGCGTCGAGCAGAATCGGCGCGCGCCGCCGCAGCACCGGCACGGCGCGCTCGAGCCACTCGTCCTGCGTGTCGCAGACGTCGCTCGTGCCGAACAGGAGCCCGGGCCCCTCGCGGTGGAAGTAGAGGCCGCTCGAGAAGTCGATGGTGAGCGGGATCGGCCCGTCCGGCAGCCCGGTCAGCGGCCCGGTGTACGCGATCCGCCGCCGCTCCGGCCGCACCGGCAACTCCACGCCCGCCATCGCACCGACCTCCCGCGACCACGGCCCAGCCGCGCAGATGACGCAGCCCGTCTCGACCGCGCGTCCGTCGCGCCCGGCGACCGCGCGTCCGCTTCTCGCGGCTTCGCGCCCGCCCCCGCGCGCCACGTGCACCGCGCCCGGCTCGATTCCCGTCACGTTCGCGTGCGTCTCGATGCGCACTCCGAGCGCACGGGCGGCGCTCGCGTAACCCTGAACCGCGCCGTCGGGGGTCGCGTGGCCCGCGAGCGGGCAGAACGCGGCGGCCAGCACGCCGTCGGTCCGCGCCAGCGGCGAGAGCTCCCGCGCCTCCGCCACGCTCACCATCCTGCTCGGCACGCCCAGCTCGTTCTGCATCGCCACGCTCCGCTCGAAGTCGGCCACGTCCTCCTCGGTCGAGAGCAGGAACAGGTAGCCCACGCGCTCCAGGTCGATCTCCCAGCCGGGCCGCTCGCCGAAGCTCGCCCAGGCGTCGAGCGAGCGCACCGCGATCCGCACGTTCAGCTCGTCGGAGAACATCGCGCGCACGCCGCCCGCACCCTTCGCGGTGGAGCCCGCGCCGAGCTCGCCGCGCTCCAGCAGCAGCACGTCGTCCACACCCGCCTCTGCCAGGTGGAACGCGATGCTCAGGCCGATCACGCCACCGCCCACGATCACCACTGAAGCTGTCTCCATGCCGTGGTTACGCTACGTGTATGAGCATCACGGAGACGAGGACGATCGGTTCGATCATCGGCGGTGAGGACGTGCGCGGGGGCGAGCGTCTCGAGTCGCGCAACCCCGCGAACCTCGACGACGTGGTCTGCGAGGTGCTCCTGGGCGACGCCGACACCTTTCTCGACGCCTGTCGCGCGGCGCGGGCGGCGCAGCGCGAGTGGGCCGCCGTGCCCGCGCCCGTGCGCGGCAACGTCATCAAGCAGATCGGGCGGATCGTCGAGGACAACAAGGAGGCGCTCGCCCGGCTCGTGACGCGCGAGATCGGCAAGCCCTACCCGGAGTCGCTCGGCGAGGTCCAGGAGATCATCGACACCTGCGACTTCTTCCTCTCCGAGGGCCGCCGGCTGTACGGCCAGACCGTGCCGAGCGAGATGCCCGACAAGCAGCTCTTCACGTTCCGGACCCCGGTGGGCGTGGCCGCGATCATCACGGCCGGGAACTTCCCGGTCGCGGTGCCCTCCTGGTATCTGGTGCCGGCGCTCCTGTGCGGCAACACGGTCGTCTGGAAGCCGGCCGAGTACTCGCCGGCGCTAGGTGACGCGCTTGCGCGCCTGTTCATCGCCGGTGGCCTGCCCGAGGGCGTCCTGAACCTCGTGCAGGCCGACGGCCCGAGCACCTTCGAGGGTCTCGAGCGGGCGCTCGACGAGGGGCTCGTGGACAAGGTGGGCTTCACCGGCTCGTCCGCGGTCGGCTCGCGCATCGGCGAGCTCACCGGCCGCCACGGCCAGTCCGCGTGCCTCGAGCTCGGCGGCAAGAACCCGCTGGTGGTGATGCCGGACTCCGATCTCGACCTGGCGGTGGAGGGCGCGCTCTTCAGCGGATTCGGCACCGCCGGCCAGCGCTGCACGTCGCTCGGCACGGCGATCGTGCACGAGTCGATCCACGACGAGTTCGTCGCGCGGCTGACGAGGGCCGTCGAGGAGGCGCCGATCGGCGACCCCACCGAGGAGGTGCTGTACGGGCCGATGATCCACGAGCGCTTCGCCGAGCGCTTCGAGGACTGGCTCGCCCTCGTGCGCGACCACCACACGATCTCCGGCTCGACCGGCACCGGCCGCATCACGAGCGACAACCCCCGCGCGGGCTTCGTGGGTGACCCGGACGCGGGCATCTACTGCCACCCGACGATCGTCGACGGGGTCACCCGCGACGACGAGATCTACTCGACCGAGACGTTCGGCCCGATCATCGGCGTCGCGACCTTCTCGGACTTCGACGAGGCGATGGAGCTGGCGAACGGGCACGGCTACGGCCTCTCGTCGGCTGTCTACACGAACGATCCGAAGTCGGCCTTCCGCTTCCGCGAGCGGATCACGGCCGGCATGGTGTCCGTGAACAACTCCACGAGTGGCGCGGAGGCGCATCTGCCCTTCGGCGGCAACGGCAAGTCCGGAAACGGCTCACGCCAGTCCGGCATCTGGGTGCTGGAGCAGTTCACCCGCTGGCAGTCGATGAACTGGGACTACGCGGGCAAGCTTCAGAAGGCGCAGATGGAGGTCGCCGAGATCGCAGGCGACAGCGGCTTCCGGCTCGCCTGGGACTAGGTCGTCGGCCGGCCGAGCGGGCCGAGCACACATGCGCGCACGCGGGCTCGCAGGCCGGGCGGCGGCTTCGTTGCCCAGGCGAAGCTCACGCGCCGGGTCCGCTCGAAGAAGCCGCCCGCTCGCGTGATCTGCCTCCGAACCACGGGCGCGAGCTCCGCCGCGCGCACCGGATCCCTGTAGAGCGCGACCGACCCGTACGCGGGCGCCTCCTGGAGCCAGAGCACCAGGTCCGGCGCGTCGAAGTCGCCCGGCCGCGGCCTGCGCGGCGCTGTGCCTATCCCGGAGCGCTCGAGGCAGCGCTCGAGCGCGCGCGTGCGGAACAGGTCGCGGCCGAGGGTGAGGCGCACCACGCCCGCGGCGGCGCGCCTTCCCGGAAGCGGGCTCTGGAAGGCCACCGTGTCACCCGCTCGCCCGAGCCGGCGGGCGCGGAAGCCCTGGATGGCGAGCGAGCGGCGAGCGTCGCCCGGATCGAAGTCGATCACGCGCGGCGCGCTGCGGCGACGCAATCCGAGCGGCCGACCGGCTATCCGCGGGCCGCCCTCGAAGCGGCGCCCCGCGAGCCAGTGCCTCAGGCGCACCCTGAACTTCGTGTAGGTCACCGGCCCAGAGCAGCCCTCGACGCGCTCCTGCAGCAGCCTGAACCGGTACGCGCCGGCACTCTCCTCGAGCTGAAGCTCGTCAGGCTCGCCCGGCCAGCACGGGCCGCTCTCGCGCGCGACCGTGAGCACTCGGCGGTCGATGTCCACCGACAGCACCTCGAGCGGCACCGGCTGTGGGGCACCGGCCAGCACGGCGGCCACGAGGAGCGCGAGCACCGCTCAAGTCTCTCAAATCACTGGTCAAGCCTCTCGGCTGGAGCGGCGCGCACGGCCTGCTGCGCCTCGGGGCGGGGCACTCCGCCGGCTCGGAGCAGGTCTACAGCCACCAGGCGGAGCTGTCCGACGATGTGTACCGCGGAGAGGTTGGCGGTGTCCTCGAGCACGGCGTTGGCCAGCCTCACGGCGCGCAGGGCAGCGTGGCGCGAGGGGTCGGGGTAGTCCTCCTCGAGCAGCGGTATGAGCTCGCGGGCGGCGATCGCGAGCTCGCGGATCGCGCCCGTCACCTCGGGCGGGGTGGAGTCGTCGAGCGCGATCGCGCGCACGGCGCCGCGTGCGAGCACGCGCACGTTCTCGATCGCGAGGCCGAGCTCACGCACGGCCGCGACGTAGCGCTCGAGCTTGCTGAGCTTGCCGCGCCGGCTGAGCGAGATACGCGCGGCGTCGCCCGCGGCCGCGAGCGTCGCCTCGAGGTGGTCGTAGAGCGGGTCGAGCTGCGACACGGCCGTGAGCGCCCGCTCGGCCTCGCGCTCGTCACGGCGCTCGAGCGCGGCGGCGATGCTGTCGAGGGCGACGGCCAGCCGCTCCAGCAGCGGGGCGAGCCGCTCGCGCACGAGTCGTACCGGGTCGATGGGGAGGAGGAGCGCGCTGACGGCGACGGCTGTGCCGCTGCCCACGAGCGCGTCGAGCGCGCGGTCGAAGTCGAACCCCTCAGGCGGCTGCAGCGTGGCCACCAGCACGGCTGAGGCGGCCGCCTGGGAGGCGAGGAGAGGCCCGCCGCCCACCAGCGTCGCGGCGAGCATCGCGAGGCCGGCGACCACGCCCACCTGCCACGTCCCCGTGCCGATCCCGGCCACGAGCAGGTCGGCGATCGCGATGCCGACCGTGACGCCAATCGCTAGCTCCACCGCGCGCCGCCGCCTCTGTCCGACCGTCAGGCCGAGCGTGATCACGGCCGAGATGGGGGCGAAGAAGGGCTGCGGGTGCCCGACCACCTCCGTGGCGATCAGCCACGCGCACGAGGTGGCCACGGAGGTCTGGAGGATCGGCCGCGCCGTGGCGATGATGCGCTCACGCCGTGTGCGCAGCCCCGCGCGCGACGCCTCTGCCGCCTGCTCGATCAGCTCGGCCCGCGGCGGGATGCGTTGGCTGGCACGCCTCGCGAGCCTGCGCGGCGCCCGCCCGCCGCTCACTGCCGGTACCAGCGCGGCGACACGTTCGGCGGCGGCCCCAGGGCGGCGCGTGCCACAAGCAGCGTTGGCTCCTTCAGCGCGACGTGGCCCTTCAGCGCCATGCCGAAGTGCTCGCCGAGCCCGTCCACGCTGTCGGCGCGGATGCCGAATGCGTTCGCCAGCGCCACGAAGTCGGGATTCGTGAGGTCCACGCCCTCGCGCGGGTCGCCGTGGAGGTCCTGGTCGTAGCGGATCATCCCGTAGCCGCCGTCGTCGACGATCACGGCCGTGAGCGGGATGTCCTCCTGCCTGGCCGCCGCGAGCTCGCCGCACGCGTAGAGGAAGCCGCCGTCACCGGAGATGCTCACCGCCGGCCCCGCGCCGGCCAGCGCCGCGCCGAGTCCCTGCGGGAATGCGCAGCCGAGCGTGCCCCAGCCGAGCGGATACGAGAGCTTGCGCGGCGCGGCGACCCTGTGGAACCCGCCGACCCAGTAGCCGGGGATGCACATGTCGCAGACCACGACCGCGTCGTCCGGCAGCACGGCCTCGAGCACGTCGAGGAAGGCGCTCGCCTCTGGGTCCTCGGCGGCGATCCGCTCGCGAACGGCGCGGTTCAGGTCACGCAGGCGCCGCTCGAGCGAGTCGAGCCCGCCGCGGTCCGACAGACGCTTCGCCAGCGCCTCCGTGGCCGTGCGCGCGTCCGCCTCGACCACCACGTCGGGGCGGTAGTTCTTCGACGCGTCCTGCGCGTCGACGTTGACCGCCACCATGTGCGGCGGCTGCGGCTGCTTCCAGGCCTGGGTCATCATGCCGTCGAGGTCGCTGCCGATCACGACCACCACGTCGGCCTCGTCCCAGAGCGCGCCCACCTCGGGCACATGCGGCGGGCTCTCCACGAGGCAGGGATGCCCGGGCGGCACGAGCCCCTTCGCCGAGAAGGTGAGGATCACCGGCGCCACGAGCCGCTCCGCGAGCGCCGCGACGGCCGCGCCCGCGCCCGACTGGAGCGCGCCGCCGCCCGCCCAGATGAGCGGCCGCCGCGCGCGCTCGAGCAGTTCGAGCGCGCGGTCGAGCTGCTCCCGATCGGCCCGCGGAACCGGACCCTCAACCACCCTCAAGGGGTCTGACCCCTTGGTTTGTGCGCGGAGGAGGTCCGTGGGGATCTCCACGTAGACCGGGCGCGAGGGCGGCGCCAGCGCGGTCCGCAGGGCTCGCGCCACCGCCGGGCCGATCTCGTCCGCCGAGCGGACGCGGATCGCCTCCTTCACGACCGGCCTGAACATCGCCGCCTGGTCGGTTGCCTCGTGGAGCACGCCCCGCCACACGCCTGGGCGGCGGGCGGTCGTGGGGATGTCCGTTGCGATCACGACGATCGGCTGGCGCGACGCCCAGGCCTCGCCGACGGCGGCGAGCGTGTTCGCCGCGCCGGGTCCGGTCGTGGTCAGCGCCACGCCCACGCGGCCGCTGGCGCGGGCGTAGCCGTCGGCCGCGTAAGCGGCGGTCTGCTCGTGGCGCACGCCCACGAGCCGTATCGGCGAGCCGTTCAGCTCGCGCCACAGCGGCAGGTTGTGCACGCCGGGAAGGCCGAAGGCCACGGACACGCCCGCGTCCTCGAGCGCCGCCACGGCGACCCGCGCCCCTGTCAGGATGCCGCCGGATGGAGAGTTCATCTCAGAGCCCCCCGCTCGCCGGTGTCCGCGTGGCCGACCTGTCGCGCGTGCTCGCTGGGCCCTACTGCACGATGGTGCTCGCCGACCTCGGCGCGGAGGTCGTCAAGGTCGAGCGTCCGGAGGGCGGCGACGAGACGCGCTCTTGGGGCCCGCCGTGGGCCGGCGGCGAGGCCGCCTACTACCTCTCCGTGAACCGCGGCAAGCGGAGCTGTGCGCTCGACCTCTCCAAGCCCGAGGGCCGCGAGCTGGCGCTCGAGCTCTGCGCCCGGGCGGACATCGTGGTCGAGAACTTCAAGGTCGGGGGCGCGGACCGCCTCGGCGTGGGCTATGCGGCGGTCAGCGAGCGCAACCCGACCGTGGTCTACTGCTCGATCACGGGCTTCGGATCCGAGCGCGAGCCGCCCGGACGGCCGGGATACGACTTCGTCGCCCAGGCCGAGTCCGGCCTGATGTCGATCACGGGCGCGGAGGACGGTCCTCCCTATAAGGCCGGCGTCGCCGTCGTGGATGTGCTCACGGGGCTCCACGCGAGCTCCGCGGTGCTCGCGGCGCTGCACGGGGGAGCGGGAGCGCGCATCGAGGTGCCGCTGCTCGACAGCGGCCTCGCGGCGCTGGTGAACGTGGCCCAGAACGCGCTGGTCACGGGCCGGGAGCCTGAGCGGCATGGAAACGCGCACGCGAACATCGTGCCTTACCAGGACTTCGAAACCTCCACAGGCCGGATCGCGGTGGCCGCCGCGAACGACGGACTGTTCCGCGCGCTGTGCTCCGTCCTCGGCTTGGAGGAGCTCGGCGCGAACGAGCGCTACGCCACCAATGCGGCTCGAGTGGAGCACCGGAAGGAGCTCGCGCCGATGCTTCAGGAGCGCTTCCGCGAGCGCTCGGCGGAGGACTGGCTGGCAGCGCTCGAAGCCGCCGGCGTGCCGGCCGGCAAGGTGCGCTCCGTGCTCGACGCCCTCGCGGCAGCCGACGCCGCCGGACGCGCGGCGACGGTGACGGTCGACCACCCGTCCGCGGGGTCCCTCGAGCTCGTGGCCTCGCCGATCTGGGGCGCCAGCGTCGCCAACCCCACAGCGCCTCCGCTGCTGGGCGAGCACACCGCCGAGGTGCTGGCAGAGCTGGGCCGCACGCCCGAGGAGATCGCGTCGCTGGCGGCGCGCGGCGTGGTCGGACTGCCGCCCGACGCCGCGCCGCCGTTCGTCCGCGGAGCCGGCTAGTGCGCCTCGCCCGCGCTCGATGCCGGCGGGCGGGATTCCTCGGCGAGTGAGGTGATCGCCAGCTCGCCGCGGGCGGCCTCGGCCATCACGTCGGTGGCCTCCTCGGCCGAGCGCGCGTAGAGCTCGACCAGCATGTGGATCACGATGCGCTCGTCCTCGTGCTTGTGGAAGCGCACGTGCGTGAAGAACTCGCGCGTGCCGTAGTCGCCGAAGGCGGCGAAGGCCAGCGACTCGGCAGCCTCGGGCCCGGAGCAGGACTCGACCTGGTCCGCGTCGACCGTGACGGTGCACGAGGCCACCCAGGGTGTGCCGGTGACCATGCGCTCCCAGCGGTCCTCCACCGGCTCGATCCGCGAGATGCGGCGGCCGTCCTCGTCGTAGAACGTGAGCGACAGGTGTGGCTGGTCGTGGAGGCAGTCGAGGCACTGCACCACCGCCTCCTGGACCTCCTCCACCGGGTCGACCGCCTCGCCTGTGTCGGGGTCGACCTTCAAGATGCCCTCGTAATGAAGCTGCACCTCCAGGTTCTGCGACCAGCAGCGGTAGCACCGCAGCCAGCTCGACTGCGTGCCCAGCGACTCTTGCGCCGATCCCTCCATACGTCCATTATGGCCGCCGCCTGCATCCTCGCCTCGGTGGGCTGCTCGGTGGGGGCCGATGAGGAGCCCCAGCCGGTGTCCGGAGTGCCGAAGGCGATCGTCGCCACCGTGGACCGGCTCGAGCGCGCAATCGCTGCCCACGACTACGAGACGGTCTGCCGCGACCTGTTCACCGCCGGCGCCCGCAAGCGCGCGGGCGGCTCCGAATGCGCGGCTCAGCTGAGCTCGGCGGGCGCGGACGTGAAGCGCCCGCAGATCGAGATTCGCGGGATCGACGTGAAGGGCAGCCGCGCCACGGTGAAGGTCGCGACGGAGGCCGAGGGGCAGGCGCTGGTCACGGACACGCTCGTGCTCCGACGCGAGCGCGGGCGCTGGCTAGTCGAGGCTCTTGGCTAGCGCCTCGAGCGTCGCGTCGAAGTCCGTGCCCGTGATGCCGCCGAGGCAGGGAGAGCTCGCGCCGCTGTCTGCGTAGCGGCGGACCGAGGCCGCCGCCTCGTCGGGCGCGCCGATCGCGCCGAGCAGGTCGAGGAACTCGTCGGTCGGCCCGGCGTCTGGGTCGAAACCGGACAACGCGAGCATCTTGCGGTAGTAGGGCAGGCCGAAGTACGGCTGAACCTCGCCGCGCAGGCTCTCTCGTGCGGCATCGGGGTCGTCCGTCACCGCCGACGGCACCGCCGCGACGATGTCGAAGCCCTCGGCGGGCTTGCCCGCCTTCTCGCGGCCTTCGCGAACGGTCGGCACCACCACGTCGCGGATGTAGCTCGGGTTGCAGAGCCAGAGCACGACGCCGTCGGCGACCTCGCCCGCCAGCCGCAGCATCCCGGGGGAGAGGCCGGCCAGGTAGATCGGCATGTCGGGCCGCGGCGGCTCCCACCCGAGGAGGCGGAAGGCGGTGCGGAACTTCTCGCCCGGCGGCGGGTCCTCGCCCTTGAGGATCGCCCTCACGATCGCCACGTACTCGCGCATCTCGGCCAGCGGCTTGTCGATCGACTGCCCGAACCAGTGCTCCACGACGGGCTTGTGTGACACGCCTAGGCCGGCGATCGCCCGCCCGCCGGAGATCTCGTCGAGGGTCGCGAACGACTGCGCCATGTTCGCCGGCGTGCGCGCGTAGATGGGGATCACGCCCGTGCCGAGCTGCACGCGCTCGGTGCGGTCGGCGTAGGCGGTGAGCAGCGTGATCGAGTCGCGCCCGGCGATGTGCGTCACGTAGATCGACTCGTAGCCCAGCTCCTCCACCCGCGCGACGCGTCTCAGCGCCGTGTCGAGCGAGCGGCCAACCCCGATGAACGCGCCGAGTCCCATTGGTGGGCAGCCTATCCCGCTGCGGGTTGCTCGATCGCCGGCCGGGGTAACGGCGCTATGGGTGGCGGACGAGGAGCGCATCAACCCCGAGGAGGACCCGGAGGCCGCGCTCGAGGCGCTGGCCGAGGGCTCGGCGCCGGAGTCGCCCGCGCGCCGGCGCCGGCTTGCGCGCGCCGCGCTCTACGGGTTGCGGGACGCGCGCCGCTCGGCGCGGATGGGGATGGCCGTGGCCGCACTGGCGCTGCTGGTGGCGATCGGCGTCGGGGTGTTCGCGCTGACCCGCGATGGCGACGAGCCCGCTCGCCTCGGCGGATCCGGCGCTTTGACCGACGACATCGTGGCCTCGGCCCGGCCCGGGACCGTGTACGTCCGCGCCCGCGGGCTCGGCCAGGTGTCGGGCGGCACGGGCGTGCTGGTGGACGACACGAAGGGCCTCGTCCTCACGAACTTCCACGTGATCGCGCTCGGCAACGACGTCCAGGCGGGCACGCCGGACAGGCTCGACGACGCCAAGCTGCTGGCGGCCGCCCCGTGCGAGGACCTGGCGCTGCTCGAGGTGCAGGGCCTGGAGGGACGGCGGGCGATCCCGCTGGGTCGCCAGAAGGTGGTCAAGCAGGGCGATCCGGTCGTGGCGCTCGGCTATCCCGTGAGCGCGTCCGGCGGCAAGTCGCTCACGTCGACGGCGGGCGTCGTCTCGTCCGTGAACACGCCGCTCCGAATCCCGGCGCCGGACCAGCCGCACTTCAACAACCTCGTCCAGACCGACGCCGCGCTCGGCGCGGGCAACTCGGGCGGGCCGCTCGTGGGCGCGGACGGCAAACTCGTCGGGGTGAACACGATCCTGTTCACGGGCGGCGTCGGCAACCCCTCTGCCGAGCAGGGCTACGCGATCGGCGTGGATCGCGTGCGCGAGGTGCTCGACGACTTTCGCGCCGGGCACTCGCGCGCCTGGTTCGGCGCGGGTCTCCTGACCCCGCCGCCCGGAGTGCTGCGGCGCGAGCGGCTGCCTGACGGCATGCTCGCCACCGGAGCGACCGACGGCACCAGCGCCGCCAAGCTGCGCCTCGAGCAGGTCCTGATCACGGCGATCGACGGCAAGCGGGTGGGGGCGACGCTCGCCAGCTACTGCAAGGCGGTGGGCGACGCGGGGAGCGGCGACAGGCTCGACGTGACGGTGATCGCCGGGCCGGACGGGCGCAGGCAGACCGTCTCAGTGACGCTGGACTAGCCGGATCCGGCTAGTTCGCGACGCTGCCGAACAGCAGCGAATCCTGCTGGAGGCGCTCGCGGACACGCTTCTTCAGCTGTGCGTGGATCTGCGAGACGCGGCTCTCGGAGACCTCCAGCACCTGCCCGATCTCGCGGAGGGTCAGGTTCTGCACGTAGAGCAGGACGGCCACCTCGCGCTCGCGCGGGGAGAGGCGCTCGAAGGCCCGGCGGAACTTCGCCTTCGCCTCCTCCTGAGCAGCCTGGTGCTCGGGATCGGTCGAGGGATCGTCCGCCTCGAGCGTCTCCACGAGCTCGATGGCGGACTCGCCCTCGCTCACCGCGAGCGAGGACAGGGAGGTGAGATCGGACTTGCGGATCTCGTACTCCTTCTTGCGCATCTCGTCAGGGCTGAGGTTCATCATGCTGGCGAGCTCGAGGCGGCTGGGCGGCCTGCCGTGCGCGCCGGTGAAGGTCTCGCGAGCCCTGAGCAGATCACGCTCGAAGCGGCGCAGCGAGCGCGGCGCCCAGTCGCGCCGGCGCAGCTCGTCGAGCACGGCGCCGTGGATGCGGGTCCAGAGGTACGGCTCGAGCCCGGCGCCCATCTCGGGGTCGTAGCGGTCGATCGCCCCGATGAGGCTCTCGATGCCGCACGAGATCAGATCGTCGACCTCGCAGGAGGGGGGCAGCTCGCGGATCTTCTTGTAGACGATGTGCTTGACCAGCGGCACGAACGTCAGAACGAGCCGGTTTCGGAGCACGACGTCGCCGCTCGCCTTGTACTGCTTCCAGAGGGCGAGCGGCGCGTCGGCGCTCCGGCGTGCGTCAGAGGAGGTCTCGTTCTGCATCGAGCCATGCATCGGGCTTCCGAGGCGCCCTCACGATCCCCTTTTCGTGGTAGATCCGCCTCAGCCGTCCTCCGATCGTAGGATGGCGGTGGGGCGGGCTCCCATCGATGCTCGGAGCGATGGCTGCCAGCTCGGGACGCCACCGCAGGCTGACAGCGCGCGAATGTGAGGTCCTGACGTTGCTCGCCCGCGGCTACACGGGCGAGGAGGTGGCTCGCCAGCTACAAGTCTCCGCCGAGACCGTGCGCGCGCACGTGCGCAACTCCGTCACCAAGCTGCACGCCCGGACCCGGCTGCACGCGGTCATCCTCGCGTTCCAGCGTGGCGAGATCACGCTCGAATGAGCAGCACGGCGAGCACGATCGCGAACACGACCTGACCGACGCCGAAGGCCACGCCGAGGTTCGCCGCGCCGGCCAGCTCGGCGATTCCCACGGCCGCGCCGAACGCCACCACCAGGATCCCGATGTCGCGCGCGATTCGCATCAGCGCCCAGACTCGAGCACGCCGAGCAGCTCGGTGACGCTGGCGTGCGCGTCCTGCGCCTCGAGGAGCCGCTCGGCGGCGCGCCGGCCGCCGACCTCACGGAGTGCGCGCTCGCCGTGTTCCGCGACGAACTCCCTGAGCGCCGCGCCCCGGCGCGCGCGGACGCGGCGCGCGGCGATGTCCGCCCGCTCGCGGTGGGCGTCGAGGGCATCGGCCAGCTCCGCGATCCCGGCCGGCGGCGGGACCGAGGAGACCGCCACCACGGGCACCTCCGACGAGCCGACCGCCTTCAGCGCCTGCCCGAGGTCGCGCCGCGAGCGGGTGGCCACCTCGCCGAGGTCGGCCTTCGTCACGACCAGCAGGTCCGGGACCTCCATGATCCCGGCTTTGAGGAACTGAAGGACGTCGCCCGAGGCCGGCTGCACGACCACCGCGACGGTGTCGCACACGTCCTCGACGTCCGTCTCGGACTGGCCGACGCCCACGGTCTCGACCACGACCATGTCGAACGCCGGCGCCAGCGCCTCGGCTGCCTCGCGCGTGGCCGCCGCGAGCCCACCGAGCCGCCCGCCGGCGGCGGTCGAGCGGATCAGGATGCCGTCGTCGCGCGGGTCGTGCTCGATGCGCGCGCGGTCGCCGAGCAGGGAGCCGCCGGAGCGCTTGCTGCTCGGGTCGACCGCCAGGACGGCGACCGTCTTGCCACGCCGGCGCCACTCGGCCACGAGCACCGAGAGCAGCGAGGACTTACCGGCGCCGGGCGGCCCCGTTATCCCGATCACGTGCGCGTCTGGCTCCCTGCCGAGCGCGGCGGGCGAGACCTCGCCCAGCAAACGCTTGGTCGCGTCTCTCTCCGAGCGATTCTCGATCACGTTCAGGGCAGCCGGCGCGGCGCCGCGATCACCCTCACGCAGCCTGCGGCCCAGCTCTGCCGGATCGCTCGTCATCGGCGCGGCACGCTAGCGCGAGCAGCGCCCGTTTCACCCACTCCCGCTCCCGCGCCACCTGGCGGCCGGTGAAGCGGACCGGCTCGAACCCGGCGATGCGCAGGAGCTGATCCCTGCGGGCGTCGCGCTCCCGCGACTGCCGCGTCCGGTGTAATGCGTGCCCGTCGGTCTCGACGGCGAGTCGCTGTTCGCGCCAGAGGAAGTCGATCTTGGCCGGGGTGCCGTCTGGGAGCGTCATCCACGCGTTCACCTCGGGTTCGGGGAGGCCGGCGTCGCGGCAGAGCTGGAGGAAGCGTTCCTCGAGCTCGCTTTCGGTGAGGGTCATACCGCTTGATTCTTCGAGCACCGAGGTGAGCAGGGCTGAGCCGCGCCGGGGGCCCGCTCGGGCGATTGCTTCGTCGATCGCCCGCCGGTCGAAGAGCCGGAGCACCTCGGCCTGCTCGACCGCCAGCTCGAGCTGCCGCCGGTTGACCACGTCGCCGAGGTCGACGAGCGTGCGCGCGACCGTGGTGCACGGGATGCCGTCCACGGTCGTGATGTCCTCGGCGGTGAGCGTGCAGCTGCGGTGCACGTAGATGCCGTCGCGCTGCCGGAGCGCCCCTCCGGACACCGAGACCTCGATCACCGCCCGGCTCGTCGCAAGGAGAGCCCATAAGCCGGCGGCCGAGCGATGGGACAGCAGCGCACGCAGCCCGCAGGCCAGTACGGCGGCCATCCGGCGGCCGTTTGCCGTGAGGCCGGGCCGGCCGACGGCGTAGATCCCGCGGTGCACTCGATGCAAGCGGCCCACCCGCGCCCGCTTGGACACCGCCGCTCGGCTCAGGCCGAGCGAGGCCAGCTGCCGAAGCGCCACGACGCCATGCTGCCGCTCCGCCAACGCCGCAATCCGGACGTCCAGCGGAGGCTGTCTCCCTTCGGCAACCAGTGGTTGCCCAACGTTGCGCGCTCCAGCCATTCGCCCCCAGCGTGGCGGGCCGGGGCCGCGCTTGTGGGTGACGAGCGTTACGGGACTGCTACGACGCCGTTGCGCTCGGCCACGAGGGAGACGATGTCGCCCATGATCCTGCTGACCTCGAAGTCCTTCGGCGTGTAGACGCGGGCGACGCCGGCTTCGAGGAGGGCCTCCTCGTCGGCGGGCGGGATGATCCCGCCGACCACGACGGGGACGTCCGCGCCGGCCTCGCGCAGCTCGGCGAGCACGGTCGGGATCAGCTCGGCGTGTGAACCGGAGAGGATCGAGAGGCCCACCACGTGCACGCCCTCGTCGACGGCGGTCCGGGCGATCCGCGCCGGCGTGAGGCGGATGCCCTCGTAGACCACGTCCATCCCGGCGTCGCGGGCGCGCACGGCGATCTGCTCGGCGCCGTTGGAATGGCCGTCGAGCCCGGGCTTCCCGACGAGGATCTTGATGCGGCGCCCCAAGGCAGACGACACCTCCTCGACGCGGTCGCGCAGAGCGGTGAGGGCGTCGTCGGAGGGCGCGGCGGCGGCGTCGCCGACCCCCGTGGGCGCGCGGTACTCGCCGAAGACGGCTCTGAGGGCGGCGGACCACTCGCCGGTGGTCGCCCCGGCAGCGGCCGCCTGAAGACTTGCGGGCATGATGTTGACCTCGGGGTCCGCGGCGGCTGCACTCAGTGCTTCGAGAGCGGTCTCGACGGCGGCGGCGTCACGCGCGGAGCGCCAGGCGTCAAGCGCCTCGATCGAGGAAGCCTCCACGGCCGGATCCACGCGCATGATCGACGACTCGGTGGAGGACTGAAGCGGAGAGGGCTCGGCCTCCGTGTAACAGTTCTGGCCGACGACCCTCAGGTCGCCGGACTCGATCCGCTGCACGCGGGCGCGGTGCGACTCGACGAGTTGTGTCTTCATGTACGGCACGGCCGCCACGGCGCCGCCCTGCTCGGCCACGATCGCCATCTCCTCGCGCGCGCCGGCCACGAGCTCGGCCACCAGGCCCTCCATCACCTTCGAGCCCTCGAAGATGTCGGGGTAGTCGAGCACGTCGGTCTCGTACGCGAGGATCTGCTGAATCCGGAGCGACCACTGCTGGTCCCACGGGCGCGGCAGCCCGAGCGCCTCGTTCCAGGCCGGGAGCTGAAGCGCGCGGGCGCGCGCGTCGCGGCCCATCGTCACCGCGAGCGCCTCGAGCACGATCCGGATGATGTTGTTCTCCGGCTGCGACTCGGTCAGCCCGAGCGAGTTCACCTGGACGCCGTAGCGGAAGCGCAGCAGCCGCTCGTCCTCGACGCCGTAGCGCGTGCGCCCGAGCTCCTCCCAGAGCTGGCCCATTGCGCGCAGCTTCGCGTGCTCCTCCACGAAGCGGATGCCGGCGTTGACGAAGAACGACATGCGCCCGAACACGCGAGGGAAGGTCTCCTCGGACACGAGCGGGCGCACCCGGTCGAGCACGGCCTGAGCGGTGGACAGCGCGTACGCGATCTCCTGAACGGGCGTGGCGCCCGCCTCCTGCAGGTGGTACGAGCAGATGTTGATCGGGTTCCAGCGCGGCACCTCGTCGACCGTGAAGGCGATCATGTCCGCGATCAGCCGCATCGACGGCTCGGGCGGGAACGCGTAGGTCCCGCGCGACAGGAACTCCTTGATGATGTCGTTCTGGGTCGTGCCCTGGAGCGAGTGACGGTCGACGCCGTTCTCCTCCGCCACGGTCATGTAGAGCGCGAGCAGCCAGGCCGCGGTGGCGTTGATCGTCATCGACGTGTTCATCTCGTCGAGCGGGATCCCGTCGAGCAGGGTGTGCATGTCGCCCTTGTGGGCGATCGAGACACCGACCTTGCCGACCTCGCCGCGCGCGAGCTCGTGGTCCGGGTCGTAGCCCGTCTGGGTGGGGAGGTCGAAGGCCACCGACAGGCCCGTCTGGCCCCTCGCCAGGTTGGTCCTGTAGAGCTCGTTCGACTCCTTCGCGGTGCTGTGGCCCGCGTAGGTGCGCATCACCCAGGGGGCGTCGCGCTCGGGTAGACGGTGCTCTTCCACGGAACTGATTGTATGGTCCGGCACCCCGTGAGCCGCCCGATTGACGTGTTGCACCTGGGCCGCGACCGCGTTATCTGCGCCTACGAGGTGGACGGCGCGATCGTGGATCCCGGCCCCGCCTCCACGGTCGACACCCTGATCGACCGTCTCGGCCCGGTCGAGCCGCGCGCGCTCATGCTTACGCACATCCACCTGGACCATGCGGGAGGGGCGGGTGTGCTCTGCAGGCGCTATCCCAAGCTGAAGGTGTACGTCCACGAGCTCGGCGCCCCGCACCTGGTGGACCCGTCGAAGCTGTTGAAGAGCGCCGGGCGCCTCTACGGCGACGACATGTGGGAGCTCTGGGGCGAGGTGGCGCCGGTGCCAGAGGAGCGGATCACCGTCCTCCGCGGCGGCGAGACGGTCGAGGGCTTCCGCGTGGCCGGGCGTGTAGGCCACGCGAGCCACCACGTCTCCTACCTGCACGAGGACTCGGGCGACGCCTACGTGGGCGACGTGGCGGGCGTGCGCATCCCGCCCTACGACCACGCGATCGCACCCACGCCGCCGCCGGACATCGACGTGGAGGCCTGGCTCGACTCGCTCCACACGATCGCCTCCTGGAACGCGCAGTCGCTCGGATTGACCCACTTCGGCCAGGTGACCTCGGTGGCCGACCACCTCCACCGCGTGCGCGCCGCCCTGATGGCCCAGGCCGATTCGGCCCGCCTCGACGGCGAGGAGCGCTTCATCGCGCGGCTGGAGGAGGAGCTGGGGGAGGCCACCGACCTGGCCACGGTCGAGTGCTTCGAGCAGGCCGCCCCGCCCGACCAGCTCTACATGGGCCTCGAGCGCTACTGGCGCAAGAAGGCCGAATGAGCGGCCAGACGGTGGAGCTGCCGCGCGTCGGGGGGCCCGGCAGCGGTCTCGAGGACAACTGGCGCGTGATCGTCCTGAACGACAACCACAACACGTTCGAGGGCGTGGCGTTCGCGCTCTCGTCGACGTTGCCGGGCGTGAGCTACGACGGCGGCATGGCGATGGCGAACACGATCCACAGCAAGGGCCAGGCGATCGTGTGGACGGGCGCCCGCGAGCCCGCCGAGCACTACTGGGAGCTCTTGAAGGACGCGGGCCTTACGATGGCGCCGCTTGAGCAGGGCTGACGGCCTCGCCGGCGCCCACGATCTCCCAGAACGTCGGGAGGATCGGCACCTGGTAGGTGCCGGACAGCTGGATGCGGTACTCCGCGAGCCGCTCCGAGTACCAGTAGCGCTCGAAGTGGGCCTTGGAGGGGAAGACGGCGGTCTGCACGAAGTCGAGCCGCCCGTCGACCGCGCGCGTGAACGACCACTCCGTGGCCCCGTAGTCGACAACCGCCTCGGCGGCCGGCAGCCAGCCCTCGGCGAACTTGTCGCCCCGGAACGGGTTCGCAACCCAGTCGATCTGCACGCCGATCACGCGCCCACCTCCGCCCGGATCGCGCCGGGTCCGTCCGCTGTCTTGCCCTGGCCGTCCGCGTCGGCGCCGACCAGGATCGAAATCTTGCCGAGGTGCTTGTTCTCGAGCATCAGCTGGTGCGCCTCGGGCACGACCGGATACAACCTCGACTTCGACGTGCGCTACCTGTGGATGCGCCAGAAGCAGATCATCGGCTCACAC
>JAXDIL010000153.1:0-7308 GCA_034664005.1 Thermoleophilaceae bacterium | reverse complement strand
GTGAGCAACGTGGGCTACGTGTTCGCAACCTGCACGGCGCTGAGCGCGTTCGTCCTGTTGCGAAGGGACCGGCCGAACTGGCCGCGCCCGATCCGGCTCCCGAACTACTGGGTGCCGATCGCGAGCGTCCTGTTCCTGATCAACCTCGTGTTCCTGATCGTCGGTGGCTTCCTCTACTCGGGCGGCTTCCTGGGGATCGAGGGCTACGGCTACGGCTGGGACAAGACGCGCACCGGCCTGTTCGTGCTGCTGGCGGCGCTGCTCATGTACATCTGGCGCCACGTGGTGGAGGACAAGATCCCGCTCAAGCTGCGGGAGGAGGTCCCACTCACACCGGACGAGGCCGCGCGCACCGCGCCGGCCGCCGCGCCCGCTACCTAGCGCGCGCTAGTCCGCCCGCAACTGCCATACCGGGAGGCCCTTGATGGCCTCCCGGTAGCGCTTGCGGTGAATCGGCCGGATGAACACGAACCAGGTGACGAGCGCCACCGGCAGCAGGAAGAAGACGCCCGGGATGTTGCCGGTGAGCGTGAAGACGATCGCCGCGAGCGCGATCAGCGATCCGAAGGCGATCGGCAGCATCCGGAAGCGCAGGCTGATCTGGCGGATCTCCTCGTACTCGTCCTTCGGGATGCGGCTCGTGTCGTAATGCCGCCCGCAGCTCTCGCAGCGCCAGGTCTCGCCGTAGGCGAGGAATTGCGTCTGCCCGCACTCGCAGTTGACCGTGATGCGCGGCCCCTTGAGGACCGAGCCAGGCGCCTCGAGCTCCCGGGCCTGCCGCTTCGGTCTGTTGCGCTTGCCGCGGCGTGCCATGCGGCCGGGAGTCTCTCAGCTCCAGGGATACGGGCTGTGCGACACCGGGTGGAGGTCGCCGGTGGCGAAGCGCTCGTAGCGGAAGGGGTGCAGCAGGCTCGAGTGCTCGCCGAGGACGACGTTCGCCACCTCGCGGCCCACGGCGATCATCTTGTAGCCGTGGTTTGAGTCGGCGACGACGAAGACGTTGGGGCGCATGTAGTCGAAGACGGGGAAGTTGTCCGCGGTGAAGGCGCCGACCCCGCCGGAGCGCACGTCCTTGTACTTCGCGCGCGCGCCCTCGAAGCGCTCCAAGCAGTGCGACAGCGACGCGCACCAGAGGTCCGGGAAGCCCTCCTCGGCCGAGCCGGTCGGGTAGGGGTCGACCTGGAACTCGTGGCCCTTCGGCAGCGGGCTGGCGCCGCCCTGCACGCCGTGCTTGTCCTGCTTGAAGTAGACGCCCCACTGCTCGTCGGTGACGAGCGTGCCGTCGTCGGCGTGGAGCGGCGCGTGGCTGTCCACGTGGAGGACCGGCGGGAGCTTGCCCTCGGCCGTGACGAAGACGCTCGGGTCGATGTCGACCTCGCCCTCCTGGAGGTACCAGTAGGTCCACATCTCGCGCTCCTCGCCGGCCACCTCGAGGCGGCGCGGCAGGCCGAGCATCTCCCACACGTTGCCGATCCACGGGCCCACGGCCACGATCACCTGCTCGACCGCCACCGGGCCCTCGCTCGTCCGCACGCGCGTGACCGCGCCGGACGCGTCGCGCTCGAAGCCCGTGACCTCCACGCCCTCGGAGATCTCGGCGCCCGCCTTCAGCGCCTTCAGCGCCAGGCCCTCGATCGACTCCCTGTTGAACGCGAAGCCGCCGCGGTGCTCGTGCAGGCAGACCGACAGGCCGGGCGCGCGCCAGTCGGGAAAGAGCCCCCTCATGTGCGCCGCCACCTCGGCCTCGCCGAGGATCAGCTCCGATCCGTAGCCGATCCGCTCCTGGCGCGCCGCCACCTCGGTGAGGTCGGCCTCCTGGTCGCCGTCGCCGAGCGCGATGTAGCCGGAGCCGTGGTAGTGGAGCGTCTCGGGATCCGATTCCCAGATCTCGACGCAGGCCTGCATCAGCTCGGACATGGCCGGCTGGAAGTAGTTGTTGCGCACGACGCCACAGGCGATGCCGGACGCGCCGGCGGCGACGCTCGTCTTGTCGACCACGAGCACCTCCTCGCCGCGCTCGGCGAGGTGCCAGGCCGTCGACAGGCCGTGCACGCCGGCCCCGATGACGAGATAGGGAACCGAACGTTCTGCGGCCATCAGTGGAGTGGCGGTTCCCAGCCCGCGAGCACGGAGGGCTTCCAGTCGGTGCCGACCATCTTCGATCCCTCGACCCACGGCCCCAGCTCCGGCTGCGGGAACTTGCAGTGCTGCTCCTTGAGCCGGATCCCGTAGGAGTTGCCGGACTGGAGGTGCGCGATCAGGACCTTGCGCGCGATCTCGTTCTCGCGCCCGTCGGGGATGTCGAAGTAGATCTTCAGGAAGGAGTTCGAGTAGCGGTCGAAGACGGCCGGCATTCCCTCCTCCTCGAGCAGCTCGATGTCCTCGAGCCAGTTGATGTCCTGGCCGGGCGTCGAGGCGTCGAGGTCGATGTGCTCGATCGCCGCGATGTCCTCCTGGTACGGATAGCGCTGCCCGCTCAGGTACTCCGAGTCGATCGAGTGGATCTTCTCGGGCTCGCGCGTGCTCGGCCGGACCTCCGCCTCGCTCATCGGCGCTCCTCGGCGCCGGCGGGCGCGCGCACCGCGGGCAGCTCGTCGACGGGGTTCTCGAGGTAGCGGTCGAGCAGCGTCTCGATGCGCTGGAGCGCGCTCTCCTCGGATACGCCGGGGATGTAGTTCGTGCCCGCGAGCGGCACCTTCGCCATCGCGGAGGCCTCGACGGTGAGCGCGGCCAGGTCCTCGGGCTCGAGCGAGTGCACGTTCGTCTTCCCGCACGCGCGCGCGAGCATCTGCACCTCGAGCGTGAGCGTGTGGAGGAAGTTGTAGACGCGGTTCGCCGCCTCCTCCACGTGCAGGCGCTTGCGGAGCTCCGGGTCCTGCGTCGTGATCCCGACCGGGCAGCGACCCGTGTGGCAGTGGTAGCACTGGCCCGCCGGCACGCCGATCGTGCCCTCGTAGTCGGTGACGCCCGGGATCTCCTTGTTGCAGTTGAGCGCCATCAGGGCCGAGTGGCCGATCGCCACGGCGGTGGCGCCGAGCGCGATGCACTTGGCCACGTCGCCGCCGTTGCGGATGCCTCCGGCCACGACGAGGTCGATCTCGTCGGCGAGGCCCACGTCTTCCAAAGCGCGGCGCGCCTCGGGGATCGCGGCCATCAGCGGGATGCCGGTCTCCTCGGCCGCGGTGTGCGGACCGGCGCCGGTGCCGCCCTCGGCGCCGTCGAGGTAGATGATGTCCGGGCCGCACTTGGCGGCCATGCGCACGTCGTCGTACACGCGCGCGGCGCCGAGCTTCAGCTGGATCGGGATCTCGTAGTTGGTGGCCTCGCGCGTCTCCTGGACCTTCAGGCTCAGGTCGTCAGGGCCGAGCCAGTCCGGGTGGCGGGCCGGCGAGCGCTGGTCGATCCCGGCGGGCAGGCTGCGCATCTCGGCCACCTGCTCGGTCACCTTCTGCCCCATCAGGTGGCCGCCGAGGCCGACCTTGCAGCCCTGTCCGATGAAGAACTCCACGGCGTCGGCCAGCATCATGTGGTGCGGGTTGAACCCGTACCGGCTCTGGATGATCTGGTAGTACCACTTGGTCGAGAGGTCGCGCTCGGGCGGGATCATTCCGCCCTCGCCGGAGCAGGTGGCGGTGCCGGCCATCGACGCGCCCTTGGCGAGCGCCATCTTGGCTTCGAGCGACAGCGCGCCGAAGCTCATCCCCGTGATGTAGATCGGGATGTCGAGCTCGATCGGCTTCTTGGCGAAGCGCGCGCCGAGGACGGTCCTCGTCTCGCACTTCTCGCGGTAGCCCTCGATCACGAAGCGCGTGAGCGTGCCCGGCAGGAAGATCAGCTCGTCCCAGTGCGGGATCTTCTTGAACATCGAGAAGCCGCGCATCCGGTAGCGACCGAGCTCCGCCTTCATGTGGATGTCGTCGATGACCTCCGGCGTGAAGATCTTGCTGCGGCCGAGGACCGTCTTCTGCGAGGCGGCGTTCTCGTCCGGCCTGGATGCGTCGGCCATCACAGCACCAGCTTTCGCTCGCTCGGCTCGAGGCTGTCGTAGTTGTAGAGCTTCTTTCCGCACACGAACTTCTGGAAGCCGGGGGGCTTGCCGAGGCCGTAGATGTCGAACTTGCGCTGGATCAGCTCGCTGTCGGCGTCGGTCCACTCGCCCTCGACGCAGTCGATGCCGAGCGCCTTGACCTTGCCGGCCACGTAGATCGTGCCGTCGTACATGGAGTCGCCGAGGCCGGGGCCCACGTCGCCGCAGATGATCTGGCGGCCGCGCTGCATCATGAAGCCGGTCATCGAGCCGGCGCTGCCCATGACGAGGATCGTGCCGCCCTTCTGATCGATGCCGGTGCGGGCGCCGACCTGGCCCTTGACCACGAGGTCCCCACCCCGAATCGCGGCGCCCGCGAGCGACCCGGCATTCGACTCGATCACGACGACCCCCGACATCATGTTCTCGGCGACGCTCCACCCCACGCGGCCGTTGATCTGGATCTCCGGGCCGTCGATGAGGCCCACGCCGAAGTAGCCGAGCGAGCCCTCGAAGGTGATCTTGCAGCGCGTGAGGATCCCGGTGCCGAGGCTGTGGCGCGCGGACGGGTTGAGGATCGTCACGTCCTTGATCCCCTCCTCGTAGACGAGTCGTCGCAGCACCGAGTTGATCTTGCGCGTGGAGAGGTCCTTGGCGTCGAACTGCGCCCGGTCGCCGTCGATCTCAGCGACGTTCGGAACGCTGTCGTCCAGCTCCACGAGGCCACGCGGGTCGAACAGGACCTCCTCGGCGGCCGTGTCGCCGTTCGCGGCTACGCGCTCCACACCATCACCGCGCCCTCGTACGGGTCGTAGGTCTCGATCTCGCGGTCCACCACCTTGCGGATGGCGATCTCCTCGGACGCGAGCGCGACGATGTCGTCCGACTCGTAGAGCACGAGCGGCTTCGCGCCGAGCTCGTCCTTCGCGACGCCGAGCTCGTCCTCGGTCACGCAGATGTAGGTGAACACGCCGTCGAGCTCGCTCAGGGAGCGCTGCATCGACTCCTCGAGCGAGTCGCCCTGCGCCATGCGCTCGGCGAGGTAGACGGCGATGATCTCGGAGTCGCACTCCGACTGGAAGCGGTGACCGGCGCGCTCGAGGCGGCGCTTCCACTGGTGGTAGTTCGTGAGCTGCCCGTTGTGGACCACGGCGACGTCAGGGAAGGGATAGGCCCAGTAGGGATGAGCGTTGGCGATGTCCACGTCGGACTCGGTGGCCATGCGCGCGTGGCCGATGGCGTGGGTGCCGATGAAGGAGTCGAGGCCGTAGTCGCTCGACACCTTGTTGGCGTCGCCGAGGTCCTTGACGATCTCGAGCGTCTTGCCGAGGCTGAGCACCTCGGTGCCGCGCACGTCCTCCACGTAGTCGGCGAGCTGCTTCAGGTCGCCGTCGTAGCCGAACGTGACCGTCATCGCGTGGTCCGACGGACCCTTGATGTCGTCGATGTCGGCGCCGAGCGACCGCATCCGGCCCTCGACGTCGCTGCGCTGGCGGCGATGGCGCTCGGCCAGGTCGAAGTCGTGGTGGCCGTTCGACTCGGCGAGCTTCACGTGCATGACGTAGCCGTCGCCGGCCGGGCGGTAGAGCGCGTAGCCCGTCGAGTCCGGGCCACGGTGCTTCATGGCCTGGAGCATGGCCGTCATGTCACGGCCGACGTGGCGCTCGCCTCCGCCGTCGCGGTAGATGATGCCTGCGATGCCGCACATGGCTTAGCGCCTGCCCCCGCGGCCGCGCGGCCGCCCCCGCGCCGGACCGCGGCTCACGGCAGCACCTCGAGGTACTCGTCGCGCTCCCAGTCGGTGACCGCGGCCAGGTAGCGCTCCCACTCGTCGCGCTTGTAGTGCTTGAACACCTTGTAGAGCCGGCCGGGCATGGCGCTCTTGATCAGGTCGTCCGCCTCGAGCGCGTCGAGCGCCGCGCCGAGCGAGTCGGGCACGCGCTCGAGCGGCGACTCGCCGTTCGACGAGCCCGCGCCGTTCGCGTGCTCCGCGAGGATGTCGTAGGTGTTCCTCGACTGTGGCTCGCCCGGGTCGATCTTGTTACGGATCCCGTCGAGCCCGGCATACAGGAGCGCGGGGATCGTCAGGTACGGGTTGGAGCTCGAGTCCACGCCGCGGTACTCGAAGCGCCCGCCGCTCGCCACCCGCACGGTGCAGGTGCGGTTCTGCCAGCCCCAGTTCTTGTAGACGGGGGCCCAGAAGCCGAAGTCCCACATGCGGCAGTAGGAGTTGACGGTCGGGTTCCCGACGCACATCAGCGCGCCGAAGTGCTCCAGCATGCCGCCGAGGAAGTGACGCGCCGTCTCTGACAGCTCGGCCGGCCCGCTCGGGTCGTGGAAGACGTTGTTGCCCTCGTCGTCGATCAGCGTGAAGTGGTGGTGGTGGCCGTTGGCCGACACGCCCGTGAACGGCTTGGGCATGAACGTCGGCAGGAGGCCGTGCTTGCGGCCCACCGCGGCGCAGATCTGGCGGTAGGTCGTGATGTTGTCGGCGGTCTTGACGGGGCGGTCGAAGCGGAAGTTCAGCTCGAGCTGGCCGGGCGCGTCCTCGTGGTCGCCGTAGGACATGTCGAGGCCGAGCGCCTGGCCGTATTCGACGACGTCGAGCAGCACCGGGCGGAGCTCCTCGAACTGATGGATGTGGTAGCAGTAGGGCTTGGTGACGCCCTCCGGCAGGGAGCCGTCCTCCGGCTTCTTCAGCCACATCATCTCCGGCTCGATGCCGATCAGGAACTGAAGCCCGAGCTCCTCCTCGAACTCCGCGACGACGCGCTTGAGGTTCTGGCGCGGGTCCGCGTCGAGCAGCTCGCCCGTCTCCGTGTCGTAACAGTCGCAATAGACGCGCGCGACTCGGCCGTCCCACGGAAGCGTCGCGAACGTGGACAGGTCCGCAATCGCCGCGAGCTCCGAGTCCTCCGGGCCGAAGCCGATGTAGTCGCCGGCGCGGTCGGTGAAGAGGTTGGCGGTGGCGCCGTAGACGAGCTGGTAGCCCTTCTCGGCGACCTGCGGGAAGAAGGAGGCGACGACGCCCTTCCCCATCACGCGACCCGTGACGGAGACCTGCTGGAAGAAGACGTACTTGATGCCCTCCGACTCGATGCGCTTCGTGATCTGCTCGATCTGCTCGCGCCGGCCCGGCTGGTTACGAGCCTCCTCGAGCGTCTTCGGAGGCATGGTGGCCCGGGGACTCTCGAGGACCGTCCGCACGTCGCCGCCGAACGTCAGGCTGGCCGCTGCGTCAACAGTGACGCCGTCGCTCATACGTCTCCTCCGGAAGTCGT
>JAXDIL010000136.1:0-9286 GCA_034664005.1 Thermoleophilaceae bacterium | reverse complement strand
GTCGAGATACCGCATCACGCGCAGCGGCATGGGGGTATCGGATGCTTTCAAAGCGTGGGTCGTCAAGAGTTGTCCCAGGGAGAGCGGGGGCGCCGTGGGGCTCGACCCCATGTACTCGGTCGGCTTCCGCGAGGGACGCGCGGTCAGGTGGACGCTCGTCAACGCACCCGATCCCGCGCTTGCACTCGACGCCGTGCAGACCGGCGGCGCCGACGTCGGGATCGAGCCGCAGCGTCGGCCGGGCGCCGATCGGCTCGTGGTCCTGCTCGTGGACGGCACGCCGCCCGTGATCCAGCGGCCGCAGGAGCTGGCGGAGGTGGACGCCACCCCCGGCGAGGTGCCGCGCTGGCGCGCGGTCGCGCGCGCCGCCGCCGGGTCGCGTGCCCCGGCGTTCGCGTTCCTCCAGACCACGAGCGCCGACCGCATCCGTGACTGGACGGACCCCGACTCGCGCGTCCGGCCCGTTTCGGTCCAGCAGCAGCTCGCGGGTCCGACGATCACGGACTCCGCCGTGCAGCTCGCGATAGGCGCCCCGGGCTCGCGCGAGGACTTCGAGCTCGCGCTCCGCCACAGGCCCGTGCTCCTGTTCGACTCGAAGGAGCCGGTGCCGCGGCCGCTGTCCGTCGACGCGCTGTTCGCGGAGCGGAAGGTCAGTCAGTGCGACGACACGGCGACGAGCACCGACTGCCGTCTCGTCCCGAACCCGCGCGGGCTGACCAACGGCGGCACGCGGCTCGAGCTCGAACTGCCGGGTTCCGACGAGCTGCCGGGCATCGCGAAGCGGGAGCGCGACGCGCTGCGAGCGGACGGGCCGGAGGCGCTCAAGATGGGCCGGCCGCTCAGCACGATGTACGTGCACCCGACGACCAGGGACGTGAACGGCCGCCGGCGCCTCTACCTCGACTACTGGTGGTACCTGCCGGACAACCCGGCGCGCGGCGGGCTCGGTGCGTTCTGCGGCGCGGGACTCGTGATCCCCGGCGTGACCTGCTTCGACCACCAGTCCGACTGGGAGGGGGTCACCGTGGTGATCGACCGGACGGAGCGGCGCGGCCGTGTCGACCCGCGGCCGGTCTCCGTGCACTACGCCCAGCACGACATCGTCGTGCGGTACGACTGGGACGAGCTGCGCGAACACTGGGCGGGCGATACGGGGCTGCCGGAGCGCCTCGAGTCGATACCCGGCGTCGAGGAGCGCCCGCTCGTCTTCGTCGCGAAGGGGACGCACGCGGCGTACGCCACGCGCTGTCCCGGCATCAGGCGCAAGTGCCGCGAGCTCGCGCGGGACGTCGCGGAGAACCGCCACAACGGCAAGCTCAGCTGGGCCGGGAACTACACGACGCTCTGCGGCGGCGGGACGAGCTGCCTTCAGCTCCTGCCGACCTACAGCGGCGGCACCCAGCCGGCGCTCTGGAACGCGTTCCGGGGACCGTGGGGCGAGCGGCGCTGCGTGCTCAAGATCTACTGCAACGCGGGCGACCCGCCGAAGGGTCCGGGCCAGCAGGGGCGCTACGCCCGGCCCGCCCTTGCGACCGGCGATGGCAGCTTCACCAAGGGCCAGAAGCCGTTCGACCGCCACGCCGTCGTGGACGAGTAGCGGCGCTGGCCGGAGCGGGCTAGGCGACGCTGCGCAGGCGGCGGGCGCGGCCCGCGTCGAGCGCGCGCAGGAACGCCGCAACCACGGCAGCCTCGAACTGGGTGCCGGCGCCGGCCTCGAGCTCGGCGCGCGCGGTCTCCTCACCCAGGGCGGGCCGGTAGACGCGGTCCGCCATCATCGCCTCGTAGGCGTCCGCGATCGCGATGATGCTCGCCTCGACCGGGATCTTCTCCGCGGGCAGCGCGTAGGGGTAGCCGAAGCCGTCGGGGCGCTCGTGATGGGCGAGGATCCAGGAGCGGATGTCCTCGAACTCCGGCTGCCCCAGGAGGCGCGCGCCCAGCTCGGGATGCGTGTAGATCTCGTTCCACTCGTCCACGTCGAGCGGGCCGGGCTTCGCGAGCACCGTGTCCGAGATCCCGATCTTGCCGATGTCGTGGAGCACGCCGGCGAGGCGCACGCGCTCGACGCGGTCCTCGTCGAAGCCGAGCTCGCGCGCCGTCATCTCGGCGTAGCGGCCGACGGTGTGCGAGTGCTGCCCGCTGCCCGTGTCGCGGACGTCGAGCGCCTCTGCGAGGGCTATGACGGTGGCGAGCTTCAGCTCGCCACTGACCTTGGCGCCGAGGCTCCTGAGCTTGCGCGCCACCTCGTCGCTGTAGATCACGCTGTGGTCGCCGCCGAGGTCCTTGCCGGCGGCCATGGCACGGTCGGCGGCCCGGAGCAGGTCCACGGGCTCCGTGGCGTGGCCGGGAGCGGTGGCGATGCCGAAGGTGAACGTCACGCCGAAGGGCGACTCGGCGAAGCTGCGGTGGGTGGCGCGCCGCAGACGCTCGGCCACGATGAAGGCGCCGCGCTCGTCGGTCTCGGGCAGGAGCAGCGCGAATTCCTCTCCCCCCACCCGTGCGGCGACGTCGATCCGCCGCTTCCACTTGAGCATGTTGACGCCCACGGCCTGCAGCACCGTGTCGCCCGCGGCGTGGCCGTGGTGCTCGTTCACGGTCCGGAAGCCGTCGATGTCGCCGAAGATCACGGACACCGGGCGGTCGGAGCGAACGGCCCGCTCGAGCTCCAGCTCGAGCCGCTCCTCGAAGGCGCGCCGGTTGAGCAGCCCGGTGAGCGGATCGGTGCGATTCGCGTCCTCGATGCGGTTCTTCAGGCGCCTGATACGGCCGCGCTGGTGCAGGGCTACGCCCACCAGCGCAAGGGCGCAGACGATCGGCGCAAGGGGAGCGAGCGTGGTTAGCGGCTCCATCCCCCCTTTGTATCGACTTGCAGGGGTTTTACTTGAGGTTCGAGACGTGTTTCAGACGGCCCTGAGGAGCGCCTCGACCACGTCCGAGCGGAACTGCCTGCCCGACTCGCGCCGCAGCTCCTCGGCCGCGTCCTCCGCGGCGAGCGCGGGACGGTAGGGGCGGTCGCTCGTCATAGCCTCGTACGCGTCGGCCACGGCGAGGATCGAGGACTCGAGCGGCACGTCGTCCTCCCGGCGGCCCTCGGGGTAGCCGTGCCCGTCGGGGCGCTCGTGGTGGAACAGGATCCACGAGCGGATGTCGTCGTACTCGGTCGTCTCGACCATGCGCGCGCCGACGGCCGGGTGGGCGCGCACCAGGCCCCACTCCTCGTCGGTGAGCGGCCCCCGCTTGGCGAGCACGTCGTCCGGCAGCGCCACGCGGCCCACGTCGTGAAGGATGCCCGCGAGCCGCACGCGCTCGACCCCCTCAGGCGAGAGCCCGAGCTCGCGCGCGGTGATCTCGGCGAAGCGGCCGACGCGCTGGCAGTGGGAGGTGCTGCCCGTCTCGCGCACGTCCAGCGCCTCCGCGAGGTTGAGCAGCGCGCCGAGCTCCACGTGGGTGTCGGCGGCGGCGCCGCGCGGGGCGCGAGCCAGGATGCCGGGCACCTCTGCGCTCGAGATCACCGAGCGGTTGCGGCCGAGCCGCTTGGCGGCGTAGAGGGCCTGGTCGGCGGTGCGCAGCAGCCCGTCCGCCGACTGGCCGTGCAGCGGGAAGGTCGAGATCCCGAAGCTGATCGTGAGGGCGGCCTCCTCCTGGGCGGCCAGCGCCTCGTGCACGGCCGCCCTGATCCGCTCGGCGAGCATGTAGGCGCCGTGCTCGTCACAGTCGGGCGCGAGCACGGCGAACTCCTCGCCGCCCACGCGGGCCGCGCTGTCGAAGCCGCGCTTGGCGTTCGTGATCGCGTCGCCCACGCGCTTCAGGACCGCGTCGCCCGCGGCGTGACCGTGGGCGTCGTTCACGCGCTTGAAGCGGTCGAGGTCGCCGACGATCAGGCTGAGCGGCATGTCGCCGCGCCGCGCGCGCTCGAGCTCGGTGTCGAAGACGTTCTGGAAGCCGCGCCGGTTCAGGAGGCTCGTGAGCGCGTCGTGGTGGGCCGCGTCGCTGAGGCGCCGGATCAGGCTGCTCAGGTGATCGCTCACCACCGAGACGAACAGGCCGGTCACGAGCAGGGTCACGACCGTGGCCACCCACCCGTCGAGCGGGTTCGCGGCGGGCTCCTCGAGCACGAGCGCGAGCGCGTAGCCGGCGGCGATCAGGGCGAGGTGGACGAGCGCGGCGCCGCGGCTGAAGAAGTAGAAGGCGAACAGGGTGACCCACACGTATGGGAGCGGGCCGTAGGCGGACTCGGAGCCCCAGCCGTACGCGGATGTGGTCGAGAGCGCGGTGCCGACCACCACGACGACGTGGAACATCCACTCCGGGAAGCGGTCGTACACGAGCAGCAGGAGCGCGCCGAGGAGCGCCGCGCCGGCGGCCGTCGCGAGCAGCACGTCGTCGTCGAACTGCGCGTCGCCCGGGACGAACACGCCGATCAGGCAGATGAGCGCCCCCGCCCCGCTCAAGAGCGCGGCGGTACGGGCCATCGTCTCCCGCGTGGCGGGAGCCTCGACGACACCGTTCTCTGTCGCGTTCCGCCAGCGCAGCCGCTCGCGGAGGGGCGGATCCATGCTCCTCCTCTTTGGCCTATGTACAAGTCCTTGGGGCCAGGGCAACCATAGGTCCGGTTTGCCATTCCCGCCAGAATGCGGGGCGTGTGGATACAGCACGAAATTGAGCTGCGGGCGCGCCCGCGGGGCTACCACCTGGTTACCGCCGAGATCCTGGACGCGGTGCCCGAGATCGAGTCGGTGTCCATCGGGATCGCGACGCTGTTCATGCAGCACACCTCGGCGTCGCTGACCCTGAACGAGAACGCCTCTCCCGACGTGCGCCGTGACTTCGCCGCGTGGTTCGATCGCGCCGTGCCCGACGGTGCCGACTACTTCAGCCACACGCTCGAGGGCCCGGACGACATGCCCGCCCACATCAAGGCGTCGCTGACCGATTCCTCGCTCACGATCCCGATCACGCGCGGCTCGCTGGCGCTCGGAACCTGGCAGGGCATCTACCTGTGCGAGCACCGCGATAACGGGGGCCCGCGCCGGGTGGTGTTCACGGCCTTCGGCGAGCGACAGTCCTGACTAGGGGTCCGTATACGACCCCTAAGCAGGACTGTCGATAAATCTCGCCGTGTGTGCGAACATGTGTTCGTGCGCTGGGACAACCTGAAGGTCGACGCGGAGGAGGCCCGGACCCTCCCCGGCTATCGCGAGCCCGCGACGGTGCGGACGTTCGACGCGCCCGAGGCCCTCGACACCCGCTTCTACGAGGTGAGAGCGAAGTCAGCGCTGAACAAGGTGCCGAACGCATCGCGCATGCCGTTCCGCTGGACGATCAACCCGTACCGGGGCTGCGCACATTCCTGCGTTTTCTGTTTTGCCCGCCCGACGCACGTCTTCTTGGGATTCAACGCCGGCCGCGACTTCGACAAGGAGATCGTGGTCAAGGTGAACGTGCCCGAGGTGGCGCGGGCGGAGCTGATGCGGCCGTCGTGGAAGCGCGAGCACGTCGCGCTTGGGACCAATACCGACCCGTACCAGTGGGTCGAGGGGCGCTACAGGCTGATGCCGGGCATCTGGGAGGCGATGCGCGATTCGGAGACGCCGTCGTCGGTGCTCACCAAGTCGCCGCTGCTGCTGCGGGACATCGAGCTGTTCAAGCAGATCAACGAGGTCGCGGGCTTTGCCGCCAACCTGTCGATCCCGACGCTGGACGAGAAGGCGTGGCGGGCGAGCGAGCCGCACACGCCGCATCCGCGCAAGCGCATCGAGGCGGTGGCCGAGCTGAACCGGGCGGGGATCCCGACCGGCGTGCTGATCGCCCCGCTGATGCCCGGCATCAACGACTCACCCGAGCAGGTGGAGAAGATCCTCGAGCTGTGCGGGGAGGCGGGCGCCACGAACATCGGCGGCATCCCGCTTCACCTGCGCGGCGAGGTGCGGGACATCTTCATGGAGTGGCTCCGCTCCTATCGGCCCGACCTGGTGCCGCGCTACGAGCAGCTCTACGCGCGCGGCGCCTACGTGGGCAGGGAGGAGCGCGAGCGCATCCAGGCGCTGCTGCGCCGCGGCCCCGGCCGCCGCACGGTGCGGGGCCTCCGGAGCCCAGGCCGGAACGCCGCCCGGACCGACGGCACCGACCCGATCACCATGCCCGCCCCGCGGCCGCCGCGCGAGCCCGCCCAGACGAAGCTCTTCTGACCTGGGTCGACCGTCAGGGGGCCGCGCTGAAGACCGGCTCGCGGCCCTCGGCGGCCACGAGCTCGCCGAACTTGACGCCGTCGGGCGCGTTCTCGTAGGGCACGTAGATGTCCACGGCGTCGGCGTCCGCGTGGTCGAGCTGGACCTGGACGGCGTCGCTGGTCTCGCCGCTGTCGGGGTCGGTGAGGGTCACGTCGGCGGCGATTCCGCAGGCGCGGATCGAGCCCTCGGAGGCGCGCTCTCCGAGCTCGGCGTGGAGCGCGACCAGCAGGTCACCGACATCCGGCTGGGGGCCGGCGCCGTCACCGCCGGCATCGTCGCTGGCGATGTCCGGGGCCACGGCCGCCAGCTCGCCGTCGTCCGCCATCACCGCGGCGTACGGGTAGAACTCGCCCTCCTGCTTCAGCATCTGCTCCGCGAACGGGAGCAGGAAGTTCAGCAGTGCTTCGATCTCGTCGCGTGGGTCGGCCATGGTGTTCGCCTGCCCGATGCCCGCCCGGCCGAACCCCGGATCGCGGCGGCCGCCGCGCGAGTCAGTCGCCGCGGACGGCCTCGAACTCGCCCGTCTCCACCTCGCGCTCGACCTCGCGGGAGATCTGCTCGGCGCTCAGGGCGGGCATCTCCCCCGTCTCAACCTGGCGCTGGATCTCGCGCTCGCGCGAGCGCCGGAACTTCAGGATCTCCAGCACGACCACGAGATAGACGCTCGCGGCCAGGGCGATCAGCCCGAAGGCGGCGATCACGAGCGCCCAGCCGGCGTTGAGCGTGCCGTCGTCCTCCGAGTACGGCACGAAGCGCATCGCCAGCGCGAGCGCCGCCAGCGACAGCGTCCAGCCGTACAGGTAGAGCACCGTGCGCCGCTGCGAAAAGCCGATGTTCGCGAAGCGGTGGTGGAAGTGCCATCGGTCCGCCGAGTAGACGGGCCTCCCGTACTTGATCCGCTTCGCCACCACGAAGGTCGCGTCGAGAGCCGGCACGGCGAGGATCAGCAGCGGGAAGAACAGCGCGACGACCGCCGCCGTCTTCAGCACACCCTGGATCGCCACGCAGGCGAGCAACAGGCCGAGCAGGTTGGAGCCGGCGTCGCCCATGAAGATCGAGGCCGGGTGGAAGTTGTGCCAGAGAAAGCCAACCGCGGCGCCGGCCGTGAGGGCGGCCAGCACCCCGGCCTCGTCGCGGTTCAGCGACAGGGCGATCACAGCGAACGTCGCGGCGGCGATCGTGCACACGCCGGCCGCCAGGCCATCGGCGCCGTCGGTGAAGTTGACGACGTTGATCACCGCGACCATCCCGACCAGGGTCAGCGGGTAGCTCCAGTCGCCGAGCTGGATCGGATCGATAAACGGGAGCGTCATATCCGTCACGCGCACGTCGCACCAGACCGGGATCGCGGCGGCTGTGAACTGGCCGATCAGCTTGACCAGCGGATGCAGGCCGCCGGGGCGAGCGTCGTCGACGGCCCCGACCAGCGCGATCGCGATGGCCCCGCCGACGATGCCGCGCGTCTCCTGGTTGGCGGGCAGGAAGATCAGCGCGGAGGTGGCGGCCGCGGCGAGGATCGCAAGGCCGCCCAGCCCCGGGACGGGATGGTCGTGCAGGTCGCGGTCGCGCGGCACGTGGACGACGCCGAGCCGGCGGGCGAAGCGGGCGGTGAACGGCGTTGCCGCGAAGGAGATCGCGGCCGCGACGAGGAACGCCCAGAGGGCATCGAGCTCGTCCATGCGGATCAGGGTACCCAGGCGACCCGGCGTCTAGGGCGCGAAAAACCAGGGGCTGCCAGGAAAGCGGGCCGACGGCTTGCTGGGCAAGCCGAGGCCCGATGAAACCGGCAGACGCCGGCAGGAGCCGGTTTGCAGCGTTCTAGACGGCGGCGGGGACCAGCTGGGGGTAGAGCGGATAGCGCTCTGCGAGCGCCCGCGTCCGCTGCGTCAGCTCGGCGCGCTTGTCCTCGGAGAAGTCGCCCGACAGCGCCTCCCCGATGACCCGGCCGACCTCGCGGAAGTCGTCGGCCTGCAGGCCGCGCGTGGCGAGCGCCGGGCTGCCGATGCGCAGTCCGGAGGACACGGCCGGCGGGCGCGGGTCGAACGGAACCGCGTTGCGGTTGACGGTGATGCCGACACTGTGCAGACGGTCCTCCGCCTGCTGGCCGTCGAGCTCGGACTCGCGCAGGTCGGCGAGGACGAGGTGGACGTCGGTGCCGCCGGTGAGCACGTTGACCCCGGCCGCGACCATCTCCTCGGCCACGATCGAGGCGCCCTCGCGCGTGCGCGCCTGGCGCTCGCGGAACAGCTGGGACTGGGCCACCTTCATCGCCACCGCCTTGCCGGCGATCGCGTTCATCAGCGGGCCGCCCTGATGCCCGGGGAACACGCGCGAGTTGATCTTCTTCGCGAACTCCTCCCGGCACAGGATCATGCCGCCGCGCGGTCCGCCCAGCGTCTTGTGGGTGGTCGTGGTGACGACGTCGCAGTAGGGCACCGGGCTCGGGTGCTGCTCGGCGGCCACCAGGCCGGCGAAGTGGGCCATGTCGGCCATCAGCAGGGCCCCGACCGAGTCGGCGATCTCGCGGAAGCGCTGGAAGTCGAGCTGGCGCGGGTAGGCGGACCAGCCGGCGATGATCAGCTTCGGACGCGAGTCCTCCGCGATCTGCTGCAGCTCGCCCATGTCGAGGCGCGAGTCCTCCTCGCGCACGCCGTACGAGACGACGTCGAAGTAGAGCCCGGAGAAGTTGATCTTCATCCCGTGCGAGAGGTGGCCGCCGTGGTCGAGGCGCATGCCGAGGATGCGATCGCCCGGGTCGAGCAGGGCCATGTAGACGGCGGAGTTGGCCTGGGCGCCGGAGTGCGGCTGGACGTTCACGTGATCGGCGCCGAACAGCTCCTTGGCGCGATCGATGGCGAGCTGCTCGGCGACGTCCACGTACTCGCAGCCGCCGTAGTAGCGCTTGCCCGGATAGCCCTCGGCGTACTTGTTGGTGAGCACCGAGCCGCCGGTCTCGAGGATCGCCTGCGGGACGAAGTTCTCGGAGGCGATCATCTCGAGCGTCGTCTCCTGGCGATTCGCCTCGTCGCGGAGCACGTCGTCGATCCAGAGATCGCCGA
>JAXDIL010000093.1:0-13621 GCA_034664005.1 Thermoleophilaceae bacterium | reverse complement strand
CCAGCGAGTCGACGTTGTAGCCGACCCCGCGCTTGCCGAACTTGCCGAAGCCGGACAGGTCGCGGCGGATCTGCGTCGAGTTGACGTGCGTGTAGTCCGCCAGCTCCTGGGACGAGATCGTCTCGCGTCCCATCTTCTTCGCCTGGGTCAGGACCTGCAGATATCGCGACAGTCGGGCGGCGACACCGAGCGACAGCCGCTCGGGGGCGCCCGGCTCGGCATCCGGCCGAACCGGTTGAAGCCCGACGCCGCCCGCTGATGCGTCGTCGTACCTCACGAACCGTCCACTCTATCGAGCCGCTCCACGAGGACCCTCTCTTCGACGTGGAACTCGAACAGCTCCTCGCCGTCTAGCTCCAGTACCGGGATGCGCTCGCCGTACTCCCGATGGAGCTCCGGGTCGAGCGTCACGTCGACCTCCCGCAGCTCGAACGGATGCTCCGAGCGCACGCGTGCGACCGCCGCGCGCGCGTCGTCGCACAGGTGGCAGCCGGGCTTTCCGTAGAGCGTCACGAGAGGCACGCCCCGGATGCTGCCAATCTTTTCGTGTGGAGCACATCGAGCTGATCGTCTTCGGGCTCCTGCTGGCGATTGCGGGGCTGGCGGTGCTGGCCGGCCTCCTGCGCGTGCCCTACCCGGTGACGCTCGTGGCGGGCGGCGCGGTGATCGGCTTCCTGCCCGGTGTGCCGGACGTGACGCTCAACCCGGACGTCGTGCTTCTGATCTTCCTGCCGCCGCTCCTCTACGGCGCCGCGTTCTTCACCTCGGTGCGCGACCTCGGCCGGAACGCGAAGCCGATCGCGCTCCTCGCGATCCCGCTCGTGCTGGTGACCATGTGCGCGGTCGCGTTCGTGGCACATCACGTGGTCGGGCTCGACTGGGGACCGGCCTTCGTGTTCGGCGCCATCGTGTCGCCCACCGACGCCGTCGCGCCCGCGGAGATCATGCGTCGCATCGGGGCGCCGCGGCGCCTGATCACCATCATCGAGGGCGAGAACCTCACGAACGACTGGACGGCGCTGATCCTGTACCGCTTCGCGGTCGCGGCGGTGGTGAGCGGCTCGTTCTCGCTCTGGCACACGATCCCCGAGTTCGTGGCGACCGGCGTCGGCGGCGTGCTCGTCGGGCTTCTGGCCGGGCGCGTCATCCGCGAGGTGCGCTCCCGAATCGACGACCCGCCCACCGAGATCACCATCTCGATCCTGTCCGGGTACGTCGGCTACCTCCCGGCCGAGGAGCTCGGCCTCTCCGGGGTGCTCGCGGCGGTGACCACCGGGCTCTACATGGGCTGGCACACGCCCCAGCTCACCACCCCGCTGATGCGACTCCAGGGCGTGGCCATCTGGGAGATCCTGACCTTCCTGCTGAACGCCGTGCTGTTCCTGCTCGTGGGGCTCCAGCTGCCGGGCGTGCTCGACGGGCTCTCGGGCACCGGCACGGCCGAGCTGATCCTGTGGGCCCTGCTCGTGAGCGCTGTGGTGGTCGGCGTGCGGCTCATGTGGATGTTCCTCGTGCCGCTCGTGGTGCGGATGGCCGACCGCCGGGCGAACGAGGCGGCGCCGAGGCGGGCGCCGCCCGGGGAGCGGCTCGCAGTCGGCTGGGCGGGAATGCGCGGCTCGGTGTCGCTGGCCGCGGCGCTCGCCATCCCGCTCCAGACCGACGCCGGCGCGGACTTCCCGGCGCGCGAGCTGATCATCTTCCTCACCTTCGCCGTGATCCTCGTGACGCTTGTGGGACAGGGCCTCACGCTCGCGCCGCTGATCGCGCGGCTGCGGCTGATGGACGACGGCCTGGAAGAACGCGAGGAGCGCATCGCCCGCCGCCGGCTCGCCGAGGCGGGGCTCAGCAGGATCGACGAGTTGGGCGAGCCCGACTGGATCAGCCCGGACAGCGTGGGCCGCGCGCGCAACGCGCTCGACTACCGGCGGCGCCGCTTCGACGCGCTCGTGGACGGTGACGGCGACGGCTTCGAGGAGCGCACCGACGCCTGGCGGCGGCTCATGTACGACCTCTTCGACGCCCAGCGCGAGGCGCTCGTGGCCATGCGCAACCGCGGCGAGATCAGCGACGAGGTGCGCCGCAAGATCGAGCGCGACCTCGACCTCGAGGAGTCACGCCTCGAGAACTAGAGGCGTGCGGCGGCGTCGAGGTTGAGGTAGTCGGGGTACGGCAGCGGCTCCAGGAAGCGCGCCGCGCCCGCGATCATCGCCGCGTTGTCGGTGCAGAGCTCGACCGGCGGCACCCAGACCGGCACGCCAATGCCCCTGACGGCCTCGCGCAGCTCCGAGTTCGCGGCCACCCCGCCCCCGATCGCGAGCCGCTCGATCCCCTCCCGCTCGAGCGCTGTCCGCGTGCGCCTCACGAGCGCGTCCACGATCGCGCGCTGGTAGGAGGCCGCGAGGTCGGCAGCCCGCCCCTCGGCCTCGTCGCCGAGGTCGCGGATCGTGTAGAGCAGCGCCGTCTTCAGCCCGCTGAAGCTGAAGTCGAGCTCGCCGGGCGCGCTGCGCGGGAAGGCGAACGCCTCCGGATCGCCCTCGCGGGCCAGCCGGTCGACCGCGGGGCCGCCGGGATAGCCGAGCCCGAGCAGCCGCGCTCCCTTGTCGAACGCCTCGCCGGCTGCGTCGTCGAGCGTCTGACCGAGGATCTCGTAGCGGGCGGGGTCCTCGACGCGCGCAAGGAAGGTGTGGCCTCCGCTCGCGACGAGGCACAGGTACGGCGGCTCGACCGGGTCTGGCCCGAGCGTGCTCGCCACGACGTGCCCGTGCAGGTGATCCACCGGCACGAGCGGGAGCTGCCGAGTGGCCGCGAGCGCCTTCGCGGACGACAGCCCCACGAGCAGCGCACCGATCAGCCCGGGACCGCGAGTGACCGCCACGGTGTCGATGTCGTCGAGCCGCGCCCCGGCCCGCTCGAGCGCGTCCGCCGTGACGGCGTCGACGAGCTCCAGGTGGTGCCGAGAGGCGATCTCGGGGACGACGCCGCCGTAGCGCGCGTGCAGCAGCCCCTGCGACGCGATCACGTTCGAGGCGACCCGCCCGTCCGCCGCCACGACGGCCGCGCAGGTGTCGTCGCAGCTCGTCTCGAGAGCCAGGATCACGCGGTGGTGCGTTCCTCCACCGTCCGCCACATGATGAGAGCGTCCTCGCGGTTGTCGTGGTAGTAGGCGCGCCGGCGGCCCGCGGCGCGAAAGCCGAAGCGCTCGTACAGGCGAATCGCCGACTCGTTCGAGGTGCGTACCTCGAGCGTGTACTGCTCGTGCGGCTTGTCGGCCTGCTCGAAGAGCCGATCGAGCAGCGCGCTCGCGATGCCCTGGCGCTGCCGGTGGGGCTCCACGGCCACGTTCATCAGGTGCCAGACCGTGTCGTAGCGCGAGCAGACGAGATAGCCGACCATCACGCCGTCGTCGAGCGCGGCGAGGCAGATCCCCGACGGCTTGGACAGCTCGAGCACGAACATCGCGAGCGACCACGGGGTCGGAAATGCGCGCCGCTCGACCGCGATCACCTGCGGCAGGTCCGCGTACGCCAGCTGGCGGATCTCGAGTTCGGCGTTCACTGGTTCGGCGTTCACTGTTGCGGCCTTGCGTCCGGCTCTCTCAGGTAGTCGGGAAGGACAGCCTCCGGTGCCTCGTCCGCGGCGCCGGCGGCCAGGCGGCAGATGTGCAGAGCACGCACCACATGAGCGTCGGAGTCGTCGGCTGACACCGGGATGCCGGCCCCCTCGAACGTCGCCCGAAATCGTATCGACCCGTCCCCGGCCGCCACCGGAGTGACGCCGGCGTTGTCGAGCTGCGCGATCAGCGCCTCGGGAGCCACCGCGAACGGCGGCCAGAACTCACGGTCGCCCTCGTAAAGCCCGGCGAACAGCTCGCCCCGGCGCGCATCGATCAGCGGCAGAGCGAGCGGGGCGTCGATGCCTTCGGCCAGTGCTGCCAGCGAGGACACCCGCCGCAGCGGAAGCTCCGCGGCGGTGGCGAGCGCACGCGCCGTGGCGACCCCGATGCGCAGGCCCGTGAACATGCCGGGTCCCACCCCGACCGCGATCGCGTCGAGGTCCGCGTAACCGACCCCCGCGCGCTCCATGACGTCCGCGATCGCGGGCATCAGCTCGCTCGCGTGAGCGGGCGGGCGGGCGAGCCGCTCGACCGGCGGCGCGATCTCGAAGGCCTCACCGTCGGCGCGGAGCACGCATGCGCTCGCCGCGGAGGTCGAGGTGTCGAGCCCGAGCAGTGTCACGCCACGGTGACCCGGCGCCGGTCCCCGCCGGCGTGCTCCAGCAGGACGCGCGCCGCCACGCGCTCGAGCGTGGGCTCCGCGACGGCCGGCCATTCCACGAAGCCGACCCGCTCGGGCGTCAGGTAGTCGTCGAGCAGGGCCGGGTCCTCGCCCGCGAGCGAGCCGAGCCGGTACAGGTCGAGGTGGGCGACCTCGGGCGACTCGCCCAGCACCTGCCCGATCGTGAAGGTCGGGCTCGTGACCGGCTCCTCCACTCCCAGAGCACGGCACGCACCGCGCACGAACGTCGTCTTCCCGGAGCCGAGCTCCCCGCTCACGAGCACGACGTCACCGGGCGAAAGCCGGCCCGCGAGCTCAGCTCCGAGCGCTTCGGTCTCGCCTGGGCCATCGGTGTGTTTGACCTCGGGGGACATCAGGTACGCCTCTAGGTGACCCTACGAACCTTGGCAGGGGGATGTGGACCGCGCACGCCCCTGCAGGCTTCCCCCGGGGCGTCGGCCGGCCTTCCCCCGTCCGGTCGGCGTCCCACCCTCGTTCCGTCTAGTCGAATAGCTTCGGCGGCTCGGGCTCGGCCGGCTGCGCAGCCATCGCGGCCGCCACGGGTGCCACCGCGCCGATCGGCACCGGCGGCGGTTCCTCGAGCAGCGCCGGGAGCCTGGCGAAGTCGGCGCGCAGCTCGTCGAGCGTCTTCGTGCTCCGAAGCGCGGCCGCCGGGTGGAAGAGCGGGTACACGCGCAGCAGGCGCCCGCCCAGCTCGTGCACCTGCGGCCGCCCGTGGACGCTCGTGATCCCGCGCTGCGAGCGGGTGAGCAGCTTCGTGGAGAAGTTCCCGAGCGTGCACACGACCTTCGGCTCGATCAGCTCGATCTTCCGGTGGAGGAACGGCTTGCACGCGTCGATCTCGTCAGGCTGGGGGTCGCGGTTGCCGGGTGGCCGCGACTGGAGCACGTTCGCGATGAAGACGTCGTCGCGCGAGAGGCCGATCTCCTCCAGGAGCTTGTTGAGGAGCTGCCCGGCGCGACCCACGAAGGGCAGCCCCTGCTGATCCTCGTGCATGCCGGGCGCCTCGCCGACGAACATGAGGTCGGCGTCCGCGTTGCCGGCCCCGAATACGACGTTGGTGCGCGTCTTCGAGAGCGGGCAGCGCGCGCAGACGGTCGCCTCGCGGTAGAGCTCCACGAGCTCCGCGCGGCGCTCCTCTGCGCTGCGTCGCTGCATGGGACCTAAGCCTAGGTGGTGGAGTTGACGGCGAGCTTCGTGGGTATCCTCACTGACGTCGGCCGCTACCGACGGCGGAGTGGACCGACGGCGGAATGAACCTAGACCAGACCAGCTCTCAGGTCCCGCTTCGGGTGGGCATAGTCGGCCCAGGCCGCGTCGGCACCGCGCTCGCGCGCGCGCTCCGCGACGCGGCCGTCGACGTGGACGGCCCGCTCGGACGCGGCGAGCGGCCCTCGCGCTGCGACGCGATCGTGCTGTGCGTGCCGGACGCCGAGATCCCCGCCGCAGCCGAGACGCTGACCGCCGCGGCCCCGCTCGTCGGCCACACCAGCGGGGCCACGCCGCTGTCCGCGCTCGCTCACGCGGGTGTGGGTTGCTTTGGCCTTCACCCGCTTCAGTCATTCGCCCACCCGGGCGTCAGCTTCGAAGGCGCCGGCGCGGCCGTGGCCGGCTCCAGCCCGGAGGCGCTCGCCTTCGCCACCGACCTCGCGGAGCGGCTCGGCATGAGGCCGTTCGAGATCGACGACGACGGCCGGGCCGCCTACCACGCGGCCGCGTCGGTCGCGTCCAATTTCCTGGTCACGCTCGAGGCCGCGGCCGAGACGCTCGCGGGCGGCGCCGGACTCTCGCGCCAGGACGCCCGCTCGCTCCTGATGCCGCTCGTGCGCCAGACCGTGGAGAACCTGGCCGAGCTGGGCCCGGAGGCGGCCCTCACCGGCCCGGTGGCTCGCGGCGACGAGGCCACCGTCGCGGCACAGCGCGCGGCGGTCGAAGAGTCCGCGCCCGAGCTGCTCGACCTGTTCGACGAGCTGGTCCGGCTTACGCGTGCCCTGGCCGGGCAGAAGACGCCCGCATGAGGACGGTGCGGACAGCCGCCGAGCTGCGCGCCCTGCTCGCGCCCGAACGGCACGCCGGGCGCACGATCGGGCTCGTTCCCACCATGGGCTACTTCCACGACGGCCACCTCTCGCTGATGCGCCGTGCCCGCGCCGACGCCGACGTCGTGGTCGTGTCGCTGTTCGTGAACCCCGCTCAGTTCGCGCCGGGCGAGGACCTCGACGCCTACCCGCGTGACGAGGAGCGCGACGCGGCGCTCGCGGAGGCCGAGGGCGTGGACGTGCTGTTCGCCCCGCCGGTGGAGGCGGTCTATCCGGACGGCTTCGCCACCAGCGTGGCGGTGAACGACCTCACCGAGACGCTCGAGGGCGACGAGGCCCAGCGCGGTGCCGAGCACTTCCAGGGCGTGACCACCGTGGTGACGAAGCTCTTCAACATGGCGGCGCCGGACGTGGCCTACTTCGGGCAGAAGGACGCCCAGCAGGCGCTCGTGATCCGCAAGCTCGTCCGCGACCTCGACATGCCGGTGCGGATCGAGGTGTGCCCGACGATCCGTGACGCCGACGGGCTCGCGCTGAGCTCGCGCAACGCCTACCTGACGAGCGAGGAGCGCGAGCGCGCCCTCGCCCTGAGCCGCGCGCTTCGGGCCGCCGAGGCCGCCGTCGCGAGCGGCACCGTCGACGCCGGAGCCGTCGTTGCGGCGGCTCGCGACGAACTGGACCGTGCGGGCGTGGAGCCGGACTACCTCCAGCTCCGCTCCGCGACAGACCTGGCCCCCGTCGACCGCGTGAACGGCTCGGCGCTCCTGGCCGTGGCGGCCCGCGTAGGGCGCGCCCGACTCATCGACAACGCGATTCTCGGAGGCGAGAAATGAGCCACCGTCCCACCCAGCGCCCGACCATCAGCCTGACCACGCTCGGGGAGAAGAAGGCGCTCGGTGAGCCGATCGTCATGGTCACGGCGTACGACTTCCCCTCGGCGCAGGTGGCCGAGGAGGCCGGAGTCGACGTGGTCCTCGTCGGCGACTCGGGCGCCATGACGGTGCTCGGGCACCCCTCGACGGTGCCGGTCACGACCGAGGAGCTCCTGATGCTCGCCAAGGCGGTCAGGCGCGGGCTCAGCACGCCGCTCATGGTCGGCGACCTGCCGTTCGGCTCGTACGAGGCGTCGAACGAGGAGGCGATCCGCAACGCGCAGCGCTTCATCAAGGAGGCCGGCTGCGACGCGGTCAAGATCGAGCGCGGCGGCACCTCGGTCGAGCGCGCGCGGGCGCTCGTGGGCGCGGGCATCCCTGTCATGGGCCACGTGGGCCTCACGCCGCAGACGGCCACGGCGCTCGGCGGCTACCGCTCTCAGGGCCGCACCGCGGAGCGCGCCCTCCAGGTGCTTCACGACGCGCTCGCGCTCCAGGAGGCCGGCTGCTTCGCGATCGTCTTCGAGGCGATCCCGAGCCCGCTCACCGAGGCGATCATGCCGCGCATGGAGATCCCCGTGATCGGCATCGGCGCGGGTCCGGCCGCCGACGGGCAGGTGCTCGTCTTCCACGACCTGCTCGGAATCTACGACGGCCACGCGGCCCGCTTCGTGAAGCGCTACGCCAGCGTGCGCGACGAGATGATCAAGGGCGTGAGCGCCTTCGCGGACGAGGTGCGGGCGCGCAGGTACCCGGAGGAGCAGCACGGCTACACGATGGCGCCGGACGAGATCGAGCGGCTCCACGACCTGCTCCGAGAGCAGACCGGCGAGCCGTTTACGGGCGGTTTCTCGCTCTAAGCGCAACCCGCGCGGCCCCCGTGGGTTGGGGGGCCATGACCCGATTTCGTCGTTTCATCCCGTCCCCCGCGATGGCGGTTGCTCTCGTCGCGCTCTTCATGGCCATGGGCGGCTCTGCCTACGCCTTCGTCGTGACCAGCGGGAGCATCAAGAACAACACCATCCGAAGCGTCGACGTCCGCAACGGAGGCCTGCTCGGCAAGGACTTCCGCAAGAACGGCGTCGGTGGCGCCGCCATCAAGGAGTCGACCCTGTCGACCGTCCCCGGCGCGTTCATCGCATCGGGCAGCGCCCACTACGTCGTGGTGAACGCGGGCGGCCAGCGGGTTCGCCAGCGCGGCACCACGTCGTCCGCCCGGACCGCCGAGGGGCGCTACCAGGTGATCTTCGACCAGGACGTGCGCGCCTGCTCGTACTACGCCACGATCGGCGGCCCGAGCGCCGCGGCTCCGCCCGACAACGGGCAGATCACGGTCAGCTCGCTCGCCTCGAACGTGAACGGCGTGGACGTCCGCACGACCGGTGCGAACGGGAACGACGCCAACAAGCCGTTCCACCTACTCGTCCTGTGCTGAGTCCTTAGCCGGGTACTCGACGCGGCGGAGCACCTTCGCGGGTGCTCCCGCCGCGATCGAGAACGCTGGGATGTCCTCGGTCACCACGCTGTTGGCGCCGATCACGCAGCGCTCGCCGATGGTCACGCCGCTCGTGACCACCACGTTCGCGCCGCACCAGACGTTGTCGCCGACCCGCGTCGGCCCCTTGCTCGTGAAGCCCTGCCACGTGATGGGCTGATCGGGGTCGTCGAAGCGATGGTTCGCGTCGGTCACGAAGCAGCCGTTCGCGAACATGCAGTGGTCGCCGATCTCGACCAGCTCGGCGGCGGCAACCATGACCGCGATATTCAGGAACGTGCCCTCGCCGATGCGGATGCGCCCCGCGTCGCTCGTCGTCAGCCAGACGTCCGGCTCCAGCAGCGTTCCCTCGCCGATCTCGAGCCGCCCCTCGCGGAACGACTCGAGCACGTTGCCGTGGAGCGGCCAGCGCGCGAACGCGCGCCGGCGTGCAAGCTCCCGGTGGATGGCGAGCCGGTTCCACGGGAGCGAGTTGCGCTGGTACCAGCGCAACTTCTGCCACCAGAGTCTGGCGTTCCGCATCGGGGCAGCTTTCCAGAGATGACGCCGTATTCGCTCCTCTACGACCCGGACTGCGGCTTCTGTCGGGTCTGCGTGGCCGTGGTGCTCCGCTGGGACCGCAAGCGTCGGGTGCGGTCCGTGGCACTGAAGGGTCCCGAAGCCGACCGGCTCCTGGAGGGCATCCCACAGGCCGGCCGACTGGCCTCCTGGCACCTCGTGGATGCCGGGTCCGCCGTCTGGTCCGGCGGGGCCGCCTTTTCAGAGCTATTCCGGCTCCTGCCGGGCGGCGCGCCGCTGGCGCGCCTCACCGACAGGTTCGCGCGCCCCGCGGACTCCGGGTACCGCTGGGTGGCGGACCACCGCTCGCTCTTCGGCAGGGCCATCCCGGCGGGCGCCAGGCGCTGGGCCGATCGCGTTATCTCAGAATCCGAGCGCGGCGGCCGATGACTATGACGATGGATCCCCTGGCCGAACTCCCCGACGCCGACGACTTCGAGGCGCTCCTTGCCCGCGAGGAGCTCCGGCGCGGCCGCACCGACGAGGTGCTCGCCGTGGCCATGATCGACGTCGACGACCTGCGCGCGGTGAACCGCGAGCTCGGCGCCGGCGCGGGCACCGAGGTGCTGCGACAGTGCGTGATCACGCTGCGCTCGACCCTCCGTGCGGTCGACGAGATCGCGCGGACCGGTCCGGACGAGTTCGCCGTGCTGCTCCACGCCACGGACTCCCGCAGCGCGGCGATCTGGGCGGACCGCTTCCAGGACGAGCTCGCCGCAGAGTCGTTCGAGCTCGAGGCCGGGCCCATCACCTGCGCGGTCGGCATCGCCGACACGAGCGGCGAGCTGACCCTGATCGAGGCCGCGAAGAAGGCGCACCGCCGCATGGAGGTCATCCAGACGATGCGCAAGCTGAAGCGCACACGCAAGGGCGGCGGGGCGACCGGCTCGCCCTGAGGATGCAGGAGCGGCCGCGTAGCCGCTCAGGCGCGCGTTGATAAAGTATCCATCCGCCGGCACGGCTACCTTTGCCGGGTCCGCTCGGTCCACTCAGACACACCCCAAACGGACGAGCGCACCCCTGGCCGGGAACACGAACGAAAGGCAGCAACCTCATGCACCGCAGTCTCAAGTGGCGGCCTACGCCCGCCATGGCAATTGCATTCGTCGCGCTGTTGGCGGCGCTCGGCGGCACCGCCGTGGCGCTTCCGGGCACCGGCAGCGTCGACAGCGCCGACCTGAAGGACGGCGCCGTCAAGACCGTTGACATCCGCAAGGGCGCGGTCAACAGCGCAAAGGTGAAGAACAACTCGCTCACCAGCAAGGACGTCCGAGGGATCACCGGGCGCGACATCAAGGACAACTCGCTCACGGGCGACGAGATCAGCGAGGGCACCCTCGACAAGGTCCCGAGCGCGGGCGACGCGGACTCGCTCGGCGGCAAGCCCGCCTCGGCATACCAGACCGGGAACGACACGATTCCGTTCTCCGTCCGGGTCGCCGGAAGCGGCGAGAAGACGGTCGCGACCGTCGGCCCGTTCCGGGTCTTCGTCCGCTGCACCGCGAACAATGGCGGCGGCACGGAGGAGCTCACGGAGCTCATCATGACGACCACGGACCCGAACTCCTCGTTCGACGACAACAACGGGCCGGAGTTCGACCCGTGGGATCCCGCGAGCGAGGCCGTACTGACCTCGGAAACCGGCAGCGGCTCGGACCTCGAGGCGGAGGGCAACACGGCTACGGCCAACGCGGTCGCGGCCGACGGCAGTGGCGTGATCGTCCACAGCTATGCCCTCGGGCAGAACCTGGGCGGCACGACCGACACCTGCTGGGCGCAGGGCGTCGTGCACGCAACGCCGGCTTCCTAGCCAGCGAGCTACGCGGCTATGCGGCGGCCGGGACCTTCGGGTTGCGGCCGCCGCTCGCGCGCGCCTTCCGCGTCGGGGGCGGCTTCACGATGCCCTCGAGGAAGCGACCTGTGTGGGAGCCCTTCGTCGCTGCCACCTGCTCGGGCGTGCCCTGGGCCACCAGCCGGCCGCCCTCCTCGCCGCCCTCGGGGCCGAGGTCGATGATCCGGTCGGAGGTCTTGATCACGTCGAGGTTGTGCTCGATCACGACCACGGTGTTGCCCTGGTCCACGAGCCGGTTCAGCATCTCGAGCAGCTTCTGGACGTCGGCGAAGTGCAGTCCGGTGGTGGGCTCGTCGAGGATGTACAGCGTCCGCCCGGTCGCGATCTTCGAGAGCTCGCTCGCGAGCTTCACGCGCTGCGCCTCGCCACCCGACAGCGTCGTGGCGGCCTGGCCGAGCCGGATGTAGTCGAGCCCCACGTCGTGCAGCGCCTGCAGGCGCCGCTTGATCTTCGGGATGTGCGCGAAGAAGTCGACAGCCTCCTCGACAGTCATGTCGAGCACGTCCGCGATCGTCCTCCCCTTGAAGCGCACCTCGAGCGTCTCGCGGTTGTAGCGCTTGCCGTGGCACTGCTCGCACGGCACGTAGACGTCCGGCAGGAAGTGCATCTCGATCTTGATCTGGCCGTCGCCGCGGCAGACCTCACAGCGCCCGCCCTTCACGTTGAACGAGAACCGGCCCGGCTTGTAGCCGCGCGCCCGCGCCTCCTGGGTGCGCGAGTAGAGCTCGCGGATGTGGTCGAACAGCCCGATGTAGGTCGCCGGGTTCGAGCGCGGCGTTCGCCCGATCGGCGACTGGTCGATGTTGATGATCTTGTCGACTTGGTCGAGGCCGCTGATGCGGCGGTGCGCGCCGGGCCGCTGCTTGGCGCGGTGCAGGCGGTTGGCAACTGCCTTGTGGAGCACCTCGTTGACGAATGTCGACTTGCCCGACCCCGAGACGCCCGTCACCGAGCAGAAGACACCGAGCGGGACCTTCACGTCGATGCTCTTGAGGTTGTGTTGTGAAGCGCCCTGAACCTCGATGTAGCCGGTCGGCTTGCGGCGCTTCTCCGGTAGCGGGATCGAGAGCTTGCCTGACAGGTACTGGCCCGTGAGGGACTTGCTGGAGCGGAGAACATCCGATGGAGTCCCCTGCGCCACCAGCTCGCCGCCGTGCTCGCCGGCGCCCGGGCCGAGGTCCACGAGGTGGTCCGCCGCCCGCATCGTGCCCTCGTCGTGCTCCACGACGATCACGGTGTTGCCGAGGTCGCGCAACCGCTCGAGCGTCCCGATCAGGCGCTCGTTGTCGCGCTGGTGCAGCCCGATCGAGGGCTCGTCCAGGATGTACAGCACGCCCACGAGCGACGAGCCGATCTGCGTGGCGAGCCTGATCCGCTGCGCCTCCCCGCCCGACAGCGTGGCCGCCGCGCGCTCCAGCGAGAGGTAGCCCACACCCACGTTGTCGAGGAAGCGCAGCCGCTCGTCGATCTCGCGCAGGATCAGCCGCGCGATCGCGCGCTCGGTGTCGGTGAGCTCGAGCTGCTCGAGCCACTCGATCGCGCGGCGTGCCGACATCCGCGTGAACTCGCTGATGCCGAGCCCGCCGACCTGCACTGCGAGCGACTCGGGCCGCAGCCGCGCGCCCTTGCACTCGGGGCAGGGCCGGAGCGTCATGTACTCCTCGATCTTCTCGCGCGACCAGTCCGAGTCGGTCTCGCGGTAGCGGCGCTCGAGGTTCGGCACGATCCCCTCGAACGTGGTCGTGTAGGAGCGGCGGCGCCCGTAGCGGTTGCGGTACGAGATGTAGATGCGGTCGCCGTTCGTGCCGTACAGGAAGCAGTTGCGGACGTCCTCCTCGAGGTCCTCCCAGGGGCGGTCCATGTCGACCTCCCAACGATCCGCGATCGCCTGGGTCATCTGCTCGTAGTAGTTCGACGCGCTCGTCGACCAGGGCAGGATCGCGCCGTCGTTCAACGACAGCGACGGGTCCGGCACGATCAGCTCGGGATCGATCTCCATCTGGGAGCCGAGCCCGGTGCAGCGCGGGCAGGCGCCGTGCGGCGAGTTGAACGAGAACATCCGCGGCTCGAGCTCGGGCATCGAGGTGCCGCAGTGGAGGCACATGAACTGCTCCGAGTAGGTCGTGACCTCGTCCGTCTCCACGTTCTCGATGTCGACGATGCCCTCGGCGCGGGCCACGGCCGTCTCGATCGAGTCCGCCAGCCGCTTGCGCAGATCGGTGCGCATCACGAGCCGGTCGATCACCACCGAGATGTCGTGCTTGTACTTCTTGTCGAGGACGATCTCCTCCTCGAGCCTGCGCAGCTCGCCGTCGACCTTGACGCGCGTGAAGCCGTCGGCGCGCAGCTCGTCGAAGAGCTTGCCGTACTCGCCCTTGCGGCCGCGCACGACCGGCGCCAGCACCATGAACTTGGCGCCCTCCGGCAGCATCATCACCTGGTCGATGATCTGCTCGGCCGACTGGGCGGCGATCGGGCGGCCGCAGTTGTAGCAATGCGGGTGGCCGACG
>JAXDIL010000043.1:0-28596 GCA_034664005.1 Thermoleophilaceae bacterium | reverse complement strand
CCGTGGCCTGGGCGGGCTTCCGGGCCGCCAGCTCCTCGGCGGGGACGTCGACCTGGAGCAGCCGGCGATCGACGTCCAGCACGATCGGGTCACCGTCGCGCACCAGCGCGAGCGGCCCTCCGGCCGCCGCCTCCGGTGCCACGTGCAGCACGACGGTCCCGTAGGCGGTCCCGCTCATCCGGCCGTCGCAGATGCGGACCATGTCGCGCACGCCCTGCTCGAGCAGGCGCTGCGGGATCGGGAGCATGCCCCACTCCGGGAAGCCCGCCGCGCTGCGCGGGCCGGCGTGCTTGAGCACGAGCACGGAGCTCGCGTCGACGGGCAGGTCCGGGTCGTCGATGCGGGCGGACATGTCGTCCATGTCCTCGAAGACGACGGCGCGGCCGGTGTGCCGCATCAGCTCAGGCGACGCGGCGCTCTGCTTCATGAGCGCTCCGCGCGGCGCGAGGCTCCCCTCGAGCACGGCGATCCCGCCCTGCGGCTTCCGCGGCGCGGCGAGCGAGTGGATCACGTCGCCGTCGGGATCGTCCTTCACGCGGTCGAGCGCCTCGCCGAGGCGCTCGCCGGTGACGATGATCGCCTCCTCGTCGAGCAGCGGTCGCAGCTCGCGCATGAGCGCGGGAACGCCTCCCACCCGGAACAGGTCGGCGAACAGGTGCGCGCCGGAGGGGCGCAGGTTCGCGAGCACCGGAGTGCGCCGCGAGATCTCGTCGAAGCGGGCGAGGTCGAGGTCGACGCCCACGCGCCCGGCGAGGGCGAGCAGGTGGATGACGGCGTTGGTCGAGCCGCCCATGGCCATCAGCAGCGTGATCGCGTTGTCGAATGCGCCCGGGGACAGGATGGTGTCGAACGTCAGGCCGCTGCGCGCGAGCTCCACGGCGCGCCTGCCGGTCTCCTCGGCAGCGGCCGCCCGGCGCGAGTCCACCGCTGGGATGGCCGCCGTGCCCGGGAGGCAGACGCCGAGCGCCTCGACGATCCCGGCCATCGTCGACGCCGTCCCGAGCTCGTTGCAGTGCCCGGCCGAGGGGATCAGCGCCGCCTCGAGCGCCTCGTACTCGTCCTTCGGCAGGCGGCCCGCGCGGTACTCCGCCGTGTACTCCCACAGGTCGGTGCCGACCCCGAGCTCGCGCCCCTTGTAGAACGCCGGCTGGGCCGGGCCCCCGGTCAGCATGATCGCGGGGACGCCCGCGCTGGCCGCCCCCATGAGCTGCGCCGGCTGGGTCTTGTCGCAGGCCGCCAGCAAGACGATCGAGTCGAGCGGATGCGCGCGAATCGACTCCTCCACGTCCATCGACATCAGGTTCCGGTACAGCATGGTCGTGGGCTTCATCAGGTTCTCGCTGAGCGAGATCGTCGGGAACTCGAGCGGCAGGCCGCCCGCCTGGATCACCCCTCGCTTCACGGCCGCGGCGAGCCCGCGCAGGTGCACATTGCAGTGCACGAGCTCGGACCACGAGTTGCAGATGCCCACGACCGGGCGGCCGTCTAGCGAGGTCTGAGAGAAGCCCTCGGCCTTGACGGAGGCCCGGTGGAGCATGCCCACCACGGTCTCCGAGCCGAACCAGCGCGCGCTCCGCAGGGAGCCATTCCGGCGCGATGCGTCGTCCACAGCGCGACCCTAGCTGCGCTCATGTCCAAATGCAAGATTGTTCATCAATCGGCGGTTTCGGCGTCCAGGAGGCGCAGCACGTCGATCAGGCCGCGTTCGGCGTCGTCGAGGTGGGCCGCGAGGAGCTTCGCGGCCTCCGCCGCGTCGCCGGCCTCGAGGGCGCCCAGCACCGCGGTGTGCTCTCGCAGCGCGATGCCGGTTTCCTCGTAGGCCGTGCCGCCCACCAGCGAGAGGCAGAGCCGCAGCTCGCCGGCGACGCTGTCGAAGAGGCCGCCCAGGCGGCTGCTCCCCATGCTGTCGACCAGCTCGCTGTGGAACAGCAGGTCGTATTCGACGAGGCCCTTGCGGTCGTTCGCGTCCACCGCCTCGGCGAGCAGCCGCACCGCCTCCCTCAGCCCGCTCAGGTCGCGGGAAGCCGACCCTCGGACCGCCTCGAGCTCGACCATGCGGCGCACGCGGTAGAGGTCGCGGACGTCGGCCTCGCCAACGCGGCTGACGAACGCGCCGCGGTGCATCTCGCGGGTGACGAGGCCCTCGCCGACGAGGATCTGCGTGGCCTCGCGAATCGTGTTGCGTGAGACGCCGAAGCGGGTCGAGAGCGGCACCTCGCGCAGGTAGATGCCCTGGGCGAGCCGGCCACCGACGATCGCGTCGCGGAGCACACCGGCCACCTGCTCCGCTGTGCTCTCGAGCTGGACCTCAAGGCCCGCGAGAAGATCGCTGCCGGCGTCCTCTGTCAATGCATCGCCCAGGCTCTCACAGATCTGAGGATATGATGTGCCCAGTTGTTGAACAACTTTGACACCAAGCTGTGGCATCCGCAGGCCTCGATGTCGCGCGTCAAGGACGCGGAGATCGTCCTCACCCGCGGCGAGGGCGCGTACGTCTGGGACGCCGACGGACGGCGCCTGCTCGACGCGACCGCGAGCCTCTGGTACTGCAACGTCGGGCACGGCCGCGCGGAGATCGCCGACGCGGCCGCGGAGCAGATGCGCAAGCTCGAGGCGTACTCGACCTTCGGGCGCTTCGCCACGCCGCCGACGCTCGAGCTGGCCGAGCGGGTGGCCGACATGGCGCCCGTGGCCGACGGACGCGTCTTCTTCGGCAGCGGCGGGTCGGACGCCATCGAGACCGCGGCGAAGCTCGCGCGCTTCTACTGGAACGCGCTGGGCAAGCCGGGCAAGCGCACCGTGGTGACCCGCGAGCATGCCTACCACGGCCTACACGCGTTCGGCACCAGCATCGGCGGCATCGAGGCGAACAGCACCGGCTACGGCGTCCTCGTGACGGATACCGAGAGGGTCGCCCACCAGGACGCGGACGCGCTCCAGCGGCTGGTCGACGAGCGCGGCGCCGACACGATCGCCGCGTTCTTCTGCGAGCCGGTCATGGGCACCGGCGGCCTCTTCCCGCCCGCGCCCGGCTACCTCGAGGCGGTGCAGCGCATCTGCCGCGAGAACGAGATCCTGTTCGTGGTCGACGAGGTGATCACCGGCTTCGGCCGCGTCGGCACGCCGTTCGCCAGCGATCGCTTCGAGCTCGACCCCGACATCCTGATCGTGGCGAAGGGCATCACGTCGGGCTACCTCCCGCTCGGCGCGGCGATCATCGCCGACCGCGTCTGGGAGCCGTTCTGGCGCGACGACCCCGAGCTGATGTTCCGGCACGGGATCACGTATGCCGGTCACGCGACCGCGTGCGCCGCCGCGCTCGCGAACCTCGACATCCTGGAGCGCGAGGGCCTGGTCGCGCGCGTCCGCGAGCTGGAGTCCCCCCTCTTCGACGCACTCAGCCCGCTCGAGCGAAGCGACCACGTCGTGGAGGTCCGCGGCGGCGTGGGCCTGCTGGCCGGCATCCAGTGCACCGACCCCGCCGTGGCGGGCCGGGTCGTGGACGACTGCCTCGAGCGCGGCGTCCTCGTTCGCATGATCGCCAACAGCACCGTGCAGGTGTCGCCGCCGTTCGTCGTCGACGAGGCCGACATCGCGCTGCTCGCCGAGGCACTCGGCGACGCGCTCGAGTCGCTGCCCGTAGCCGCCTAGATCTTCAGGCGGCGGTGTAGCCGCCGTCCACGGGCAGCGTCGTGCCCGTGATGTGCGCGGCCGCGTCGCTCGCGAGGAACAGGACCGCGGCCGCGACGTCCTCCGGTTTGGCGAGCCGGCCCAGCGGAGTCGTCGCCTCCACGCGAGCGCGTGTGGCTACGGGATCGTCGCTCGCGGCGAGCCACTCCGTGAAGAGCGGCGTCTCGGTCATGCCGGGCGCGACGGCGTTCACCCTGATGCCGCGCGGCGCAAGCTCGACCGCGGCCCCGTGGGTGAGCGCACGCAGGGCGCCCTTGCTCGCGCCGTAGATGGCCATCTCCGGCACGCCGACGTGAGCCAGCCGCGAGGTCACGTTCACGATCGCGCCCGAGCGCTCGGCGAGCGCCTCGGTCGCCGCCCTGATCATCCAGAGCGGGCCGAGCGCGTTCACGGCGAACACGCGCTGGGCGTCCTCGATGCTGGTCTCCCCCATAGGCCCGAACAGGTCCATGCCGGCGTTGTTCACGAGCACGTCGACCTGCCCGAAGGCTGCGAGCGCCGCCTCCACCACGCGCGGGCCGGTGGCTGGGTCGGCCACGTCGCCCGGTACGTCGATCAGGCGCTCGTCGCTTCTGCCCGGCAGCTCGCGCGAGACCGCGACCACGCGCACTCCTCTGTCGAGGAACGCTTCGACGGTGACGGCGCCGACGCCCTGGCTCGCCCCCGTGACGATCGCAACGCGGGCGTCGCCGGCGAGCGTGCCGGCGTCCGGGGTCAACCCACCTCGAGGATCGCCGGCCGCGTGGTGGAGCCGTCCGCGAGCGGGACCTCGATCGTGGGCCAGGTCGACGAGTTGGTTATGAGCTCGTTGGCGCTCTCGCCCACGATGAACGTGTCCTCCGACTTGGCACCCTGCACGGTCGGGTTCCACGCTACCGCGTGGCCCACCTCGATCGCGTACTCGGTGAAGCGATCCGGTGCGGCGAGCGGCGCGACGCCGAACTCGCGGGCGCCGTAGCCGATCGGCCCGCCCTGCGTGTGGTTGCGCCACTCGTCGTGGTAGCCGTGCGCCTCGTAGGCGTCGACCTGGGCCTGGAGCGCCTGCCCGTAGCTGGCCCCGGGGCGCGTGGCCTCGATCGCGCGCGCCTCGGCCTCGCTCGCGATGGCGTGGCGCTGCGCCAGCTCCGCATCCGGCGTGCCGACGCTCGCCGTGCGCGTGCAGGCGACGTTGAGGCCGCCGCGCACGGCCACGAACACCATCATCGCGTCGCGCTCGAGCGGAGCCCGCGAGACCGTCGGGTGGCGGAAGCTCGCGCGCCGCGCGTCGCCGCCGGAGAGCAGCACGTACGGGAAGATGCCGCGGCGCTCCAGCTGGTGGGCGGCCTCCGCGCTCAGGTCGGTGCCCGGCATGCCGGGCGTGAGCTTGCGCATCGTCGTCTCGAGCGCCTCGCAGGCGTCGGCGCCGAGCACGCGCATCCGGTCGAGCTCGCCCGCGGTGAGACTCAGGCGCAGCGCCTGGAGCTCGTCCGAGGCGTCGGTGCCCGGGCCGGCACCGTCGTTCGAGAGCCCGCTCGGGTCGCACAGGTCGCCGAGCGCGGACTCGAAGTGGCCCTCGTACCAGGGCACGCCCACGACCTCGAAGCCCAACTCCTCAGGCCGCTCCTCCGCGCCGAGCCGCGCGGCCTCGATGTTCGAGGTCACGAGGTGGGCGCCGTTCGGGGTCACGAGCGCCCATACGAAGCTGCCGTCGTGGCCCCGGATGATCACGTCCTCCATCCCCGCCGTGATCCAGCTGACGAGGAACTGGCGCGTGAGCAGCACGCCACTGCGGCCGGTTTCGTCGAGATGGCCGCGGACGCGGTCGAGCTTCTCGGCCACCTCGGCGGCGCGGCTCTGGGTGGCGGTTGCGGTCATGTGTCCTCCATCGCGGTTGTTCTCACTCGGGCTGGGCTACGACGCCGAGCGAGAGCCCGCCGTCCAAGACGAATGCCGCGCCGGTGGCGAAGCCGGCCGCGTCCGAGGCAAGGAACTGGGCGCAGGCGGCGATGTCGGCGGGCTGGCCGACGCGACCCACGGCGTGCAGCGTCGCGACCTCGGCGCGCGCTCGCTCAGGATCCGCCTGCGAGTCCAGGTAGCGGCCGGCCATGCCGGTGTCCACGTAGCCCGGGCAGATGCAGTTGCAGCGGATCCCGTCGCGCCCGAAGTCCGACGCCGTGGAGCGGGTGAGGGCGATCACGCCGCCCTTGGACGCGCAGTAGGCGCCGAGCCCCGGCTCCACCCAGAACCCGTTGACCGAGGCGATGTTCACGATCGAGCCGCCGCCGCGCGAGCGCATCGCCGGGATCGCGAACTTGGAGCAGAGATAGACGCCCTTCATGTTCACGTCCATGAGGCGGTCCCACTCCGACGGCTCCAGCTCCTCGATCGTCTTCTCCACCTGGATCCCGGCGTTGTTCACGAGTATGTCGAGGCCGCCGAAGCGCGCGTTCGCGTCCTCCACGAGCGCCGCGGCGTCATCCGCCGACGAGACGTCGGTGCGCCGGAACGCGGCCGCGTGGCCCTGGCTCGCGAGCGCCTTGGCGACGTCGGCACCGGCCTCGTCGAGATCGCAGAGGAGCACGCGCGCGCCCACGCGCGCGAAGTGCTCGGCGATGCCGCGGCCCACGCCGGTCGCGGCGCCCGTGACGATCGCGACGCGGCCGGCGATGTCCATCGGGTTCAGATCAGACACGGCTGTAGGCGCCGTCGATGGGCACGTTCGCGCCTGTGAGGAAGCGCGACTCGTCGGAGCAGAGGAAGACCGCCGCCTCGGCCACCTCCTCGACCTCGCCGAAGCGACCGACCGGATGCTTGGAGAGCACCTGGCGCTCCCACTCGCGCGCGTCCGGTGACGACGACGCGGCGTGCTCGTGAAGCGGCGTGAGGATCTCGCCGGGAAGGAGCGTGTTCGAGCGGATGCCCTTGTCGCCGTACTCGACGGCGATGTGGTCGGACAGCATGTTGAGCCCGGCCTTCGAGACCGAGTAGGCGCTGTCGCCGGCCCATACCGTGATGCTGCAGACCGAGCTGATGTGGAGGAGCGCCCCGCCGCCGGCATCGAGCATGTGCGGCAGCACCGCCTTCGACATCAGGAAGGGGCCGGTGAGGTTGACCGCGAGCGTGCGGTCCCAGGCGCCCTCCGAGTGCTCGTGCACCGGGACCCAGCCGTCGAGCTCGCCGATGCCCGCGCAGTTGACGAGGATGTCGATGCCGCCGAGCGCGCCCGCCGCCTCGTCCACCATGCGCGTGACGTCGGCGGCGTCCGCGACGTCGCCGCGCACGGCGTGCGCCGTTCCGCCGCCGGCCTCGATCGCGGCGCGCGTTCCGTTCGTGCGCGTCTCGTCGCGGCCGCAGGCGGCCACGGTCGCGCCCTCGCGCCCGAACGCGAGCGCGATGCCCTGGCCGATGCCGCTCGACGCGCCGGTGACCAGCGCACGCTTTCCCTGAAGCCGCTCCACAAGGCCTACTCTAACGATAAAGTAGCCGCTATGACAGCCCCCTCCGCGGCACTACAGACCGCTCTTCCCAACAGCGCCGACGTCGTCGTGGTCGGCGGCGGAACCGCCGGCGCGGCGGTCGCCGGGCTCCTGGCCGAGCTCACCAGCGACCAGGTCGTGCTGCTCGAGGCGGGGCCGGACTACGGCCCTCGCGACAGCGGCCTGTGGCCGGAGGACCTGCTCGACGCGCGGCAGATGCCGATGTTCACGCACGACTGGGGCTACACGGGCGAGGTGGGCGGCCGCACCGTCCTGTTCAACCGCGCGCGCGTGCTGGGCGGCTGCTCGTCGCACAACGGGGTCGTGGTCGCGCACGGCGCCCGCTCCGACTACGACGGCTGGGCGGCGGCCGGGAACCCGGGCTGGTCCACCGCGGAGCTGTGGCCGCTGTTCGAGTCCGCCTGGGAGCGTCTCAAGGTCAGCCACGTCGGCCACGACGAGCTGACGCCCTTCCAGGACGCGGTGATGCGCTCGTCCGCGGCTGCCGGCTTCCCGATCGTCGACGACTTCAACGACCTGGACGAGAAGGTCGGGGTCGCGCCGTTCCCGACGAACCACGACGACGGGGTGCGCCACAACTCCGCGTTCGCCTACGTGGACCCGGTGCGCGACAAGGGCAACCTGACCGTCGTGGGCGGCGCGCACGTGGAGCGCGTGCTCATCGAGAACGGAGCCGCCGCCGGCGTCGTCGTGCACGTGGACGGCGAGAGCCGCGAGCTCCGCGCGCCGCGCGTCGTCGTCTCGAGCGGCGCGTACGGCTCGCCGGCGATCCTGCTGCGCTCGGGCATCGGGCCCTCGGCCCAGCTCGAGAGCGTCGGCGTCGAGCCGCTGCACGAGCTACCGGGGGTGGGCGAGAACCTCCACGACCAGCCGACGGTCGAGATGGACTACGCGGGCACGCCCGAGCTGGTGGACGCGATGATCGAGTTCGGCGAGCGGCGCTGGCGGCCGGACGAGCAGGTCATCGTGAAGTACGCCTCGACCGGGTACGGCGAGGGCTTCGACATGCACATCTACCCCTGGGGCGGGCCGTCGCTGACGGAGCCCGGGAGCTGGCGCTGGATGCTCGGCGTGGCCTGCCTGACGCCGCTGTCGCGCGGCAGCCTGCGGCTGACCGGCCCGAGCGTGGACGACAAGCCCGCGATCGATCACGCCTACCTCAGCGACCCGGGCGGCTACGACCTCCAGCGCCTCGTGGAGGGCGTGCTCCGCACGCGCGAGGTGGTGAGCCAATCGCCGCTCAGCGGATTGCTCGGCGAGGAGCTCTTCCCCGGGCCGGCGGTGGACGGCGAGGAGGCGCTCCGCCAGTGCATCTCCGACTCGACGGTCCACTACTACCACCCCGCGGGCAGCTGCAAGATGGGCCCGGCGGACGACCCTGCCGCGGTCGTGGGGGCCGACGGCGCGGTGCACGGCCTCGAGGGCCTGTACGTCGCGGACGCATCGATCATGCCGGCGGTGATGTCCGGCAACACGAACGTGCCGACGACCGTGATCGGCGAGAAGATGGCGCGCGGGTTGGCCGGCGCTCAGGTCGCGAGCCCGCGCCAGGCGAGCGCGCCACCGTCGACGAGGTAGGACGCCCCGTTGACGAACGAGGCGGCGTCCGAGGCGAGGAAGCACACGAGCTTGGCGACCTCCTCGGGTCGCCCGAGCCGCGGCTCCGGCTGCAGGTGCGCGCCGGCGAGCGAGCGGCGCAGCTCCTCGCCGCCCGCCTTGATCTGGTTCGCCACCATCGGCGTGTCGATCGTGGCCGGGCAGTAGCAGTTGCAGCGGATCCCGAACGGGGCGAAGTCGAGCGCGGCGGAGCGCGTGAGCATCGGGATCGCGCCCTTGCTCGCGCAGTAGGCCGACTCGCCCTCGAAGGCGGCGAAGCTCGAGATCGACGCGCAGTTCACGATCGCGGCCGCGCGCGAGCGCCGCAGGTGGGGCAGCGCGTACTTGATGCACAGCCAGGTGCCGCGCACGTTCACGGCGAAGATGCGCTCCCAGACGTCCTCGTCGAGCTCGTCGAGGCGAGTGCGGTCCGTGACCTGCGTGTCCACGATCGCGGCGTTGTTGTGGAGCACGTCGAGCCGTCCGAAGCGCTCGCCGGTCCAGTCCATCAGCTCGCGCACGTCCGCGCTGTCGGAGACGTCGCAGGGGCGCGCACTGGCCACACCGCCCTCCGCCTCCACCAGGGCGACGGTCTCGGCCGCGCCGTCGAGATCCACGTCTGCCACCACGACCGCCTCCGCGCCCTGGCGCACCATCTCGATCGCGGTGGCGCGGCCGATGCCGCTTCCCGCTCCGGTGACGAGGCAGACCTTGTCGTCGAGCCTCATCAGAGGATCTGCAGCAGCTCCGCCGTGATCCCGTCGGGGTCGCGGCAGTAGACCCAGCGGATGCCGCTCTCGTGGTAGATCGGCTCGGAGAGGAACTCGACCCCCTGGCCGCTCAGCTCCTCCACGGCCTCGTCCACGTCCTCGACCAGCACGCAGATGTGCGCGGCCCCGATCCCGTTGTTGGGATGCGGCGCGGGCCCGCCGTCCGGCGTGACGTACTGGATCAGCTCGAGCCGGGCGCCCGGCCGCTCCATCATCGCGACCGTGAGCGCGGCGCCGGGCACGCCGGTGCCGCGCTCGACCTCCTCGCCCTCCTCGTCGATCCGCAGCGTCACCTCGAAGCCGAGCAGCTCGTAGAACGCGATCGAGCGCTTCAGGTCGGAGACGGTCAGGCCGGTGTGATGAACCTCGGGCGATCGCATCGTCAGCTCGCTCCCTTCAGGTCGTTCCAGGCAGCCTCGGTCGCGCTCAGCAGGCGGTCGACGTGCTCCTCGGTGTGCGCGTAGGAGAAGTGGCTCCGCTTCAGGTTGAGCGGCAGCTCGAACACGCCGTGCTCCATCTGGGCGAGCCGCAGCTTCGTGAACAGCTCCTGGTCGTTGGCGAGCAGGTCGGCGTACTCGCGGACCGGCCCGTCCATGAAATAGGTGACGAAGACGGAGCCGAAGCCGGAGACGTGCGCCAGCTGCCCGAGCGACTGGAAGAGGTCCTTCAGCCCGCTCCGTGCGAGCTCGCCGAGGCGGAAGACGTGCTCGTGCACCGGCTCGGAGGCGAGCCGGTCGATGGTCGCGATGGCCGCTGCGACGCAGCCCGGGTGACCGTTGTAGGTGCCCGCGAAGAAGACGGGCTGGCCCGGGGTGGTGCTGAACTCCTCCATCAGGTCCGCGCGGCCGCCGATGGCGCCGATCGGGTAGCCGTTGCCCATCGCCTTGCCAAGCGTGGTGATGTCGGGCGTGACGCCGCAGATCGACTGGTAGCCACCGAGCGCGTGCCGGAAGCCGGTGATCACCTCGTCGAAGACGAGCACGGTCCCGTGGCGCGTGCAGAGCTCGCGCAGCCCGGCGAGGAAGCCGTCGGCCGGGAGCACCGCGCCGATGTTGTGCGGGATCGGCTCGACGATCACGGCGGCCACGTCGCCCGCGGCGAGCACGCGACCAGCGGCCTCGAGGTCGTTGAACGGCACGACGGCGGTGGCCGCCACCGTCTCGGGCATCATGCCCGCGGACATCGGGTCCGGTGCGCCGATGCGGTCGGGCGCCGAGATCACGTTCAGCGCGACCGCGTCGTGCCAGCCGTGGTAGCAGCCCTGGAACTTGAGGATGCGGGTGCGCCCCGTGGCGGCGCGCGCGAGCCTGAGCGCGTGGAAGGTGGCCTCGCTGCCCGTGGAGGTGACGAGCACCTTCTCCACGGAGGGCACGTGCTCGACGAGCCGCTCCGCGAGCTCGATCTCGGGCTCGGAGACGCCGACGCCCATGTTGTCGACCTGCTGGAGCGCGCGCGTGACCGCGGCGTCCACCCCGGCGTCGTTGTGACCCAGGAGCGGAGGTCCGAACGCGGAGTGGAAGTCGACGTACGTGCGGCCCTCGCCGTCCGTGAACGTCGCGCCGTCGGTGCGCGCGATGATCAGGTTCTCGAGGCCGGGGACCTGGCGTTGGCCGCTGTTGACGCCACCGGGAAGAACGGCGCGGGCGCGGTCGGACAACGTCGACGCGGTGAGTTCCATTTGCTCACTATAACGATCAAGCAGACGTTGTGTTGTTCAACAACGCACCATCCGAAAGGTTGACGGTTAGGTCAGTCCGGGCTAGGCTGCCGCGGAATGGGCCCTGTCACCTCAGGCGACTCGTTGGACGGCCTCGAGATCCGTCGGGCGAGCACCTCGGACCAGGTCGCGGACGCCGTCCGCACCATGATCCTCCGGGGCCAGCTGCCACCTGGCACACAGCTTCGCGAGGTCCCGCTCGCCGAATCGATCGGGATCTCGCGCAACACGGTCCGCGAGGCCGTGCGCGTGCTCGCCCGCCAGGGCCTCGTGACGCACTCGATGCACCGCGGCGCCGTCGTGACCCGGCTGACGGAGCACGACGTGGTCGACCTGATCCGCGCGCGGCGCGCGCTCGAGTCGCAGGCGATCGAGGCGGCCGGCGCGGCCACGCCCGACGAGCTGCGCGGGCTCGACGAGATCATCCTCGAGCTGGAGCGCGCCGCCATCGACGGCGACTGGGACCGCATGGTCGACGCGGACTGGTCGTTCCACCGCCGCCTTGTGTCCTTCCTCGGAAGCCCCCGGCTCGACCGCTTCTTCGAGACGATCCAAGCCGAGATGAGGCTCTGCCTCTCGATCCTCGACCGCGAGGACGACGACCCCGACGAATTGGTGGACGAGCACCGCGAGCTTCGCGACCTGATCGCGGGCGGCGCCACCGACCGCTGCATCGCCCGCCTGGGCGAGCACCTAGACGACGCCGAGATCCGGCTCCGGCTGATAGCCCGGAGCTGGGAGGAGCAGAACACCCAGTGACACGCCTCTTCTTCTGCACGGACATCCACGGATCCGAGATTTGCTTCAGGAAGTTCCTCAGCGCGGGCAAGGTCTACGAGGCCGAGGTCGTGATCATGGGCGGCGACTGCACCGGCAAGATGGTCATCCCGATCATCCACGACGGCAACGGGACCTACCGCTGCAAGTGGAGCGGCGGCGATCTCGAGCTCACGGCGGAGGACGAGCTCGCGGAGCTCAAGAAGCAGATCGCGAACAACGGCCTCTACCCGGTGGTCATGAGTCCCGCGGAGCAGCAGGAGCTGCGTGCGGACCCGGACCGTGTGCACGAGCTGTTCCAGGACGTGATGGAGACCACCCTGCGCGGCTGGCTCGAGCTCGCCAAGGAGCGGCTCGAGGACTCGGGCCTGCGCGTGCTCTTCACCCCGGGCAACGACGACGAGTTCCGCGTGGACGAGGTCCTGGCGGAGTCGACCTTCGTCGAGGCCGTGGAGGGCAGGATCACCACGATCGGCGACCGGCACGAGATGCTGAGCCTCGGGTGGTCGAACGAGACCCCGTGGGATACCCCGCGCGAGTGTCCCGAGGACCGGCTCGCGGAGAAGATCGCGAAGCTCGCCGACCAGATCGGCGACATGAAGAACGCGATCTTCAACATCCACGTGCCGCCCTACGGCACCGGACTGGACAACGCGCCCGAGCTCGAGGACTCCATGACCGTGAAGCGCGGCGGCTCGATCCTCAAGCCCGTGGGGAGCACCGCGGTACGCGAGGCGATCCTCGAGTACCAGCCGCTCCTCACCCTGCACGGCCACATCCACGAGTCCCGCGGCATGCAGAAGCTCGGGCGGACGATGGCCATCAATCCGGGCAGCTCTTACTCCGACTGGACCTTGCAAGGCGTGATCGTCGACCTCGCGGATGGCGAAGTCACGCGCTACGTACCGACAACCGGCTGAATACGAGGAGCGATCGCGTGAGCGTGACCGAAGGTACCTATGAGATGTTCGTCGGCGGGGCAAACGTGCCCGCCGCGGAGGGCGAGACCGAGGCAGTGATCAACCCGGCGACCGGCGAGACGATCGCCGAGGTCGCCAGGGGATCTGCGCGCGACGTCGACGTGGCCGTCGAGGCCGCCGAGCGCGCCTTCGAGTCCTGGGCCGCCGTGCCGCCGAACGAGCGGGCGCTGGCGCTGCTGAAGCTCGCCGACCGCGTGGAGGAGCACGCCGAGGAGCTGGCGCAGCTCGAGTCGCTCAACGTTGGCAAGCCGATCGCCGCAGCGCGCGAGGAGATCCCGTTCGCCGCTGACCACATGCGCTTCTTCGCCGGCGCGGCGCGCACGCTCAGCGGCAGCGCGGCCGGCGAGTACGCCCCGGGTTACACGAGCATCATCCGGCGTGACCCGCTCGGCGTGGTCGGCTCGGTGGCGCCCTGGAACTTCCCGCTCCTGATGGCGACCTGGAAGATCGGCCCGGCGCTGATGACCGGCAACACGCTCGTCCTCAAGCCCTCCGAGCAGACGCCGCTGACGACGCTGCGCCTGGCGGAGCTGGCGGCCGACCTCTTCCCCGAGGGCGTCTTCAACGTCATCACCGGACACGGCCAGGATGTCGGCGCCGCGCTCGTGAGCCACCCGCGCGTGCGCATGTCGTCGCTGACCGGCGACGTGCACACCGGCAAGGAGGTCATGAAGCTGGCCTCGGGCAACCTCAAGAAGATCCACCTCGAGCTGGGCGGCAAGGCCCCCGTGATCATCTACGACGACGCCGACATCGAGCTCGTCGTCGACCGGCTGCGCGAGGGCGGCTTCTCGAACTCGGGACAGGACTGCATGGCCTCGTCGCGCGTCTATGCGTCCGAGGGGATCCACGACGACCTGATCTCGGCGCTCGTGCCGGTCGTCGAGTCGATCGCGATGGGCGATCCGCGGAGCGAGGACACCGAGATGGGACCGGTCATCTCCGAGCGCCAGCAGCAGCGCGTGAAGGGCTACGTCGACCGTGCGCTGGAGACGGGCCACGCGGAGCTGGCCACCGGCGGCGACGCCGACGGGCCGGGCTTCTTCTACAAGCCGACGGTCGTGATCGGCGCGCAGCAGAACGACGAGATCGTCAAGAACGAGGTCTTCGGGCCGGTCGTGTCGGTCACGCGCTTCTCGTCCGACGACGACATCCTGAAGTGGGCCAACGACGTGGAGTACGGGCTCGCAGCCTCGGTCTTCACGCAGGACGTCGGCCGCGCGCTCAACGCGGCGCGTGTCCTCCAGTTCGGAACCGTCTGGATCAACGACCACATGCCGATCGTGGCCGAGATGCCGCACGGCGGCTTCAAGCAGTCCGGACAGGGCAAGGACATGTCGGTCTACTCGCTCGAGGAGTACACGGAGATCAAGCACGTGATGGTGCGTCTCAGCGATGGTTGAGGACCGGCCCGAGGCGTGCCTCCAGGACCCGCTCGCCGAGGCGCTGCGGGTCGTGGACGCCGCCACGGCCGTGGGGTTGGCGGTGCGCGCGACCGGCGGCGTCGGCATCGCGCTCGTCTGCGAGAGCGCGCGCCGGCCGCCGCTCGCGCGGCCGTATCAGGACATCGACTTCATGGCCGATGCCCGGCACGCGCCCGCGATCACGCGCCTGTTCGTCGAACTGGGCTACGAGCCCGAGGAGGAGTTCAACGTCCTGCACGGGCAGCGCCGGCTGTTCTTCCTCGAGCGTGAGCACCACAGGCAGGCGGACGTCTTCCTCGACGCCATCGAGATGTGCCACCGCCTGGACGTGCGCGACCGCATCGAGATCCACGACCATGCGCTACCCCCCGCCGACCTCCTGCTGTCGAAGCTTCAGGTCGTGCAGACGAACGACAAGGACTACCGGGACGCGATAGCCGTCCTGGCGGACCACGAGCTGACCGCCGACGACGCGGGCATCAGCATCAATCGCATCAACGACCTGTGCGCGGGCGACTGGGGCTGGTGGCGCACGGTGACGATGGTCGCCGAGCGCACGCACAAGGTGGCCCGCGAGCTCTGCCAGGGCGAGGGCGGCGAGGAGCTCGAGCACGTGCCGGACCGCATCCGCCACATGCTCGCCGAGATCGAGCGCGCGCCGAAGTCGCGGCGCTGGAAGATGCGCGCGCGCGTGGGCGAGCGCGTCCGCTGGCACGAGGACCCCGAGGACATCGACCACACCTGATGGGCTCGCAGGCGCCCACCCTCGCGGCCACCAGGTACGCACAGTCGCGCGCGCAGATCGAGCGCGCCGGCCGCACGCTCGCGGGCGGCGTGGCGACCGCCATGCGCGCCGCGCAGCGGCCGGTGCCGCTCGTGATCGACCACGGCCACGGGAGCCGGCTCGTCGACGTCGACGGCAACGAGTACGTGGACTACGTGCTCGGCTTCGGCCCGATGCTGCTCGGGCACAGCCCGCAGCCCGTGATCGACGCGGTGACCGCCCAGGTCGGACGCGGGTTCACCTACGGCGCGCAGCACCGGCTCGAGGCCGAGCTGGCCGAGCGGGTGGTCGACACGGTCCCCTGCGCGGAGCTGGTCGTCTTCTCCACCACCGGGAGCGAGGCGGTCCACGCGGCCCTGCGGATCGCGCGCGCGGCCACCGGACGGTCGAAGATCGTGAAGTTCGAGGGCCACTACCACGGCTGGCTCGACCCCGTGCACGTCGCCACGCCGGGACTCGCCGCCGCCGCGCCCGACACCGCGGTCCCGATGCCCTCCGTGCCGGGCACGGGCGGGCAGTCGCCCGCGGACGACGTGCTCGTGGCCCGCTGGAACGACCTGGAGGCGCTCGAGCGGCTGCTCACCGCGCACGGCGCCGAGGTCGCGGCCGTGATCATGGAGCCGGTTGCGAGCAACGGCGGCCTGATCCCTCCGACCAGCGGCTACCTCGAGGGGGCGCGCCGCCTAACCGAGGGCTGCGGCGCGCTGCTGATCTTCGACGAGGTCGTGACCGGCTTCCGCCTGGCGCTCGGCGGCGCGCAGGAGCGCTTCGGCGTCACGCCCGACCTGGCCACCTACGGCAAGGCGATCGCCGCCGGTATGCCGGTCGCCGCGGTCGCGGGCAGCCGGGACGTGATGCAGGTGGTGGCGGACGGCCGCGTGCGCCACGTCGGGACGTTCAACTGCGCGCCCGTCGGGGCCGCGGCTGCCGTGGCCGCGCTCGACGTCTACCGCGCCGGCGCGCCGGGCCTGTACGAGCGCCTCGAGCAGGTGGCCGTCACGCTGGCCGCCGGGCTGCTCGACGCAGCCAGCGCGGCGGACGTGCCGCTGCGGGTGCACCAGGTGGGCCCGCTCCTCCAGACCTTCATAGCCGACCCGGAGCTCCCGATCACGAGCTACTCGGACACCGCCACCGCGGACGCGGAGGGCTTCGCGCTGTTCGCCGAGCTCATGCTCGAGCGAGGCGTCAACGTCCTGCCGCGCGGCTGGTGGTTCATCTCCACCGAGCACACCAGCGAGGACGTGGAGCTCACCCTTGCGGCGGCGCGCGACTCGTTTGCAGAGATATCGAACCAACGAAAGGCGGTGGCGCCGTGAGTGCCGAAGGCGAGTACGCGATCAACCTAATCCCCGTGCGGGCGGGCCAGGCCGAGGCGTTCCAGCGCTTCTCAGCGGAGGTCGACCAGCCGACGCTGCTGGCGCAGGACGTCGTGCTCGGGATGGATGCGTACGCGGTCACGCGCCGCGACGAGGGCGCGCCCTCCGTGGACATCGTCGAGGTGATGCACGTGCGCAACTGGGACGAATGGGTGGAGGTGCGCGACAACTCCGACGCGCTCAAGCCGGTGACCGCTGGCTTCGAGAAGCTGGCCGACCCGAACATGGTCCGGACGCTGTTCGGCGTCCGGATCAACCCCAGGTAGACGCATGGCGAACGCCTACGACGTCGCGATCATCGGCGCCGGCCACAACGGGCTCGTCGCCGCGAACTACCTCGCCCGCGCGGGGCGCAGCGTGGTCGTGCTCGAGGCCCGCGACGTGGTCGGCGGGGCATGCGTCACCGAGGAGCTGATCCCGGACTCGAAGTGGTCCTCGTGCGCCTTCATCGCGGGCCTGATGCGGCCGGAGGTGATCTCCGAGCTGGAGCTGGCGCGCTTCGGGCTCGAGATGTACCAGTCCGATGTCCTGAGCTACAGCCTCTTCCGCGACGGCAGCCACATGTTCTTCTGGAAGGAGGTCGACCGCACGCTTCGCGAGATCGAGCGGCACAGCCGCCGCGACGCGCAGCGCTTCGTCGAGTTCGGGGTGCGGCTGCAGCGCTTCGCACAGATCGCGACGCCGTGGCTCCTCCAGCCGCCGCCGGCGCGCTCGGACGTGCTCCGGAAGTTCGAGGAGGCCGGCGAGGAGGATCTCTTCAACGAGTTCGTGCTGCTCTCGGCGCGCGACCTGCTCGACCGTTACTTCGAGTCCGAGCACCTCAAGGGGATGCTCACGTTCTTCGGCATGGTCTCGATCTGGGGCGGCCCGTCGACCCCCGGCACGGCCTACGTGTACGGCCACCACGCCTGGGGCGAGTTCAACGGCCACTTCGGCCAGTTCGGCTTCGTCCGCGGCGGCATGGGCGGGATCTCGCAGGCGCTCGCCAACGGCGCGACGCACCACGGGGCCGAGATCCGCACAGAGGCGCCGGTCGCCCGTGTACTGGTGGAGGGTGGCCGCGCGGCCGGTGTGGTGCTCGAGTCGGGCGACGAGATCCGCGCGACCACCGTCGTCTCGAACGCGGATCCCAAGCGCTCGCTGCTGCGCCTCGTCGACGCGTCGGACCTGGACGCAGACTTCCGCGCCTCGGTCGAGGAGATCGACCAGCGCGGCTCGATGGCCCGCATCCACCTGCTCGTGGACGAGCTGCCCCAATACATCGGCCGCGAGCCGGGCGAGGGACCGCAGCACCGCGGACACCAGCTGCTCGGCGCCTCCGTCGAGAACTTCGAGGCGGCCTGGGAGGCGCAGCGCAGGGGCGCGTTCCCGGACAGCTGGGTCATCGAGGCGGTCATCCAGTCCACGACCGACCCGACGCTCGCTCCCGAGGGAAAGCACACGCTCACGCTCGGCGTGCAGCAGCTGCCCTTCGAGCTGGCGGGTACGAACTGGAACGACGCCAAGGAGAGCTGGGCCGACAGCGTCCTCAAGGACCTGTACGAGTACGCGCCGAACCTGCGCGACCACATCCTCGACCGCGCGATCATCACGCCGGGCGACCTGGAGAGCGAGTACCTGATCACGGGCGGGAACATCTTCCACGGGCAGATGTACCTGGACCAGCTCTTCAGCGCGCGGCCGCTGCCGTCGCTGTCTTCCTATGAGACGCCGCTGCCGGGCTACTGGCTCTGCGGCGCCGGCACGCACCCCGGCGGCGGGGTGATGGGCGCGTCGGGACACAACGCCGCGAAGGCGATCCTCGGCGAGACGCGCGCGGCGCCGAGCCGGGCGCGGAACGGCTCATCGAAGGGGCTTGTGGGCCGCGTGATGGAAACCAGCGCGGGCCGCAAGGCGGGCTACCAGGTCGCCCGCCGGCGCCTGTTCCGCCCACTGGCCCGGCTGGCGACGCGGCGCTCGAAGCGCTAGCGGCGGCGGCGGCTTCCCCTCAGGTGGGTGACGATCGTTGCGGATTCCGCCACGTTTGTCATCCACCTCTTGACCGGGAGTCTTATTTATCGTTATATGTGGCTCGATGAGCGCGTTCGCACAGGGGTCGGATCGGGCCGAGCAGCCGGATCGGGCCGAGCAGCCCATCAGAGCTGTCGTTACCGGGGCGTCTTCGGGCATCGGGTACGCCGTCGCCGAGCGCCTGGTGGCGCGCGGGGGGCGGGTGGCTCTCTGGGCGCGGCGGACCGAGGAGCTTGGGCGGCTTGCCGCGCAGCTCGGCGAGGCCGCCGTGGGGATCACCTGTGACGTGGCCGATCCCGAGGCCGTCGAACGGGCCACGGAGGAATCGGAGGCACATCTCGGTGGTGCGGTCAATGCGCTCGTGAACGCGGCGGGCATCGCCGACCCGCGCCCGCTGAGCGAGCTCGACCCCGACGCCTGGGCGCGCACGATCGACATCAACCTGAGCGGGTCGTTCTATCCGTGCAGGGCGGTGGCGCGGCGGCTGCGCGCGGCGGGCGAGGGCGGCTCGATCGTCAACGTCGGCTCCGAGCTCTCGTCGTTCGGGCTGTCCGGCTACGTGGCGTACTGCGCGTCCAAGTTCGGTGTCGTCGGGCTCACCAAGGCCCTCGCCGCGGAGCTCGCGCCCGACATCCGCGTGAACGTGCTCTGCCCCGGGCCGGTGGACACGCCGATGCTCGACGCCGAGCTCCACCTCGCGGACGACCCGGACGAGGCGCGCCGCCAGGAGAACGCACGCCCGCCGCTCGGACGCATCGCGCAGCCCGGCGAGATCGCCGACGCGGCCGTCTGGCTGCTGATCGATGCACGCTTCGCGACCGGAGCGCTGGTCCCGATCGACGGCGGGACGACCGCTACATGTGCGCGGTCGCCGGCAGCCGCATCCTGATCACCGGCGCGAGCTCCGGAGTCGGCCAGGCCGCCACGCGCGCGTTCGCCGCCGGCGGCGCGCGGGTCGCGGCGCTCGCGCGCCGCGAGGACGCGCTGGCTGCGCTCGCCGACGAGCTCGGCGACGCGGTGCTTCCGATCCCCACGGACGTGTCGGACCCAGAGGCCGTCGCCGCGGCGGTCGCGCGCGCCCACGAGTCGTTCGGCGGCCTCGACGTGGCCGTGAACGCGGCCGGCGTCGGCATGCCGACGCCGCTCGACGAGCTCGATCCGCCCAGCTGGCGCGAGGTGATCGGCATCAACCTGTCCGGCAGCTTCTACGTGGCGCGCGAGGCGGGGCTGCGCATGCTCGAGGACGGCGGCGGCACGATCGTGAACATCGGCTCGGAGCTGTCCAGCGTCGGCATGGGCATGTACTCCTCCTACTGCGCCTCCAAGTTCGGCGTCATCGGGCTGACCAAGGCGCTCGCCGCGGAGCTCGCGCCGACCGTTCGCGTGAACGTGATCTGCCCGGGCCCGATCGACACGCCGATGATGGACGCGGAGCTGGATTGGTTTCCCGACCCGGAGGCGACGCGCCGCGAGGCGACCGAGCGGGTGCCGCTCAAGCGCTTCGCCCAGCCGGAGGAGGTCGTGGAGGCGATCCGGTTCATGGCATTCGAGGCGCCGTTCGCGACCGGCGCGGTGGTGCCGCTCGACGGCGGAACAACGATGGTCTGAAAGGACTTGGTGGATCAAGCGATGCGAATGGACGGAAAGCGGGGCGTCGTGACCGGCGCCGCATCAGGACTCGGCCGCGAGGTCGCGCGCCTGTTCGCGACCGAGGGCGCGAGCGTCGTGGTGGCGGACATGAACGCCAGCGGCGCCGAGTCCGTCGCGGCGGAGATCACGGACGCCGGCGGGACGGCTGTCGCGCAGACCTGCGACGTGACGAAGGAGGACCAGATCGTCGCCGCGCTCGAGCGCAGCGAATCCGAGTGGGGCGGCCTCGACTTCGTGATCAACAACGCCGGCGTCCAGCTCGAGAAGGCCCTGCACGAGACGACCAACGAGGAGTACGACTGGATCTTCGACGTGAACGTCCGCGGCGTCTTCTGGGGCTGCAAGCACGCGGTGCTGAAGATGCGCGAGAGCGGCGGCGGCACGATCGTCAACACCGCCTCGGCGCTGTCGCTCGTCTCCGACCCCTTCCTGCCGGTCTACACCGGGAGCAAGCACGCCGTCCTCGGGCTCACGCGCTCGGTGGGCGTCGCCTACGCGGCCGACGGGATCCGCTGCAACTGCGTCTGCCCCGGCGACATGCAGACCCCGATGATCGAGAAGTACTGGAAGGCGACCGGCGACCCGGAGAAGGCGCGCGAGGAGATGAACGCCATGTATCCCGCCGGCCAGATCGGCCAGCCGGCCGAGGTGGCGCACGCGATCCTGTTCCTCGCCTCCGCCGAGGCGTCGTACGTGAACGGGTCCTTCATGCAGGTCGACGGCGGCCTGCTCTCGAAGGTTTACTGAGGAATCCCGGAGGAACCGCTGGCGGCGCGGGTAGGGTTCCTCGACACTGCCTATGGCGTCAGCCCGTCCCACCATGCGAGAGGTAGCGGAGCTGGCCGGCGTGTCGGTCCAGACGGTCTCGAACCACGTCAACGGCCGTCACCAGTACATGTCGGCCGATACGCGCCGCCGCGTCGCCGACGCGATGCGGGAGCTCGGCTACTACCCGAACCTCACGGCGCGCGGATTGCGCTCCGCGGAGACGCTCACGCTCGGGTTCCTCGTCCTCGACGAGCACGCGCGCTTCCTCGCCGACCCGCTCACGGACCTGATCATGGCCGGGGTGGGTGACGTGGCGCGCGAGAACGACTACGGCCTCTTGATCAAGGCCTCGAAGCCCTCGGAGGACCCGGACCGCCTGCTCTCCCCCGTGCTCCAGAGCCGTGTGGACGGTGCGTTCCTGCTGCTGTCGGGCGAACGCTCGATCCGCAAGGACCAGATCGAGCGGGTGAGCCAGGTGACCGACCGCTTCGTCGTCTTCGACGAGCCCGTCGACGACCCGAAGATCATGTCCGTCCGCGCGGCCGACCGCGACGGCGGCCGCTCGGTGACCGAGCACCTGATCGAGCGCGGGCACCGCCGGATCGCGTTCGTGGGCGCGGCCGTGCCCTGGGCGGTGGTCGAGCAGCGCCTGCTCGGCTTCAACGAGGCGCACGAGGCGGCCGGCCTCACGGTGGACGAGGAGCTCGTGAGGCTCGAGGCCGGGTGGGAGCCGGACAGCACGGTGCCGATCGCCGAGGCGCTCCTGCGACAGGCCGACCCGCCGTCGGCGATCGTCTGCGCCAGCGACCTGCTCGCGCTCGCCACCGTCCACACCGCCAGGCGGCTCGGGCGCGAGGTGCCCGGCGACGTGGCCGTCTCAGGCTTCGACGACTTCCCCTTCTCGCAGTTCGCTCATCCGTCGCTCACCACCGTGCGACTGCCGGCCTACGAGATGGGACGCGAGGCCGCGCGGCTCCTGATCGCGCGGCTGCGCGGCGGTGACGACGTGGCCGGACCCCAGCAGGTCGAGCTGCCCGTCGAGCTCGTCGTGCGCGAGTCCACGTGACCGACGTCGTCGTCGTAGGCGCCGGCCACAACGGCCTGGTCGCGGCGAACTACCTCGCCGACGCGGGGCTCGGCGTGACCGTGCTCGAGCGGCGCGGCGTGGTGGGTGGCGCGACGGTCACCGAGGAGCTGATCCCCGGATACAAGGCCTCGTCGTGCGCGTACGTGCTGGGCCTGCTTCACCCCAAGGTGCTGCGCGAGCTCGAGCTCGCGAGCTTCGGCCTCGAGCTCTACCAAACCGACGTGGCGAACGTGAACCTGCTGGAGGACGGTCGCCACCTCGTGCTCTACAACGAGCTCGGCGCCACGCTACGCGGCCTCGAGCGCGCCCGCCCCGGCGAGTCGGAGCGCTTCGTGGCGCTCGGCCTGCGGCTCCAGCGCTTCGCGGAGCTGATCGGTCCGTCCTTCCTCCAGGCGCCGCCCCCGCTCTCGGAGCTGATGGCCTCGTTCGAGCAGGTGGGCGCGAGCGACCTGTTCGAGGAGTTCTTCGCGCTGAGCATCGTGGACCTGCTCGACCGCTATCTCGAGGACGACCTCCTGAAGGGGCTCCTCACCTTCTTCGGGCTCGTATCCGCGTGGGGCGGACCGTGGACGCCGGGCTGGACCTTCCTCTACGGACACCACTCGGTCGGCGAGTACGAGGGCCACATGGGGCAGTTCGCCTTCCCGCGCGGCGGGATGGGCTCGCTCGCCGAGGCGCTCGCGAAGCGTGCGCGCGCCCGCGGGGTCACGATCAGGACGGACGCCTCCGTGGAGCGAGTGCTGGTGGAGCGCGGGCGCGTCACGGGCGTGCTGCTCGAGTCGGGCGAGGAGTTGCCGGCGCGCGCGGTCGCGTCGAGCGCCGACCCTCAGCGCACCTTCCTCGGCATGGTCGAGCGGCGCGAGCTGCCGGACGAGTTCCGCTCGGAGATCGAGCGCTTCGACATGCGCGGCTCCATGGGGCGGGTGCACGTCGCGCTGGACGGGCTGCCCGACTTCGTGGGGATGGAGAGCGGCGCGGGCCCGCACTGCCGCGGGCTGACACTGCTGGGCGCGGAGGTCGAGCGCTTCGAGGCGGCCTGGGGCGCACAGCGCCAGGGCCGGATCCCCGACGACTTCCCGATCGAGTTCCTCATCCAGTCAGCCCACGACGACACGCTCGCGCCGGCCGGCAAGCACCTGCTGATGACGGGCATCCAGCAGCTTCCCTTCGAGCTGGCGGACGGCACCTGGGACGACCACCGCGCGACGTTCACGGAGCGCGTGATCTCGGAGCTGGCGCGCTACGCGCCGCGGATCCGCGACCACATCGTCGATACGTACACGATCACGCCGCTCGACCTCGAGCGCGAGTACGGGCTCACCGGGGGCAACATCTTCCACGGCGCGATGACGCTGACGCAGGTGTTCGGCGAGCGCCCGGCGAGCGGATGGAGCGACTACCGCACCCCGGTGGACGGGCTCTACCTGTGCGGGTCCGGAGCGCATCCCGGCGGAGGCGTGATGGGCACTCCCGGCCACAACGCGGCCCACGCGATCGCGGCGGACCTGAGCGGCACCGGCACCCCGGCGCGGGCACGCCCGGCGATCCAGCGCGCGCGCGGCCGCAGGCCGCTTGACCGGGCGCTCTCGAGCGCGCGCGGCCGCAGGCTGCTGGTACGCCTTGCCCGCCAGCCCATGCTGTCCGGGCTCGTGGAGCGCCTCGGCCGGCGCGGCTAGCTGCGCGGCGCGGGCACGCCGGCGGTGAGCCCGCCGTCCACGACGAGCTCGCTGCCGGTCATGAAGCGGGAGTCGTCGCTGCACAGATAGGCCACGGCCGCGGCGATCTCCTCGGCCTCGCCCATGCGCCCGATCGGCTGGCGATCGGCCATCTGCGCGCGGAAGGCGTCGGGGTCGGGCGCCGCGGCGGCGAACGACTCCACCCAGGGCGTGTGCACCGTGCCGGGGCAGATGCAGTTCACGCGCACGCCGGTCCGTGCGTAGTCGAGCGCCATCGCCCTGGTCATCGCGACGACGGCGCCCTTCGTCGCGCAGTAGGCGAAGCGGTTGGTGAGCCCGGTCACGCCGGCCACCGACGCCATGTTCACGATGCTGCCGGAGCCGCGCGCGAGCATGGCGGGAAGCACGGCGCGCGAGCAGCGGAATACACCGTCCACGTTCACCGCGAACAGCCGCTGCCAGTCCGCCTCGTCGGTCTCGAGGATGCTCCCCGCTGCGCCAACGCCGGCGTTGTTCACGAGCGCATCGAGCTCGCCGAGGTGCTCCTCCACGAGCGCGCTCAGCCTCCCCTCCACGTCGGGCGCGCTCACGTCGAGCTCAGCGGCCACGGCGTCACCGCCCTCGGCGCGGATCTCCTCAGCCACCGCCACGGCGGCCTCGGCATTCAGATCGAGCGCGAGCACCCTGGCGCCCTCGGCGGCGAGGCGCTGACACGACGCGCGCCCGATGCCGGAGCCCCCGCCCGTCACCGCGATCCGCGCACCGGCGAGCCGCGACTCGGCCGCGCCCTTCGTCATAGGACGTTGTGGCGGCCGTACATCTCGGTTGCGCTCGCGCCGTCCCGCAGCATCGCCTGAGCGTCCGACTCGCGGGCGAGCTTGTCGAGCGCGGCGGCCATGCACGCCTCGGCCTTCTCGGCGGGCACGACGACCACGCCGTCGAGATCCGCCGCGATCAGGTCACCCGGCCGGACGGTGATGCCCCCGCACTCGATCGGCTCGTCGAACGCGACGACGTCCGCGCGTCCGTACGAATCCGCGGGGTGGATCGCCGACGCGTAGGTCGGAAATCCGAGCCGCTCGATGCCGGCGATGTCGCGCACGCCGCCGTCGATGACCGCGCCGGCCGCGCCACATGCGATCGCACGCGTCGAGAGCAGCTCGCCCCAGATGCCCACGTCCATGGTGCCGCCCGTGTCGAATACGACGACCGCGCCCTCCGGGATCGCATCCGTGGCCGCGAGCTCCTTCTCGTACGGCCGCTCCGCGAACACGTCGGAGCGGACCGCCCGGATCGTGAACGCGGGGCCGAGGATCGGCACTCCCGCGGCGACCGGCCGGATCCGCCGGTCCATGATCTGGTCGCGCAGGCCCTCGCCGTCGAGGGCATCGCAGAGAGCGGCGACGGTCACGCTAGGGGGGGTTCGCAGCGCCATTACTTGAACGTTACATGCCCCCTGGCGTGCGCGCAAGAACGAAGTCGAACTATACTTGAGGGCGCAAGTAATGAGCGCCCGCCCAGCCACAGACATCGAGAGCTCGCCCGCAATCGAGGCCTTCACGCGACTGGTGCGCGCGACCTTCGCGGTGACGCGCCGGCTCAGCGCTCAGCTGAGTGCGGATCACGAGCTCAGCCTCAACGCATACGAGGCGCTGCTCCATCTGGTCCGAGCGCCCGATTCGCGCATGCGGCGCGTGGACCTCGCCAACAGCCTTCTGCTGACGGCCGGCGGTGTGACGAGGCTGCTCGACGGCCTCGAGCGCTGCGGCTACGTGGCGCGCGAGGAGTCCCCGACCGACCGCCGCGTGACGTACGCCGTCCTCACCAAGGCCGGCCGCGACAAGCTGCGCGAGGCCTCGAGGTCCCACACGCGGCAGATCCATGAGCTCCTGGGCGAGCGCTACGACGACGCCGAGCTCGCCCAGCTCGCCTCGATGCTCGACCGGCTCGTGGACGTCGGTCCGGTCGACGATTCCTGCTCCTAGAAGCTTGACGTCTCAAGCTTCCCTGCTAAGATGCTTGAGCACGCAAGTATCTTCTCCCCGGAGCGAAAGGACCCCCATGAGCGACCAGGCCACCCAGCAAGCCCTCCCCACGGGCAGCTGGAGCGCAGACACCATTCACTCGACGGTCGGGTTCGCGGTCGCCTACCTGGCGGGCACCTTCCAGGGCACCTTTTCCGAGTTCGACGCCCGCCTCAGCGACGGCGCTCTGCACGGGACGGCGCGGGTCGGCAGCGTCGAGGTGAAGGACCCGAACCTCGCGATACATCTCCAGGCCCCCGACTTCTTCGACGCCGAGCGCCACCCGGAGCTCGCCTTCGAGGCGAGCGACATCAGCCGCTCCGGCGACGACCTCACGATCGCCGGCAAGCTGACGCTGAAGGGCCACACCGAGCCGGTCGAGATCAGGGGTCACGTGAACGACCCCGCCCCCGACCCCTACGGCGGGGAGCGTTTCGGTCTCCAGCTTGAGACCACCGTCGACAGGACCGCGTTCGGCCTGAACTGGAACAACCCGCTTCCGAGCGGCGACCGCGCGCTGGCCGACGAGGTCACGATCCTCGTCGACCTCCAGTTGGTGAAGGAGACCTGATGCGGGTCCTCGGCATCAGCGGAAGCCTGCGCCGCGAGTCCCACAACACGAAGCTGCTGCGGGCAGCCGGCGCGATCGTCGAGGAGCACGGCGGGCGGTTCGAGCTCTTCCACGGCCTGAAGGCGATCCCCCCGTATGACGAGGACGACGACGTCGGCACCGGTCCCGGGCCCGTTGCCGAGCTGCGCCTCGCGATCGCGGCTGCGGACGCGGTCCTGTTCGCGACCCCCGAATACAACTCGTCGATCCCGGGCGTGCTGAAGAACGCCGTCGACTGGGCCTCGCGGCCGCTCGCGACGAGCCCGCTGCGGAACAAGCCCGTTGCCGTGATCGGGGCGAGCACCGGGATGTTCGGGGCGGTCTGGGCCCAGGCGGAGCTGCGCAAGGTGCTGGGCGCCACGGGCGCGCGCGTCAGCGAGGTCGAGTTGGCCGTCGGTCACGCGCACGAGCACCTCGACGAGAGCGGGCGCCCCGTCGAAGCCGCGCAGGAGGAAGCGCTGCACGACTCCGTCCTGGTGCTGCTCGCGGCCACCTTGACGGAGGTGCTGGCTGCATGACCACGCTGCCGGACCTACATCTGAGCGACTGGCGCGCGACGAAGGACACGCTGCACCTGTACAGCCAGATCCTCGGCAAGATCAGGCTGGCCACGACGGCGCCCCGGAACCACTGGTGGAACGCGCCTCTGTACGTCGACGTCCGCGGTCTCACGACACGGCGGCTGCATCACAAGGACACCACCTTCGAGATCGCGATCGACCTCGTCGATCACGCGCTCGTCGTCCGGACCAGCGACGGTCGCACGGCGTCGTTCGAGCTCGGCGACGGAGTGCCCGTCGCGGACTTCGACACGCGCCTCCATGGACTGCTCGCGGAGCTCGGGGTCGACGTCGAGATCAACGAGGAGCCGTTCGGCGTGCCGATGACCACGCCGTTCACCGAGGACGTCGAGCACGCGTCATGGGACCGCGGCGCCATCGAGCGCTTCGGCCGCGTGCTCGACTGGTCGGACTCCGTGTTCGAGGAGTTCAGCGGGTGGTTCAACGGCAAGACGAGCCCGGTGCACCTCTTCTGGCACAGCCTCGACCTAGCGGTGACGCGCTTCTCGGGCCGGCCGGGCGCGGCGCTCGACGCCGATCGCGTGACCCAGGAGGCGTACTCGCAGGAGCTGATCTCGTTCGGCGTCTGGGCGGGGGACGACAACGTCGGGGATGCCGCCTATTACTCCTACACCGCACCCGAGCCGGAGGGCATCCGCGACCAGCCGCTGGCGGTGGGCGAGTGGATCGAGTTCGGCCCCGGCTCGCTCGCCGTCCTCCCCTACGACGCGGTGCGCGGCGCGCGCGACCCCCGGGAGACCCTGCTCGCGTTCCTCCAGAGTGCCTACGAGGCCGGGGCTCGGCTCGCGGGCTGGGACGCCACGAGCTTCGAGTCGAACTGGTGCCCCACGCCCGACCAGCTCGACCAGCTCCGGACGAGCGCGGCCGCCGACTTCGGGCGACCGCTCCCCCGCTCCTAAGGCTCGCCCAGCGCGTGCATCGCGTCCCGCAGCGCGGGATAGAGGGAGACCGAGATTTCGTACAGCTCGTCGTAGCGGCGCGCCCGCTCGGGGTCTGGCTCGACGATCGACTCGCGCAGGCGCACGCCGGCGCTCGCTGCCTCGATGTCGTCGAAGACCCCTGCGGCGACGCCCGCGAGCAGCGCCGCCCCGTAGGCCGGCCCCTCGTCGACCACCGTGCGGCGGATGGGGAGCCCGTAGATGTCCGCCTGGAGCTGCAGCCACAGCGGGGAGCGAGCGCCGCCGCCGGTGGCGCGCACCTCCTCGACCATGGTGCCGAGCGCGCGCATCACCTCGAGGCCCGCGCGCATGGTGAGAACGACGCCCTCCATGACCGCGCGCGTGAGCTGCGGGCGGCCGTGGCGGGTGGTCAGGCCGACGAAGGCGCCCCTGGCGCGCGGGTCGAGGTGCGGGCTGCGCTCTCCGGTGAGGTGAGGAAGGAACAGCAGCCCCTCGGCGCCGGCCTCCACCTCGGCGGCCTCCGCCACCAGGGCGTCGAAGTCGGCGGTGCCTCCGAAGCGCTCGCGCCACCAGCTCAGCGAGCCGCCCGCCGACAGCATGACCGCCATCAGGTGGTGCGCCCCCGGCACGGCGTGGCAGAAGGCGTGCACCCGGCCGGAGGGGTCGGTCGATACCTGCGGTCTGATCGTGGAGTACCCGGA
>JAXDIL010000162.1:0-4085 GCA_034664005.1 Thermoleophilaceae bacterium | reverse complement strand
ACGTGAACTGGCTCGGCACGATCCACACCGTCAAGGCTGCACTGCCGCGCATGATCGAGCGGCGACGCGGCCACATCGTCGTGGTGTCCTCGGGCGGCGGGGTGCGCGGCTTCCCAAACGCGGCGGTCTACAACGGCACCAAGGCCGCGCAGCGCGGCTTCGCCGAGGCGCTCCGGCACGAGTTGCACCGGACGGGTGTGTCCGTCACGACCGTGTATCCCGGCGAGATCGAGACCTCGCTGCACGACCACGAGCTCGACCACATGCCCGACTGGTACCGGCTCGACCGGCGGGCGCCGGCTGGGCCGCTCGGCGAGCAGGTGGCGGACGCCGTGGCGAACGACCAGCGCGAGCTCTTCTATCCGCCGATGGTGCGGCTCTTGCGCGTCGTGAACGGCATTTCCCCGCGCCTCGGCGATCTGGTGCTCCGCCGCATGCTCGGGCGGAGCGTCGCGCCGCGATGACGCTGCCGCTCAAGCCGCCGATCAAGCCGCAGCTCGCGAAGTCGGCGAAGGAGCTCCCGGAGGGCGAGGAGTGGCGCTACGAGCCGAAGTTCGACGGCTTCCGCACGATCGTGTTCCGCGACGGCGAGGACGTGCAGCTGCAGAGCCGCAACGGGCGCCCGATGAACCGCTACTTCCCGGAGGTCGTGGAGCAGGTGCTCGAGCTGCCGGAGCAGCGGCTCGTGCTTGACGGCGAGATGATCGTCGTCGTCGACGGCATCCAGGAGTTCGACCTGCTGTCGCAGCGCATCCACCCGGCCGCGTCGCGGGTGCAGCGCCTGGCCGAGGAGACGCCCGCGGCGCTCGTCGCGTTCGACCTGCTCGCGCAGGACGACGAGGTGCTCTGCGGGCTCCCCTACGAGAAACGGCGCGAGCGGCTCACGGCGGTCGTGGCCGATCCGGTCGAGCTGGCGCCGATGACGCCCGACCGCGACGACGCCGCGGCGCAGTGGCTCACGGGCGCCTCGGAGGGCGTGATCGCGAAGCAGGCGGACGCCCCGTACCGCCCCGGCGAGCGCCTGGGGATGATGAAGATCAAGCGCGTGCGGACGGCCGACGCGGTCGTCGCAGCCTTTCGCTTCGGCAAGGAGGAGGGCACCATCGGCTCGCTGATCCTCGGGATGTACGACGACGAGGGACAGCTGCACGTGGTGGGGCACACCTCCGGGTTCCGCGCGAAGGAGAAGCGCGACTTGATCGAGAAGCTCGAGCCCTACCGGACCGGTGAGCGTGGCTCGGGCGAGCCGAGCCGCTGGAAGTCCGACGAGGAGCTCGTCTGGGAGGGCCTGCGCCCCGAGCTCGTGGTGGAGATCGCCTTCGATCACATAACTGGCCAGCGAATCCGCCACGGCGCGAAGCTCCTGCGCTGGCGAGACGACAAGGATCCAAGCGAATGCGATATCTCCCAGCTGCGTTCCTAGTCATCCTGCTGCTCCTCCCCGCCGCCCCCGCTGCGGCGCAGGAGCCCACTTCCGTGCACGCGAGCGGCATGCGGAACCCGTACCGCTGGTCGTTCGACCGGCTGACCGGCGACGTCTACGTCGGGGACGTGGGCGGGACGAACGAGGAGGTCACCTACATCCCGGCGGCGAGCTTCCAGGGCGCCAACCTGGGCTGGAACTGCTTTTCGGGGTTCTTCCAGCGGGTGGGCTGCTCGGCGCCGCCGAACTACGTCGCGCCCGCCTACGACTACCCGAGCGGTCCCGACGTCGTGATCGGCGGCTACGCGGTGCGCGACCCGTCGCTCCCCTCCTACACAGGGCAGTATCTGTTCGGGCACTTCCAGACCGGCGAGATCACGAACCTGGGCGCGCAGGCCTCGCAGCCACCGGTGGACACCGGCGCCTCGGTGCCCGCCATCACCGGCTTCGGCGAGGACGGCGTGGGGCACCTCTACGTGAGCTCGCTGAACGGAGGGGTCTACCGGCTCGTCGAGAACGGCGCCGCGCTCGACACGGACAGCATCGGCACCTTCAACCAGCCGGTCTCGATCGCCGCGGCGCCGGGCGTCACCGACGAGCTCTTCATCGCCGAGAAGCCCGGCCGGCTGCTGCGCTGGACGCCGTCGGGCACGAGCGTCGTGGTCGACATGGAGAGCCTCGTGGAGAGCAACGGCGAGCAGGGCCTCCTGTCGGTCGCGGTCGCGCCCGACTACGCCACGAGCCACCGCCTGTTCATCTTCTACGTCGACAACGGCGGCGACCTTCAGGTGGAGCAGCTTCAGGACGGCGTGCGCAGGCCCGTGCTCACGATCCAGCACGACCAGGCCGGGAACCACAACGGCGGCCAGCTGCTGTTCGGGCCCGACAATGCGCTCTACCTCTCCACCGGGGACGGCGGGACTCAAGGCGATCCCGAGGGCGACGCCCAGAACCCGGCCTCGCTGCTCGGCAAGATCGTCCGGATCGACGTGAACGGCAGCGCTCAGGCCCCGCCGCTGCCCGACATCGTGCCGCCGGCCGTGTCCGCACGAGCGCCGCGCCACCAGCGCGTCCTGCGCCTCCGCGGGGCTGTCGTCTACGTGCGCTGCAGCGAGGCCTGCCGGCTGGACGCGAGCGGCTCGCTGCTTCTGCGCGGGCGGAGGCTGCTGCTCCGCCGCGTCAGCCGGGACCTCGCCGCGAACGAGCGCGCGCGCGTGCTCGTGCGCCTTCGCCCGCGAGCGCTGCGCAGGCTGCGCAACGCCCTGGCCGACGGCCGGCGGCCGAAGGTGAGGCTGCGGCTCCGCGCCAGCGACGCCCGCGGCAACACATCACTGGCCAGCCGCAGCCTCCGCGTCCGGCGCTGACTCCCTGAGCCGACGCTCGAGGAACTCGCGCTCGATCGGGTTCGTGGCGAGGCGGAGCGCCTCGCGGTAGGCGAGCGCGGCCTCGCCGGTGCGGCCGAGGCGGCGCAGGAGGTCCGCGCGCGCCGAGGGCAGCAGGTGGTAGCCCGCGAGCGACCCGCCCGCGTCGAGCCGGTCGAGCGCCTCGAGGCCGCGCTCCGGGCCGTCGGCCATCGCCACGGCAACCGTGTGGTTGAGGTCGACCACAGGCGAGCCGGCGATCTGCGCGAGCGCCCCGTAGAGCTCGGCTATGTGAGGCCAGTCGGTCGCCGCGGCGGTGCGGGCGCGCGCGTGCTCGGCCGCGATATGCGCCTGGAGCCCGTACGGGCCGTGACTGCCGGCGCGCGCCGCGAGTGCGAGCCCCTCCTCGATCTCGTCGCGGTGCCAGCGCGAGCGGTCCTGGTCCTCGAGCAGCACGAGCCTGCCCTCCTCGTCCAGCCGCGCGTCGCGACGCGAGTGGTGGAGCATCATCAGCGCGAGCAGTCCGTACGCCTCCGCCTCGTCCGGCATCAGCTCCAGCAGCACCCGGGCGAGCCTGATCGCCTCGTCGCAGAGGTCGCTGCGCACGAGCGTGCCGGCACTCGCCGCAAGGTAGCCCTCGTTGAAGATCAGGTAGAGCGACGCGAGCACCGAGCGCAGCCGGTCCGGCAGGTGGTGCGCCTCCGGCAGCTCGTACGGGATGCCCGCGGTGGCGATCTTCCGCTTTGCGCGCACGATCCGCTGCTGCATGGCCGTCTCGCCGGTGAGGAACGCGCGGGCGACCTCGGGCGTGGACAGCCCGCCCAGGGTCCTCAGCGTGAGCGCCACGCGCGCCTCGGGCGCGAGCGCCGGGTGGCAGCAGGTGAAGAACAGCCGCAGCCGATCGTCCGGGACGGCGCTCATCGCCTCGTCTGACTCCTCTCCCGCGCCAAGCGCCTCCAGCTCGCGGAGCTTCTCGGCGTAACGGTTCTGGCGGCGCAGCCGGTCGATCGCGCTGTTGCGCGCGGTGCGGACGATCCAGCCGCCCGGGTTTGCGGGCACGCCGTCACTCGGCCAGCGTTCGACCGCTTTCGCGAACGCCTCCTGAACCGCCTCCTCGGCGAGGTCGAAGTCGCCGAGGATCCGGATCAGGGTGGCGACCGCCCGGCCCGACTCACGCCGGAACAGGCGGTCGACGACCGCGCCGGAGGGCGCTAGCGCTGAGCCGCCGCCGATTGCTCCGCGCCGGACTCGTCGGCGCCCTCGTAGTCCATGACCGGCCGCACCTCGACCGAGCCGATGGC
>JAXDIL010000017.1:0-15924 GCA_034664005.1 Thermoleophilaceae bacterium | reverse complement strand
TTCCCGAAGCCCCCAATGCGACGGCCGCGGCTGCCGGTTGGATCGCCGTGTGAACCGTGTCCAGCACCGCGACCGTCGCATTGGGGGCTTCGGGAAGAGTCACCGCGGCATCTGCCGCCGCGGGGAGGAGGAGCCAGCACGCGAGCACGAGCGTCATCGCGAGCGATGTCGAGAAACGTCGCCGAAGCGACAGCGGATGATGGCCCCCTGCCTCCATCTGGGTCGGCTATGCCCCAATCAGGGGATCCCCAGCGCAACGCACAGGTACGGGTCAGCATCCCCGCACCAATCCTGCATGCTCCGGCCGAAAAGCTCTACTTGATCAGGCCAAGACGGAGCGCGTACGCCACCGCGCCGGCACGGTCGGAGACCCCGAGCTTCGCGTAGATGTTCTCGAAATGGGTCTTTACGGTTGCCGGGCTCAGGAACAGCTCGGCCGCGATCCGAGGCCCCGAGTTGCCGCGGGCCGCGAGCTGCAGCACCTCGAGCTCGCGCCGCGTGAGCGAGTGAGGGCTCAGCTCGCCACGGCGGTGCGTCAGGAACTGGCCGACCTCGTAGCCGATGCCGGTGAGCGTTTCGACGAGGCGGTCCGTGACCGTCACCTCGGCTGGCGAGTGGAGCTCGATGGCCGCCAGCACCTCGTCGCCCGTCATCACCGGAACCGCGACGGCGCCGCCCTCGTGCACGGGCGTGCGCTCCCGCCAGGCGAGCAGTGCCAGGCCGGGCTCAGAGGGGCTTTCGTTCCAGGACACGCGCCGGGTGAGTTGCCCGCCTTCCGGCACCCACAGCGCGGCGGCCGCGAAGTCGAGCGACTCCGCGAGGCCCCGGAGCAGCATGGCGGCGCCCTCGTCCAAGGACGGCCACTCGTCCAGCGCCACCGCGACGGCAAGGTGAGCCGTGACCTCGCGCTCGGCGCGGCGCCGCGCGGTGATGTCCTGCACCGAGCCGATCAGGCGCGTGGGCCGCTCGTCAACCGCATCGACGACCGCGAGCGTGGCCGTCAGGTACGCGAGCGACCCGTCGGCCCGGATGATCCTGTACTCGAGCGGCGTCATCTGCCCCGTGGCGGTCAGCCCCGCCACCTCGCGCTCGACGCGCGCCCGATCGTCGGGATGGGTGCGCTCGAAGACGTACTCCGGCGTCGGGTGGATCGCTCCAGGCTCCAGCCCGAACAGTCTGAACAGGTTGTCCGACCAGAGCAGCTCGTCGCGCTCGATGTCCCAGTCCCAGCTGCCGAGCCCGGCAGCCTGCTCCGCGCGCTCGATCAGCGTGCGCAACCGCCGGTCGGCCCCAGTCGGCACGAACTCACGGACCCAGACGGTGAAGCGGACCGGCGAGTCCCCCGAGCGGGTGACGGTCAGCTCGGCCGGGAACTCGGTGCCGTCCGAGCGCCGCGCGACGCCCTGCCTGTGCCCCTCGTGAACTCCGTCCGGGATCACGAGCTCGGTCGCCTCCTTGCCGACCGCCTCGGAGCGCTCGTAGCCGAAGGTGCGCTCAGCGGCGCGATTCAGCCACACGACCGACCCCCGCTCGTCGCTGACGACGAGCGCGTCCACAGCCGAGTCGAGGATCTCGATTGCTTCGGAAGCGTCCATGGAGCGCCCTTACCCGGAAATCCCCCAAATGGCCGATGACGCAAAGAGGTACTCGCGCCGACACTCCAATTGTGCGCAGCAATTCCATGGGACAAGGTCGTCCGCCTCCGCCAGGTACATCGCTCTACCGCAAAGTGACCATTTGCGGGACGCGTTGACCCAGCCTGCCCCGAGACCTGCGGTTGCCATCGCCGCCGGGTTGGCGCTGCTGGCGCTTGCGCAGGGGCTCGTGGACCCGTCCGGGGCCTTCGGCGGACCGCTCGAATCCGGGCCGGTCGGGCGGAACGTCTACGACGTCGTGCTCGTCGCCTCCGCGGTGCTCCTCGCGTTCCGGCCCATCCTGGTCCGAGAGCAGCGGCTGGCCTGGTCGTTCATGGCGGCGGGCCTGGCTCTCTGGGCCGCCGGCGACCTCTACTTCACGCTGATCGGCGACTCCGCCGGGGCCGGCTCCTATCCCTCCGTCTCCGACATCTTCTTCGTGGCCTGCTACCCGTTCATGACGGTCGGCGTGATCGCCCTGGCGCGCGAGAACGTGCGCGGGCAGACCAATCTCATCTTGCTCGACGGGCTCACCGCCGCGCTCGCCACCACGAGCCTCGCGCTCGCCCTCCTGTCCGGACCGGCGACCGAGCTGTTCGACGCGAGCACCAGCGCCTATGCGCCCACCATCGCCTATCCGGTCTGCGACTTCGTGCTGCTGGCGTTCGCCGTGGGGGCGCTCGCGATGTCGGGGAAGGCCTGGCGGCGGATCTGGCTCTTCACCGCCCTCGGATGGGCGCTCGCGGGCGCCGCGGACGCGATCCACGTGTACGACGCCGCGGACGGCGGCTACCAGTTCGGCAGCGCCTACGACTTCCTCTGGCCGCTGTCGACGGTCATGATCGCCTGGGCGGGCTGGCAGGGCACCGGCGCCGGCGCGTCACCGCCGATCCGCTTCGGCGCGCGCTTCGCGTTCCCGTCGCTGTTCGCGCTGCCGGCGCTCGCCGTGCTCGTGTACGACCACTTCGCCCGGGTGGGCGTGGTGCCGCTCGTGCTGGCCACGGCCACGATCGTCCTCGTCTTCGTGCGCGTCGCGATCGCACTGCACCACCTCGGCCTCGCGCACGAGTCGCAGCTTCGGCGCAGTGAGCGAGACGCCCAGTCACGCCGCCTGGAGGCACTCGGCCAGCTCGCCGGCGGGGTGGCGCACGACTTCAACAACCTGCTCGCGGTGATCCTGAACTACGCCCACTTCCTCGCCGAGTCGCTCCCCGAGGGCGACGCGCGCCGTGACGATGCGAAGGAGATCGGCCTCACCGCGGAGCGGGCGGCCAAGCTGGCTCACCAGCTGCTGCTGTTCAGCCGGCGCGACATGGCGCCTCCGGAGCTCGTACAGGTGGGGCCGACGCTGGCGGCGATGGAGACGATGCTGCGTACGACGGTCAGCGAGCGTGTGGACGTGCGCCTCCTGGTCGGGGACGACCTGCCTCCCGTGCGCCTTGCGCCCGGCCAGTTCGATCAGATCCTGCTGAACCTGGCTGTGAACGCGCGCGACGCGATGCCGAAGGGTGGGCAGCTGGCGGTCTTCGCGGACGTCGTAGGCGAACAGGAGCTCCCGGGCGAGCCGCGCCTGGCCACGAGCCGATACGTGCGCGTCACCGTGCGCGACACGGGCGCCGGAATGTCCGAGCAGGTCCAGGAGCGCGCGTTCGAGCCGTTCTTCTCGACCAAGTCGGTCGGCCACGCGACGGGCCTCGGCCTGGCGACGGTGTACGGGATCGTCGAGCACGCCGGCGGTGCGATCGAGATCCGCTCCAGGGAGGGGATCGGGACGTCCGTGATCGTGTACCTCCCCGCCGCGGCCCAGGTCGACGAGGCGTCCGACCGGGACCGGGGTGACACGTCCCTGCGCGGCGCCGCGGAGCAGATCCTGCTCGTCGAAGACGAGTGCTCGCTGCGCATCTCGACCTCGCGGATCCTCACCTCGAACGGATACGAGGTGCTCGAGGCCTCAGACGGCGAGGACGCTCTCACGCTCGCCGCCGAGACGGACCGGCCGATCGACCTGCTGATCACCGACGTCGTCATGCCGAACCTGTCCGGGGTCGAGCTGGCGAAGCGGCTGCACGTCGACGAGCGCGGCATCCCGGTCATCTACATGTCCGGGCATCCGGCGCAGCTGCTCGACGACGAGGGCCCCTTCGACGGGCGGGGGGCGCTCCTGATGAAGCCGGTGACGGGGGCAGAGCTGCTCGGTGCGGTGCGCTCCGCCCTCGGCGCCCGGCCTGTGGCAGCGACCGATCAGACGGTCGGGAGCGCGTCGTCATGATCAGGGCGCTCCTGGTCGAGCCGGAGGCGGCCGCGCGCGACCTGATCGCGACTGCGCTGAGCGAGCACGGCTATCACGTGTCGCGGGCCGGCACAGTCGCCGAGGCTCGCGTGCGGCTCGAGACACGCCGCTACGACGCCGTGGTGTCCGCGCTCCCGCTCCCGGACGGGTCGGGCGCGATGCTCGCCGACACCGCGCGTGAGCTGCAGCCCGACATCGCGACGGTGATCATCGCGGAGAACGGCGACTTCGCGACCGCCCGCAAGATCCTGGGCGCGGGCGTCGACGGCTACCTGGTCAGACCGCTGAACAGCGAGCAGGTGGCCGTGACCGTCACGGCCGCCATGCAGCGGCGGAGCGAGCGGCAGGTCGCGCGCAAGCGCGGTGACGAGCTGCGTGCGCTGGTGGCCGCCCAGAGCTCGGAGTCGACGGATCCCGCCTTCGGCGAGCTGCTTCTGCGACGGCTTGCCCGCACGGCCCGCTTCCGCGACGAGGAGACGGCGGCCCACATGCAGCGGATGAGCGAGAGCTGCGCCGCGATCGCGAAGCGGCTCGGCTTCGAGGAGGTCGACTGCGAGCGCCTGCGCGCGGCCGCGCTGCTCCACGACGTGGGCAAGGTCGGCGTGGCGGACGCCGTGCTCCAGAAGCCGGGCAAGCTGAACTTGGAGGAGCGCCGGCAGATCGAGTGCCACACGGTCTACGGGCACGAGATCCTGACCGGCTCAGGCGACGAGCTCGTCGAGCTCGCCGCGACGATCGCGCTCAGCCACCACGAGCGCCCGGACGGCAGCGGCTATCCACGCGGCCTCAGCGGCGAGGAGATCCCGCTCGCGGGCCGGATCGCCGCCGTCGCGGACGTCTTCGACGCGCTCACGAACGACCGGATCTACCGAAGCGCGTACAGCGTCGGCGACGCCGTGCAGATGATGTCCGAGGGACGCGGCACGCAGTTCGACGCGGAGGTCTTCGATGCGTTTCTGGACGCGCTCAACGAGATCACGGAGATCGGCGCGCGTCTGCCCGACAGCCCGGAGGACCGCGATGGCGTCGTGGCTCCGGGCCTGGTCCAGCCCACACGCGTCCTGATCGTCGAGGACCACGAGGCCGTGGGACGTGGGCTCGAGCTGCTGCTTCGCCGCGAGGGCATGGAGATCGCCGGGACCGCGTTCAACCTCGCCGGCGCACGTGGCCTTCTCGAGCGCCGCCGCCCCGACGTCGTCGTCCTGGACGTGGACCTCGGCGGCGAGAACGGCCTCGAGCTGCTCGAGGATGCGGCGGCGGCGGGGGCGCGGGTGCTCCTCTACACCGGTCGTGGCGACCCCGAGGTGCTGGCGGCCGCGGAACGCTCGTCGGCGCTCGGCGTGGCCACGAAGGCCGGACCGCCCGTGGAGCTGGTCGCGGCGGTGCGCGCGGTGGCCGCCGGGCGCCCCTACCGCGACCCGCGACTGACGGGCGCCCTGTCAGCGGCGGAGCCGAAGCACCAGCTCACGCCGCGCGAGCGCGAGGTGATCACGCTGCTCTCCCAGGGCCTGAACGGCCAGGAGGTCGCGGAGACGCTGTTCCTCTCCCCCCAGACGGTCCGCACCCACATCCGCAACGCGATGGGCCGCGTGGGCGCCAGGACCCGGACGCACCTGATCGCCGTCGCGGTCGCGAACGACGAGATCACGATCGAGCGCTGAAGGCGCGCATCTACTGCTGCTGTGACCGATCGATCACATCGGTGAGATCGAAGGCACCGTGGTCGGTGCCGAGGCCCTGCGCTACGAGCGCCGCCGCGGCGCAACCGAGCACGGCGGCGTCGCGGCGCTCGCGCCCCAGCGAGAGGCCGCGCAGGAAGCCGGCCGAGAAGGCGTCGCCGCAGCCCGTCGTATCGACGGCCTCGACCTCGAAAGCCGGCACCGTCTCCGTGCCGTCCGCGTCGACCAGCACGACGCCCTCGGCACCGCAGGTCGCGGCCACGCAGCCGACACCGCGCTCGAGCAGCGACCGGCGCGGACGACCTGGAGCAGGGGTGCCGGTCAGGGCGAGCACCTGCTCGCGGTTCGGCAGTAGGTAGTCGAGCTCCGCGAGCGCGGGAGCGATCCAGTCGAGCAGCCCCTCGCCCGGCGCCAGCACGTCGGCGGAGGTGACCGCTCCGTGCTCGCGGGCGCGCGCGAGCAGCGGCGCCGCCGCCTCGCCGCCCATGAACTCCGGCCCGCCCAGGTGCACGTGGGTGGCCGCCTCGATCTCGCCGGGCGGTACGTCGTCCGGGCCGAAGCTGCCGTTCGCGCCGACGACGTGGAAGGCCGGCCGCTCGCCGGTCGGGCGGATCGGTAGCACGCTCGCGGACGTCTGCACGTCCTCGCGCCGCACGAGCAGCTCGGTGTCGACGCCGTCGCGCTTGAGCAGGGCGAGCAGCATGTCGCCGGCCGCGTCGCGGCCGATGGCGCCCGCGCTCTTCACGGACGCCCCCAGCTTCGCCAGCACGAGCGCGGTGCCGCCCGCCGAGCCCGCCGCGGTGATCCGGATCTCCTCCACCAGCTCGCCGCCCTGGCCCTCCGGGATCGCATCCACGGGCCGGACCAGGACGTCCAGCACGTGAACTCCCACGCAGAGCGCCCTCATCGCGCCGCTCATCCGTCGGCTTCGACGCTGCGCGTGCTGCCGTAGCCGCCCGCGAGCGCCCTCGCCACGACGGCCTCGAGCTGCTCCTGATCGAGCACGCGCGGCTCGCCGATCGCCGCGGCACGCCAGTACACCGTGCAGGCCCACTCGAGCAGCAGCGACAGCTCGAGCGCCCCGGCGAGGTCGTCGGCGTAGACGATCGCGCCGTGGTTCGCCATCAGCGCCGCCCTGCGCCCCTCGAGTGCGTCCAGCACCACGCTCGCCAGCTCGGGGGTGCCGTAGGTGGCGTACGGCGCCACCCGCACCGGGCCTCCGAGTGTGAGCATCGTGTAGTGCACGGCCGGCAGCTCGTCGATCGCGCACGCGAGCGCCGTCGCCATCGGCGCGTGCGTGTGCACGACGGCCCCGGCGTCGTAGCGGCGGTACACACCCAGGTGCAGGTCGAGCTCGGACGTGGGCGCCAGCTCGCCGTCCACGTGCTCCCCGTCGAGATCCACGACGCTCACCTGACCGGGCTCGACGTCCGCGAGCACCGCGCCGGTGGGCGTGATCGCAACGCGGTCGCCGCTCCGGGCGCTGACGTTGCCGGCGGTACCCAGCACGAGCCCCTCCGCGGCCAGGCGGCGACTGACCTCGGCTACCCGTTCGCGAACTGCGTCAAGCGTCACCGGCCGGATGGTAACTTCGCGCGCGCTGTGAACGACGGGGTCCTCAGCCGGCGCGAGCTCATCGAAGCTGGGGCGCTGGCCGGCGCCGGCGCGCTGGCCGCAGGCGCGCCGGACGCGGACGCCGCGAAGCGCCGGCGGCGCAGGCCGTCACGGCGGCACGTCGACGTCGTCGTGATCGGGGCGGGCTTCGCCGGCCTGACCGCCGCGCACGAGCTCATGCAGGACGACCGCTCGGTGCTCGTGCTCGAGGCCCGCAACCGCGTCGGCGGGCGGGTGCGGAACAAGTCCATCGGCGGCGGCGAGGAGACGGAGACGGGCGGCACCTTCGCGGGCCCGACCCAGAACCACATCCTGGAGCTAGCCGCGGAGATGGGCGTGGACACGTTCCCCACCTTCAACGAGGGCGACAACGTCTACTTCGCCGACGGGACGCGCATGACCTACAGCGACTCCGGGCCCACGGGGACGGCGCCGCCCGACCCGACGATCATCCCCGACCTCGCCACGGTCGTGTCGCGGCTCGACGAGATGTCGAAGGAGGTCCCGGTGGACGCGCCCTGGGACGCGGCCTCCGCGGGCGACTGGGACCACCAGACGCTCGAGCAGTGGATCAACGCGAACAGCGCCAGCCCGCGCTTCCGGCGGCTCGTGCCGGCGGCCACCCGGCCGATCTTCGGCGCCGAGCCACGTGAGCTGTCGCTGCTGTTCACGCTCTTCTACATCGCGGCGTCCGGCGACGAGCGCAACGTCGGGACCTTCGAGCGCAACTTCAACACGCGCGACGGCGCGCAGATGTTCCGCTTCCACGGCGGCTCGCAGGTGATCTGCAACCGGCTCGCTCGCCGGCTCGGGCCGAGCGTCAAGCTCGGCACCCCGGTCAGCCGCATCGCGACCGCGAAGGGCCGCGTGCGTGTCGAGTCGCGGCGCTACGTGGTCACGGCCAGGCGGGTGATCGTGGCCGTGCCGCCGGTGCTCGCCGGGCGCATCCGCTACAGCCCCGGGCTGCCGGCGAGCCGCCGCGAGCTCACGCGCGCGATGCCGCAGGGCACCCTGCTCAAGGTCACGGCCGTCTACGACCGACCCTTCTGGCGCGACGCGGGACTGAACGGCACCGCCGTGTCGCTGAACGGACCGGTCAACGCCACCTTTGACGACTCTCCGCCGGACGGCTCGCCGGGCGTGTTGTTCGGCTTCGTCGGCGGCGACGAGGCGCGCGTCCACCGCGCCAAGTCGCGGGCCGACCGTCGCGCCGCGGTGCTCGCGAGCTTCGCCGCCTACTTCGGCGACGCGGCCCTGCGCCCGCGCGCCTACTTCGAGACCGACTGGCCCGGCGCCAAGTGGTCGCGCGGCGGCCCCGTGGGGATCGCCGCCCCGGGTGTGCTGCTCGGGCAGGGGCCCGCGCTGCGCGAGCCGGTCGGCCGCATCCACTGGGCCGGCACCGAAACCTCGACGTACTGGAACGGCTACATGGACGGAGCGATCCGGTCGGGCAAGCGCGCCGCGCGCGAGGTGCTAGACCAGCTGTGAGGCGGTCGGCGCTCATCGCGGCCGCGCTGCTCGCGTCGGTGCTCGCGGCCGCGCCGGCCGACGGCGCGGTGCGGGCGCGCTTCGACACGCGGCTGTTCGCCCGCGTCCCGCCCCCGGGGTTTCCCGCGATGGCCTACGTGCACCCGAACGGGCGCGTGTACGTGGGCACGTACGTGAACCCGGGCGGCGACAGCTCGCGCTCGCGCGTGCTCGAGTACGACAAGACGGGCACGCTGATGCGGTCGTGGACGGTCCCGGGCCAGGACCTCTCGAAGGATCACGGCGTGCAGGTGGCCACGAGCGACTCGAAGGGGCGCCTCGTCCTGCTCGACCGCACGCCGGCCCGCGCGCTGCTGCTCGACAGGTCGAGGGGCAGCTTCGTGCAGTACGCGACCTTCCCGGACCTGGCGCCCTGCCCCCCGCTGCAGGCGCGCACGGACTGCTCGCCCACGCTCGAGGACCGCCCGCCGATGGCCAACTACGGCGTCTGGGGCCCGGACGGCAGCCTCTACGTGAGCGACTTCCTCCAGGGAGTGGTCTGGCGCGTGCCGCCCGGCGGCGGCACGGCCACGGGCTGGCTGTCTGACCGCCGTCTCGACGGCGGTGAGTTCGGCACCACCGGATTGGCGCTCGGCGCCGACCAGCGCACGCTCCTGATCGGCCAGGGCAGCTCCGCGGGCCTCGGCGCGCTCAACCCGACCACGGGCAAGATCTACGCCACCGAGATCCAGCCCGACGGCTCGCCCGGCGAGCTGCGGCAGCTGTGGGAGAGCCAGCCCGCCGACCTGCCCGACGGCTTCACGATCGCGCGCTCCGGCAACCTGTACGTGCCGCTGGCCGGGGCGGCCAACCAGATCGCCGTGGTCGCACCCGACGGGCGCGAGCTCGAGCGCTTCCCGGGCTCGTCTGGAGACGGCAACAACGGCTCGCCCGTGCCGTTCGACACCCCCTCGAGCGCGCGCTTCCTCGGCACCCGGCTGATAGTCGCGAACCAGAGCTTCAGCGGCAACCGCGACAACCAGGCGCTGCTCGACGTCGAGACGCGCGAGCGGGGGCTGACCGAGCTGATCCCGGGGCTCGACCGTGACCCGCCGTCGCTCTCGCGCGTGGCCCTGTCGCGCAAGCGAGTCCGGGCCGGCTCGCGTGTGCGCGTGCGTGTGCGCTTCCGCGTGAGCGAGCGCTCGACCGTGACGGTGCGTGTCGAGCGCCGCGTGCGAGGCCGCTGGCAGATCGAGAAGAGCCTCACGCGCAGGCGCACGGCCGGCCGCGGCTCGGTGGCGTTCGGAACACGAGGCCTGCGGGCCGGTCGTCAGCGCGTGGTGGTACGCGCGGAGGACGGCGCACACAACCGGTCGCGCCGGGTCAGCCGCCGCCTCGTATTGCGATAGGCGAAGCGCATCGAGTAGGTTCGCCATACACCGGCGAACTGCTCAGTGTTTCGATGACGCTCAGACTCCTTGGCGATGTGGTCGCGCGCGGGTCGCGCTCTCTGGTGCATGCGTATGGACACGGCGCGGTCATCAAGGTGCCGAAGCCGGCGACGCCCGCCAGCTGGATCGAGGCGGAGGCCGAGTACGTGGAGGCGGTGCGCGCGGTCGGCGCGCCTGCGCCTGCGCTCCTGGGAATCGAGCGGATCTTCGGCCGCCCGGCCAGCATCTGGGAGCGGGTGGATGGACCGTCGATGTGGGAACAGGTCGTGGACCGGCCGGCTCGGAGCGCCGGGCTGGGTCGCACGCTGGCGGAAGTCCAGCTCGCGCTGTTCGAGCTCCTGCCGCCGGTGACGCTCCCGGACCAGCGCGACCGGCTGGTCAGCAAGATCCGCTGGTCGGCCGCCAACGTCGACGCCTCGCTCGGCGTCGCGCTCGAGCTGCTGCCCGAGCGAAACGCGGGGCCGCGTCTGTGCCACGGCGACCTGCATCCGAGCAACGTCATCATGAGCCGGGACGGGCCGGTGCTCGTCGACTGGTTCGACGCCTCTCGAGGTGACCCGATCGCGGACGTAGCGCGTTCGTCGCTCACGCTGCTCGCTCACGGCGGCGCGACTCCGAGCCACCTCCCCGGCGCCGATCTCCACACGCTCACCGTGCTGACGCAGGCCTACCTGTCGACCCTTCAGGACCGGCTCGACTTCGCTCCCGCCCTGTTCTCACGCTGGCAGGCGGTGAACGCGGTGGCGCGGCTGGCGGAGCACGTCGCGCACGAGCCGCTGCTCGAGGTCTGGCGGAAGTTCGACTTCCAGCGCTCGGCCGCCGAGGCTCAGGCCGCCGCCGGCTGAACGACGGTACGCAGGTCCTCGAACACGGCCGGCCCGGCCGCGATCACCAGGTCGTCGTTCTCGGGACAGGGCAGCTCGATGCGCGCGCCGGCCTCCTCCGCGATCAGCGCTCCGGCGGCGCGATCCCAGATCTCGGTGTCGCGCTGGAAGTAGCCGTCGACGCGCGCGCAGGCGACCCAGCAGAGCTCGAGCGCCGTGGACCCGAAGCAGCGCAGGTCGCGCGCGCGGGACAGCAGCCGGTGCGCGACCTCGCCCTGGATCTCGCGCAACTCCGCGCGATAGGAGAAGCCGGTCGTCACAAGCGCCTGCGGCAGCGACGAGCACGTCGAGACCGAGATCGGCAGGCCGTCGCAACGGGCGCCGCCGCCGCGATGGGCCGAGAACAGCTCGCCGCGCAGCACGTCCACGACGGCGCCCGCCACGACCGCACCGTCCACGGCGGCCGCGATGCTCACCGCGAACAGCGGCACGCCGTAGACGAAGTTGACCGTCCCGTCGAGCGGGTCGATCACCCACTGAAGCCGTGCGCCGGGCGCCGTCGTGCCGCCCTCCTCGCCCAGGATCCCAGCCTCGGGCGTGGCCTCGGCCAGCAGCCGCCGCACGCGCTCCTCTGCGCGCAGGTCGGTCTGCGTCACCACATCGGTCGGCGACGACTTGCGACCCACGGGCCGCGGCTGCCCGTACGCCGCCGTCACGATCTCGGCCGCGGCGCGCGCGGCAGCGGCTGCAACCTCCTCGAGCTCCGGGGGCGCGGGCGGCTCGCCGGGTTCAGACACGGTGGACCGCGATGCCGTGCTCCGACAGTGCGTGGGCGGCCTCGGGCTCCACACGCTTGTCGGTCACGAGCACGTCGATCTCATGGAATGCCGCGAAGCTGAACATCTGGACGTTCCCGAACTTGGACTGGTCGACCATCGCCACCACACGGCGCGCGCGCTCGATCATGGCGCGCTTGACCATGTGCTCCTCCCGGTACGGCGTGGTCAGGCCGTGCTGGAAGGACAGCCCGTCGCAGCTGATGAACAGCACGTCGATCGCCATGTGCTGCAGCTCGGCGCGCGTCGTGTCGTCCACCATGGCGAGCGTGTTCGTGCGCACGGCCCCGCCGAGCACGGTGATCTGCCGCAGTTGGCGACGGCTCAGCGTTAGCGCGGTCATGAGCGAGTTCGTGACCACGTGCACGTCGCGCTCGACCGGGAACACCTCCGCGAGCCGCTGGGTCGTGGACCCGGAGTCGATGATCACAGAGCCGCTCTCCGGCACCTCCTCGACGGCCTTCGTCGCGATCCGCAGCTTCTCCTCGGCGTTCACGACGTCGCGCGCGGCGAGCATCGGCTCGTGGCTGATCCGCTCCACGGGAACGGCACCGCCGTGGACGCGGCGCAGGAGACTCTTGCCCTGCATGTCGGACAGGTCGCGGCGAATCGTCTCGGTGCTGACCCCGTAGCGGCGCGCGAGGTCGGCGACGTCGACCGAGCCCTGGCTCAGGGCGAGCATGTAGATGGCGTGCTGGCGATCGTGCTGCAGCCGCGGCAGCGCGGCGCTCTCGTCCGTGGCCGTCATGCGGCGCCCATCGCGGCGATCGGTCCGTCCACGACGATCCGCTCGTAGCCGGCGTTGAAGGCCGTGCGAAAGCGCGGCGCGGAGCGGACCGCCGGAGTGAAGACGGCCTCGTATTCCAGGAACGCCTCCGGGTCCGCGGCCGCCGCCGCGGCATAGCTCCGCGCGACGTCGCCGGCGGGATCGAAGGCCTGCTCCGCCGGATCCACGACGGCGAGGTAGCGCGCCCACCCGGCCAGCGCCGTGGCGGCCTGGTCGACCGGGCCGCCGCCCTCCAGCTGGCGCTCGATCGTCGGCATCAGGAAGGTGGCGAACTTCGCGCTGCCGTCCAGGCAGAGGCGCGCGATCTGGTCCCGCACACCGGCGTTCGCGAACCGTTCGAGCACGGACGCAGCGTAGTCCTCACGCGGATGCCCCGGGATCTCGACAAGGGTCGGAATGGCCTCCTCGTAGAGCAGTCCCTCGAGGAAGCTGCGCACGGCCGGCACCGCCATCGCCTCGTGCACGTATGTGATGCCGGCCAGGGCCGACAGGTACGCGATGCTCGAGTGCCCCGCGTTCAGCATGCGGAGCTTGTACTGCTCCCAGTCGTGGATCCGATCGCTGAAGAGCGCACCGGCGTCCTCCCACGCGGGCCGCTCCCCGGCGAAGTCGTCCTCCATCACCCACTGCCTGAACGGCTCCGACACGACGGGCCAGCCGTCGACGATGCCGGCGCTGTCGCGCAGCCAGTCGCGGTCGTCGGATGCGGTGGCCGGCGTGATGCGGTCGACCATCGAGTTCGGGAAGCGGCAGTGGCTCTCCACCCACTGGTAGAGGTCCCCGTCGAGCCGGCCGACGGCGGACAGCGTGGCGGCGCGAGCCGCGTCTCCGTTCTGTGGCACGTTGTCGCAGCTCAGGATCGTGAGCGCACCGAGGGAGCGCTCACGCCGGAGCGCGAGCGCGGCGGCGATCCGGTCGAAGGTCGTGGGCTCAGCACCCGCTGGTGCAGCATCCGGCGGCTCGCTGTAGCCCGACTCCGTGATCGTCAGCGACAGGATCGACGTGCTGGGAGCCGCGATCAGCTCGGTCGCGGCGCCGTCCTGGCCGCCGGGCGCGTGCACGAAGCCCGTGATGGACCCGATGATCTGGGCGGAGGGCTCGCCGCCGCCCTTCTCGATCAGCGTGTAGAGGCAGTCCTGGCCGCCGAGCGTGGCGGCCATCTCGGCATCGGCCTCGAGCAACCCGAGCCCCACGATCCCCCAGGCGCTGCCGCGCGACGCGAGCTCGTGGACGTAGACGGCGAGGTGCGCGCGGTGAAAGCCACCGACTCCCACATGGACGATGCCCGGTTCGAGGCGCGCGCGGTCGTATCTGGGCACGGGAATCCCGCCACGTTCGATCTCGGGAAGACGGGCCTGAGCCAGGCGGATGGGGGTGGGACGGCCCACGTCGCGCTCACTATAAGCAAAGACAACTCCAAGCGCCAGAGGTTGGGTTTATGTTGAATATGTCCCGCAGGGCCTTGACATCCCACATAAACCAACGCTATAAGGAGCCTTGACCGCGCATTCGGGTCCCCGCGACCATGCATTAGGAGGAGAGCATGAGAGGTACCGTCCGCATTGGGTTGATCGCCGCGCTGCTCGTCGTCGGGCTGGTGCTCGCGGCATGCGGGGGCGACGACGGTGGGAGTGGCTCCGGCGACAAGACGATCAACGTCGCCGTCGTCGACAACCCTCAGATGAAGGACATCGCGAAACTCACGCCTTCGCTGTTCACCAAGAAGTCCGGCATCAAGGTGAACTACACGATCCTCGACGAGGGAACCCTGCGCGAGGTCACGACGCGCGACGTGGCCGCAGGTGGCCGCCAGTTCGACGTGGTCATGATCGGACCGTTCGAGGCGCCTCAGTTCGGCGCGGCCGGCAACGTCACTGACCTGACCAAGTTCGCCTCCGGGGACAGCTCGTACCAGTTCGACGACCTGATCCCGTCGGTGCGCAACGCCCTGTCGGCCGACGGGAAGATGTACGCGGCGCCGTTCTACGCCGAGTCGTCCTTCCTCATGTACCGCAAGGACGTGCTCGACAAGGCGGGCGCGACCATGCCGGCGAAGCCCACGTGGGCGCAGGTCGCCGACATCGCGCGGAAGGTCAACACGCCCGACATGGCCGGCATCTGCCTGCGCGGGAAGCCCGGGTGGGGTGACCTCGGCGCGTCGTTCACCACGGTGCTGAACACGATGGGCGGCACATGGTGGTCCGCGAAGCCGGACGGCTCCGTCGACAAGGCGATGGTCGACCAGCCTGAGTTCAAGAACGCGCTCCAGTTCTACGTCGACCTGATCAACGACGCGGGCGAGAAGGACGCGGCCGGCTCGAGCTTCAACGAGTGCCTTTCGCAGTACAAGGACGGCAAGGTGGCCATGTGGTACGACGCCACCGTGGCGGCCGGCCTGCTCGAGGCCGACGACAGCCCGGTCAAGGGCAAGAACGGCTACGCACTGGCTCCGGTCGAGGAGACCCCCGCGTCCGGCTGGCTGTGGTCATGGGCGCTCGCCATCCCGACCACCTCCAGCAAGGCGGACCTCGGCTGGAAGTACATCTCGTTCGCAACCGGGCCGGAGTACCTGAAGCAGGCCGGCTCGAGGATCCCGGGCGGATGGGCCGCCATCCCGCCGGGCACCCGCAATTCGACCTACGAGATCCCCGAGTACAAGAAGGCCGCGGCCGCGTTCGCCCAGCCCACGCTGGACGCGATCTCGGCTGCGCCGATCGACAACCCGGGCACCACCAAGCGACCTGGTCTCCCGGGGGTCCAGTACGTCGGCATCCCGGAGTTCCAGGACGTCGGCAACCAGTGCACGCAGCAGTTCTCGGCGGTGATCGCGGGGCGCACGCCCATCGACACCGCGCTGAAGAACTGCCAGAGCGTCGCATCCGGAGTAGGGGGGTGACCTGATCCGGGGCAGCGTGGCAGCGTCGGCGCCATTCTCGGGTCGCCGTCCCCTCAGCGACTCGTGGCGTCGGCGGCTGCCCCTGCTGCCGGCGCTCATCTTCACGGTCCTGCTGACGCAGGTGCCGTTCGTGATGAGCATCTGGTACAGCCTCACGGATTGGAAGGTCGTGCCGCCGTCGCCCCGGAAGTTCATCGGGCTCGAGAATTACGGCAACCTGCTGAGCGACCACTTCTTCCGCGACGCGACCTGGGTCAGCATCGAGTTGACCGTCGTGCCGGTGCTCGGGTCGCTCGTGCTCGGGGCGGCGTTCGCGATGCTGCTCGACCGCAAGTTCTTCGGTCAGGGCCTGGTGCGGACGCTGCTCATCACGCCGTTCCTGCTGATGCCGGTCGTGGTCGGGCTCATCTGGAAGAACCAGATGTTCCACGGCCTCTACGGCGTGC
>JAXDIL010000180.1:0-5491 GCA_034664005.1 Thermoleophilaceae bacterium | reverse complement strand
CCGCAACATCGGGTTCTCGCAGCGCCAGCGCCAGCGCCGCCATCGACAGGGTCCAGGCGTAGAGGTAGAGGACCGTCCGCCGCTGCGAGAACCCGATGTTGCGGAAGCGGTGGTGCAGGTGCCAGTTGTCGGCGGAGTAGACCGGCCGCTTGTACTTGAGCCGCTTGGCCACGACGAACCCGGTGTCCAGGATCGGCACGGCCAGGATCACGAGCGGGAAGAACAGCGCGACGACGGCGGCCGTCTTCCAGATGCCCTGACTCGCCACGCAGGCGAGCAGCAGGCCGAGCAGGTTGGAGCCGGCGTCACCCATGAAGATCGAGGCCGGGTGGAAGTTGTGCCAGAGGAATCCCAGCGCGGCGCCCGCCGTGAGGGCGGCGAGCACGCCCGCGTCGTAGCGCGGGAACGACAGCGCGATGATCGCGAACGTCCCCGCCGCGATCGTGCACACACCGGCGGCGAGCCCGTCGGCGCCGTCCGTGAAGTTCACGATGTTCATCACCGCCACGATTCCCACGAGCGTCAGGGCGCGGCCCGCGGTGTCGCTCAGCTGCACCGGATCGACGAACGGAAGCGTCACGTGGTCCACGAAGACGCCGGACGCCACCGGTATCGCGGCGGCAGCGAACTGGCCGGCGAGCTTGACACCCGGGTGAAGCCCGCCCTCGCGCCAGTCGTCCACGGCGCCCACGAACGCGATGGCGAGCGCGCCGGCCACGATGCCGCGCGTCTCACTGTTCCACGGAAGGAACAGCAGCGCCGACACCACCGCCGCCGCCAGGATCGCGAGCCCGCCGAGCCCGGGCACGGGCCGGTCGTGCAGGTCGCGGTCGCGCGGATGGTGGATGACTCCAAGCCGGCGCGCGAGCCGGGCCACGGGCGGGGTGGCGGCAAAGGCGATCAGCGCGGCGACGAGGAACGCCCAGAGGGCATCGAACTCGTCCATCCGGGGGGAGGCTACTGACGCCGCCGGAGCCTCAGACGCCGCGGCCGCGCGGTGGGCCGCCGCGGGCGGTCAGCTGTCGCGCAGCTGATGCGCGCTCGTAAAGAAACCGCGGTACCCGAGTGACACCGCGATCAGCCCCGCGACGGCGACCGCGCCGAGCAGCACCCACAGGAGCACGAGCTGCAGCCGCACCGCGTCCACCGGCTCGGCGCCCGCTATCAGCATCCCCACCATGGTGCCCGGGAAGAAGACGATGCCGGTCGTCTTCGTGGAGTCCACCAGCGGGATCATCCCGGAGCGAAGGCTGCGCGCCACGATCGCCCGCGCGGCCTGGAACGAGGTGGCGCCCAGCGCGAGCATCGCCTCGATCTGGCGGCGGCCGTCGTGCATCTCGTCGGCCAGCCGGTTGAGCGCCACGGCCACCGCCGTCATCGAATTGCCGATCACCATGCCCCCGACCGGCACGAGGTAGCGCGGCGTCGCCTCGAACACGCCGAGCACGAGCACCAGCCCGAGCGTGAGCGCCGCCGCCGCGGCCAGCGCGAGCAGGATCGGGATGGCCACGCCCGGCACGCCCTTGGCGCGGCCGCGCGCGGTCCACGTCCCGAACCCGACCATCCCGGCCAGCAGCGCGACCACGAGCCAGAGGCTGTCCGCGTCGAAGATCGCCTGGATGACGTAGCCCACCGCCGTGAGCTGGAGAAACGAGCGCAGCACCGCGACGGCGATGTCCTGCTCGAGCTCGGCGCGGCGCCAGAACGAGACCGCCGCGGCGAGCGCCACCAGCACGAGCGACGCGGCCACCTCGCCGAGCGTGATCGAAATCGAGCTCACGCCGTCACCCGCCCGGCCTCGAGCTCGATCGTCCGCTCCGCGAGCCGCTCCGCCTGCGCGCGGTCATGCGTCACGAGGACGAGCGAGACGCCCTCGAGCTGGCGCAGCGCGGTTTCCACGGCCTCGGTCGCCTTGGCGTCTAGCGACGCGGTCGGCTCGTCGAGCAGCAGCACGTCGGGCTCCAGCGCGAGCGCACGCGCCAGCATCACGCGCTGCTGCTCGCCGACCGACAGCCGCGAGGCATCGCGATCCAGGAACGAGGCGTCGAGCCCGGCGAGCCGCACGGGCCGCTCCGGGTCGATGTCCACGTCATGCAGTCGCGGCCCGAAGCAGACGTTGTCGGCGACCGTGCCCGGCACCGGCGCGGGCAGCTGCGGCACGAGGCCCACGCGCCGCCGGAGCTCGAGCGGATCGAGCTCGCGCACGTCCGTGCCGCGGAAGCGGACGGAGCCCGCATCGGGATCCGCCAGCCGGTTGAGCAGGCGCAGCAGCGTCGACTTGCCCGAGCCGGAGGGGCCCACCAGCGCCGTCGACCCCGTCGGAATCGAGAGCGTCACGCCCTGGAGCACCGGCCGCCCGTCGCGGGCCAGCCTGATGCCTTCGAGCTCGAAGATGGCTCTAGACGGCGGCCGGCTCGGCGAGCTGTGGGTAGAGCGGGTAGCGGTCCGCGAGCGCGCGCGTGCGCTCGCTGAGCTCACTCCGCTGAGCGTCGGAGAAGTCGCCGGTCAGCGCCTCGCCGATCACGCGGCCGACCTCGCGGAAGTCGTCCGCCTGGAAGCCGCGCGTGGCGAGCGCTGGGGTGCCGATCCGCAGACCCGACGAGACCGCCGGCGGGCGCGGGTCGAACGGCACCGCGTTGCGGTTCACCGTGATGCCGATCTCGTCGAGGCGGTCCTCGGCCTGCTTGCCGTCGAGCTCCGACTCGCGCAGATCGGCCAGCACGAGGTGGACGTCGGTGCCGCCGGTCAGGACGTTCACGCCCGCGCCGACCATCTCCTCGGCGAGGATCGCAGCGCCCTCGCGCGTGCGGCGCTGGCGCTCGCGGAACAGGTCCGACTGCGCGATCTTGAAGGTGACCGCCTTGCCGGCGATGTTGTGCATCAGCGGCCCGCCCTGGTGCCCCGGGAACACGCGCGAGTCGATCTTCTTCGCGTACTCCTCGCGGCACATGAACATGCCGCCGCGCCCGCCGCCGAGCGTCTTGTGCGTCGTGGTGGTGACGACGTCGCAGTACGGCACGGGGCTCGGGTGCTCCTCGGCCGCGACCAGACCGGCGAAGTGCGCCATGTCGGCCATCAGGATCGCCCCCACCGAGTCGGCGATCTCGCGGAAGCGCTGGAAGTCGAGCTGGCGCGGGTAGGCCGACCAGCCGGCGATGATCAGCTTCGGCTTCGAGTCCTCGGCGAGCTGCGCGAGCTCGTCCATGTCGAGCCGCGAGTCCTCCTCGCGCACGCCGTAGGCCACGATGTCGAAGTAGAGCCCGGAGAAGTTGATCTTCATGCCGTGCGACAGGTGGCCGCCGTGGTCGAGCTTCATGCCGAGGATGCGGTCGCCCGGGTCGAGCAGCGCCATGTAGGCGGCCGAGTTGGCCTGCGCGCCCGAGTGCGGCTGCACGTTCACGTGGTCCGCGCCGAACAGGGCCTTGGCGCGGTCGATCGCGAGCTGCTCGGCCACGTCCACGTACTCGCAGCCGCCGTAGTAGCGCCTGCCCGGGTAGCCCTCGGCGTACTTGTTCGTGAGCACGGAGCCCTGGCAGTCGAGGACGGACTGCGGCACGAAGTTCTCGGAGGCGATCATCTCGAGCGTCCGCTCCTGGCGAGCGGCCTCGTCCTTCAGCACCTCGGCGATCTCGGGATCGACCTCGGCGACTGGCTTTGTGAAGTAATCCGGGCTCAGATCGCTCATCTCAAGGACCGTACCATCGCCTCCAGCGGTACCGCGCCCTCGCGGATCAGGGACCAGTCGCCGTCCTCCTCGTAGGCCGTGAGGTCCACGACCGTGGACGGCGTGCCGGGCAGCTCACCGCCGTCGAGGGTGAGGTCGACCCCGGCGCGGACGGACTCGTCCACGTCCTCCACGCGCCGCGCGTCCGGCTCGCCCGAGCGGTTGGCGCTCGACTGCAGCACCGGCCAGCCGACCGCGGACAGCGGCTCCAGCTCGCCTTCGAGCAGCGGCACGCGCAGCCCGATGCGCTCCGGTTCCGGCCCGCACGCGAGCGGGTAGCGCCGCGCCGGGTTGGGGAGCACGAGCGTGAGCGCGCCGGGCAGCAGCCGCTCGAGCGCCGCGCGCGTGCGCTCACCGAGCTCCGGCAGCGCGGCCAGCGCCGCCCCGAGCTGGAAGAACATCACCGCCGCGGGCTTGTCGGGCCGGCGCCCCTTCAGGCGGTAGAGCCGTTCGACGCCCTCGCGCGAGTCCGGCTCGGTGCCCACCGCGTAGACCGTGTCGGCGGGAAAGAGCGCGACGCCGCCCACCGAGATGCAGCGTTGGAAGGTCTCGACGTCCTCCGCCTTCACGGCGCGCGGCCGACGGTGATGCGGTCCCAGTTCGAGAGGTCTGGGTAGGAGACGGCGTCGTCCAGCATTTCCTTGATCGCGTCCGCCTGGTCGTCGGCATGCTCGAGCGCTACGCGCGTGCCCGGTTCGAGCGCCGCCACCAGCTCGCGGATGTGGTCGAGGCCGTCGGTGCCGCCGGTGAGCGCGACGCGCGGCTCGTAGCGGTTGATCTCCGGCATCAGGACGTCCCAGCGGTCGTCGCGGACGTACGGGAGGTTGGCGATCACGAGGTCGTACTCGCCCGGCGGAAGCCCGTCGGCCACCTCCACCTCAAGCGGCAGCCCGAGCCGCTCAGCGTTCTCACGCGCGAGATCCACGGCCTCGGTGGATATCTCCGACGCCGTGACCTTCAGGTCGGGCCGCTCGTCCAGCAGCGCGAGCGCGATCGCGCCGGACCCGGTGCCCACGTCGTGCACGCGCGCGCCCTCCGGGAGGTCGAGCGCGGCCTCCACGAGCAGCTCGCTCTCGGGGCGCGGCACCAGGGCGCGACGGTCGATCTTCAGCTCGATGTTGCGAAAGCCCTTCTTGCCCAGGATGTAGGCCACCGGCTCGCGCTCGTTGCGGCGCCGCACGTGCTCGGCGATCACGCGCGCGGCCGCGGGCGGGATCGCCATCTCCGGTTCTAGGAAGAGGTCCTTGCGGCGCACGTCGAGCGCGTCCGCGATCAGCAGCTCGGCGTCGAGTCGGGGCGTCATGCAGCCGGCCGCCTCGAGGGCCGCCGTGGCCGCGTCGAGGGCGTCGCGGACGGTCATGCCGTCGCTCGCCGTCATGAGCCCACCGGCGCGGCTGCCTCGAGCATCCGGCGCTTCTCCTCGGACTCGAGCGCGGCGGTGAACTCGTCGAGCTCGCCGCCCAGCACTCCGGGCAGGTTCCCCTTGGTGAGGCCCACCCGGTGGTCGGTCACGCGGTCCTGCGGGAAGTTGTAGGTGCGGATCTTCTCGGCGCGCTCGCCGGAGCCCACCTGCGCGAGCCGGGCGGCCGCGAGCTCCGCCTGCTGCGCCGCCATCTCGCGCTCGAGCAGCCGCGCGCGCAGCACGCGCATCGCCTTGTCGCGGTTCTGGAGCTGAGACTTCTCGTCCTGCATCGACACGACGAGCCCGGTCGGCTTGTGCGTGATCCGCACCGCGGAGTCGGTCGTGTTCACCGACTGGCCGCCCGG
>JAXDIL010000177.1:0-40766 GCA_034664005.1 Thermoleophilaceae bacterium | reverse complement strand
GTTGTAGATCGCGCCCGCGGTCGCGTTCGAGGCGCGGCTCGTGTTGGTGTCCGTGAAGCGCTCGTAGTGGCCGAGGTCGAGGTCGGTCTCCGCGCCGTCCTCGGTGACGAACACCTCGCCGTGCTGGAACGGGCTCATCGTGCCCGGGTCCACGTTGATGTACGGGTCGAACTTCTGGATCGTCACGGACAGCCCGCGAGCGACCAGCAGCCGGCCCAGCGACGCGGCGGCGATGCCCTTCCCAAGTGCGGAGACGACGCCGCCGGTGATGAAGATGAAGCGGGTTTCCGGGCGGCTCTCGGGCATCAAGTCTCTGGGAAGTCGAGTGTACTCATCTGCCCGGCGGACGTCTCGCAGACCCTCACGCGGCTGCCAGGAGCTCCTCGGCGTGCCGGCGGGCGGCCGTGTCGGAGGCCTCCGCGCCGAGCATCCGGCAGAGCTCGGCCACCACCCCGTCGCCGTCGAGCGGCTCGACCGTCGTGAGCGCCGTGTCGGTGGCCGCTGACTTCTCGATGCGGAAGTGAGCGCTAGCCAGCGCCGCGATCTGAGGCAGGTGCGTGATGCAGAGGACCTGCCGGTCCTCTGCCAGCGCACGGAGCCGCTCGCCGACGGCGCGGGCGGTCTGCCCGCCGACGCCCGCGTCGACCTCGTCGAACACGAGCGCGCGCGACTCCCCCGCCCCGGCCACGGTCATGAGCGCGAGCATCACCCGCGAGAGCTCGCCGCCAGAGGCGGCCTCGCGGATCGGCGCGGCCGGAACGCCCGGGTTGGGAGCGAGCATGAACTCGACGCGCTCGGCGCCGGTGGGCGACAGCTCCTCACGCGGCTCCAGCATCACCTCGAACGCGGCGCCCTCCATCGCCAGTGCGGCCAGCTCCTCGCGCACGGCGGCCGCGAGCCGCGGCGCGGCCTTCGCGCGCGCGGCGCTCAGGCGTGCTGCAAGCTGGTCGCGCTCCGCGCGGGCCTCGGCCAGCGCCGCCTCGGCGCGCTCGGTCTCCACCTCGGCCTGCTCGAGCCGGGCGCGCTCGGCGCGGCAGCGCTCGGCGTGTGCCAGCACGGCCGCCACGCTGCCGCCGTGCTTGCGCTCGAGCCGGTCGTAGAGCTCGAGCCGCTCCTCGACCACGTCGAGCCGACCCGGCTCGCCCTCGAGCGAGTCGACGTAGCGGCGCAGGTCCGCCCCCAGCTCCTCGGCCTCGAGACGCAGCGTGGTTAGCCGCACGGCGAGCGCGTCCATCTCGGCATCGGCGCCGTCCACCGGCTGAGCCGCCTGCTCCGCGGCCGCCAGCAGCATGCCGACGCCGGAGCCCTCGCCGCTCGGGGCGATCGCCTCGGCGCCCGCCCCCGCGGCCGCAAGCAGCCCGTCGAGCGCGCGCAGGCGGTCGCGCTCCGCCGTCAGTGAGTCACGCTCCTCCTCGCTCGGGTCGAGCGCCTCGATCTCCTCGATCTCGAAGGCGAGCAGGTCGAGGTCGCGGTCGCGGGTGCCGGCGCGCTCGCGCAGCTCGCCCAGCGTGCGCGCGAGCTCGCGCATCCGTGCGTGGGCGGCGGCGAGCGCGGCCCGCAGGTCGAGCTGGTCGCGCCCGCAGAAGCCGTCGAGCAGGTCGAGCTGAGCCGACGCGAGCGTGAGCCGGCGGTGCTCGTGCTGGCCGAAGAAGGCCACCAGCCGCCCGCCGAGCGCCTGGAGGTCCGCGGCGGTGGCGGAGCGCCCCTGGACGAACGCCCGCGTGCGGCCCTCCGCGCTGACGCGCCGGGCGAGCACGACCTCCTCGAGCTCCTCGCCGACGCGCTCGCGCAGCTCCGCGAGCTCCGGGTCGTCGAGCAGCCCGGGCGGCAGCTCGAAGACGCCCTCGACGTAGGCCTCGGGCGCCCCGGGCCTGACGATGCCGGAGCGCGCCTTGCCGCCGAGCAGCAGGTCGAGCGCGTGCGCGAGCACCGTCTTCCCCGCGCCCGTCTCCCCGGTGATGGCCGTGAGCCCGGCGCCCGGCCGCAGCTCGGCCCGCTCGATCAGGAGCAGGTTCTCTATTCGCAGCTCGAGCAGCACCGTGCAGGTGTACCAGCGGCATCCGACGGAGCGGCTGGACCGTGACGGCTTAGTTCGCCAGTCGGCCGAACTTGTCGCGCAGGCGGTGGTAGAAGTTGGCGCCCGGCAGCTGCGCCAGCTGGGCGCAGCGCGGCTGGAAGCGGATCGTGATCGTCTCCTCGCGGGGGAGCTCGCAGACCGAGCGCCCGTCCGTGGTCATCTCCACGTCCTCGTCGCGCGAGCGGTTGGTGACCGCCAGCGAGTCGGTCGGGGCGACCACGAGCGCGCGCGCCGTCAGCGTGTGCGGCGCGATGAAGGAGACCACGTAGCCCTCCACGCCCCAGGCCAGCACGGGGCCGCCGTTGGCGAGGTTGTAGCCCGTGGAGCCCGCGGGTGTGGCGACCACGAGCCCGTCGCAGCGCACCTCGCCGAGATCCTCGCCCTGGACCGAGTAGGCCAGCTCGGCCACGCGGCCGGTGTCGCGGCGGTGGAAGGAGATGTCGTTGATGGCGAGTTGGCCGCCGGCGGATGTCGTCGCCACGAGGCCGGGCAGGTGCATCACGTCGTACTCGCGGCTCAGCGCGAGCTTCACGCCATCGTCGAGCTCGTCCGGCTCGATCGTCGCCAGGAAGCCGATCGTGCCGTAGTTGACCGCGAACACCGGCACGTCGCGGCCCGCGTAGCGCCGCAGCGTCGAGAGGATCGTGCCGTCGCCGCCGAGCACCAGCGCGAGGTCGGTGTGCCCGTCCGACTCCGCGTCGAGCACCACACCGTCCTGCGGCTCGATCCCGTGCTTCTTCACCTCGTCCGGCGGCACCCGCACCTCGACGCCCGCCGCCCGCGCGAGCTCGATCACGCGCCGCAGCGCGGCACCGGTCTGCTCGGGCCGGGCGTGTGTGAACACGGTCAGGCTCGTCACGGCTCCGCCCTTCTCGCGGCGGCCTCGACATCCTCCAGCGCGCCCTCGCGGCCTGCCTCGGCGACCCACACGAACGTCTCCAGGTTGCCCGCGGGGCCGGGCAGTCCCGACGAGGCGTAGCCGAGCACGGATAGGCCGAGCTCGGTGCGAGCGAACTCGCCGACGGCAACGAGCGCGCCGCGCCGGTCGTCCGCCGAGCGCACCACCCCACCCTTGCCCACGCGCCCGCGGCCCACCTCGAACTGCGGCTTGACCATCGCGAGCAGGTCGAAGCGCGGGGCCGCGGCGCCCGCGACGGCCGGGAGCACCTTGGTGAGCGAGATGAAGGACAGGTCGGCCACGATCAAGTCCGGCGCGTAGGGCAGCTCGGCCGGCTCGAGCGAGCGCGCGTTGCGGCGCTCCACCACGATGACGCGCTCGTCGTTTCGCAGGCGCCAGTGGAGCTCCCCGTAGGCCACGTCGAGCGCGATCACGGACTCGGCCCCGCGCTGGAGCAGCACGTCCGTGAAGCCGCCGGTCGAGGCGCCCACGTCCAGCGCGCGGCGCCCGTGCGGGTCGATGCCCAGCGCGTCGAGCGCGTTCGCCAGCTTCACTCCGCCGCGCGAGACGTACGGCGGCGCCTCCGCCACCGCCACGTCGGCCTCGTCGGGCACGAGCTCGCCCGGCTTCACGGCCGGGCGCCCGGCCACACGGACGTCGCCCGCGATCACGGCCGCGGCGGCACGCGAGCGCGACTCGAACAGGCCGCGCTCGGCGAGCAGGGTGTCTAGCCGCCGCTTGGCCACGGCGGGAGAGTACCCCGCTGCGGCGAACTAGCCGTCATGACGACCGTCCTCGTGGGCCTCGCCGGCACCCTCGGCGTCCTCGCCAGGTACGGCATCTCGCGCCTCACGCTGCATACCGAGGCGCTCGTCTGGTCCACGGTCGGGATCAACGTGGCGGGCAGCTTCCTGCTCGGCCTCTTGGTCGCCAGCAACTGGTTCGAGCGCGACGTGCGCGAGGCGCTCGGTATCGGCTTCCTCGGCGGATTCACCACCTTCTCGACGTTCTCGGTCCAGATCGTGCTGGAGGTCGACGCCGGGGAGCCCGGCAGAGCCGCCGGCTACCTGCTCGCCTCGGTCCTCGGGGGCATCGCGGCCGCCGCGCTGGGCTATTCGCTGGGCCGGAAGCTCGCGTAGGCCCTCAGTGTGATTCACCTCACACACGGCCCCAGGCGTAGGGGTAGTTTCGACGGTGATGAGCCGTTCGCATCTGATCGCACACGCTCTCCGTTCCGGGCTCCTGATGGTGGCGGGAAGCGCCCTGATCGCCGGGCCGTTTCTGCTCGGCCTTGACGCGGGGCCGCTCGTGACCGGCGTCCTCGTCGGCTCGCTCGCGATCGCGCTCGGAGTGGCCGGGACGGAGCCCGGCGCGCGCGGCAGCCTTCCGCTGTCCGCACAGGCCGTCTACGACCGTGGCCTCGCGCTCGGCCTGCTCCTCTCGGCGGTCATCTTCGCCCTATTCGGCCAGCTCGAGGCGATGGGTCTGTTCGCGGTCGCCGGGCTCGCCGCACTCGTGATGACCTCGGTCACCCGCTACAGCGCGGGCACCGCCTAACCAAGACTTCCTCTCACAGATCACATACGCATCACTCCTCCCTCAGAAACGGCTCCGCCCTCCCGGCGGGGCCGTTTCTTATTCTTGGGGACATGGCCCACTACGAAACTCGCCTCCGCTGGACCGGTTCCACGGGTGTCGGCTCGGAGGGCTACGGTCGCGAGCACACGGCCACGGCGCCGCCGGCCGAGCAGGAGATCCGCATCAGCACGGGCGAGTCGCACGGCGACCCCAGCGTCCTGAATCCCGAGCAGCTGCTCCTGATGTCCGCCTCCTCGTGCCAGATGCTGTCGTTCCTCTACCTCGCGTCGAAGGCACGGATCGACGTCGTTGGCTACGAGGACCACGCGGTGGCGCTGATGCCGGAGGACGAGCGGCCGGTGCGGATCACGGAGATCACCCTGCGCCCGCGGATACAGGTGAGCGGCGATGCCAGCGAGGAGCGAATCCGGAAGCTCGTCCACACCGCGCACGAGCACTGCTTCATCGCGAATAGCCTCAACTGCTCGATGAAGATCGAGCCATCCGTCGAGCCGCTGTAGCCTGACGCGGGTGCCTGCTCCCGAACTGCTTCACGACCTGCTCACAGCCCCCGGCCCGCCCGGGCACGAGAGCCAGCCCGCGCGCGTCTGGCGCGAGGCGGCGGAGGCGTTCGCCGACGAGGTGACCACGGACACGCTCGGCACCACGGTCGCGCGCGTGAACGGAAGCGGCGAGCGCCCGCTGATGGCGGTGGTCGGGCACATCGACGAGATCGCCCTGTTGGTGAGCCATGTGACCGACAAGGGCTTCCTGCACGTCGTGCAGTCCGGCGGCTGGGACGCGCAGGTGCTGGTCGGCCAGCGCGTGGAGGTGCTGACGCGCGACGGGATGCTCCCCGGTGTGGTGGGCCGCAAGCCGCCGCACCTCACCGACGCCGACGAGCGCAAGAAGGCCGTGGAGCTGAAGAACCTGCACGTGGACATCGGGGCGAAGGACGGCGACGAGGCGCGCGCCATGGTCTCGATCGGCGACCAGGTCCTGATCGCCGCCGCCCCGCTGGACCTGCCGAACGGGCGGCTTGCCTCGCGCGCGCTCGACAACCGGCTCGGCGTGTTCGTGGCGATCGAGGTGGCGCGGCGCGTGAAGGAGGCGGGCGGCAACGCCGGCCCGGTGGCGGGCGTGGCCGCCGTGCAGGAGGAGATCGGTGCGCACGGGGCCCGTGTGATGGCCTACGGCCTCCAGCCGGACCTGGCCGTGGTCGTGGACGTGACCCACGCGACCGACGCTCCCGGGGTCGAGCCGGGCGAGCTCGGCGAGCACGGGCTCGGCAGCGGCCCCGTGATCACGCGCGGCGCGATCGTGAGCCGGGCCGTGAACGACCTGCTGGACGAGGTGGCGGCGGCCGAGGGCATCCAGTGCTCCACCGAGGCCTCGGGGCGCCAGACCGGCACCGACGCCGACACCGTCCACTTCAGCCGCACCGGCGTGGCGACGGCCGTCGTTTCGATCCCGCTCCGGTACATGCACTCGCCGGTCGAGCTCGTGGACCTCGCCGACGTCGAGGACACGATCAAGCTGCTCACGGCGCTGGCGCTCCGGCTCAAGCCGGACACGAGCCTCGCTCGCTGGTAGACGCGGGCTGGCGCTAGGCCAGCGAGGGCTCGAGCACTGCCTGCGCCACGCGCTCGGCCACTGCCTCGGGCGTGAGGCCGACCTCCTCGCGGAGGAGCGCCGGCTTGCCGTGCGTCACGTAGCGATCAGGCAGCCCGACGCGGAGCACGCGGGTGTCGCGGAGGAGGTCGCTGTCGGCGAGGTGCTCGAGCACGGCGGAGCCGAAGCCTCCGGCGAGGACGTTCTCCTCGACCGTCACGAGCAGGTCGTGCTCTGCGGCGAGCCGCTCCACCAGCTCCGTGTCGAGCGGCTTCGCGAAGCGGGCATCCGCCACGGTGGCGTCGACCCCGTGCTCGTCGCCGAGCAGCTCGGCGGCGCCCAGCGCCACGCTCACGCCGTAGCCGTAGCCGAGGAACGCGACGCTCTCGCCCTCACGGAGCAGCTCGCCCCGCCCGATCTCGATCGGCTCCGGCCGCAGCGGCAGCTCGACGCCCTCGGCCTCGCCGCGCGGGTAGCGGAGCGCGACCGGACCGTCGTCGTAGACGAGCGCGGTGTGCAGCATGTTCACGAGCGCGGCCTCGTCGCGCGGAGCCATCTGGACCATGTGCGGCAGGCAGCGCAGGTAGGAGATGTCGAAGGCGCCGTGGTGCGTGGGCCCGTCGTCACCCACGAGGCCAGCACGGTCCATAGCGAACACCACGTTCAGCTTCTGCAGGCAGACGTCGTGGACGATCTGGTCGTAGCCGCGCTGGAGGAAGGTCGAGTAGATGGCGGCGACGGGCTTGGCTCCCTCGAGCGCCAGCCCAGCCGCGAACAGGACCGCGTGCTGCTCCGCGATGCCCACGTCGTAGTAGCGCTCCGGGAGCGCCTTCTGAAGCAGGTTGAGGCCGGTCCCGGAGTTCATCGCGGCGGTGATGCCGACGACGCGCTCGTCGCGGCGCGCCTCCTCCACGAGCGCCTCGCCGAACACGGTCGTGTACTGAGGCGGTGCGGCCGGCGCGCTGCTCCTCGCCCGGGCCGGCGCCGGCTTCTGCTTCGGCGCGGCGCTCCCGTTGACGACCGAGCCGGGCTTCGCGGCATGCCACTTCTCCATGCCCTCGAGCCCGCCCTCCTCGGCGGGCGCGAAGCCCTTGCCCTTGACCGTCTTGCAGTGCACCACGACGGGCCGATCGGCCTCGAGCGCCTCGCCGATGGCCTGCCGGAGCGCCTTCACGTCGTGGCCGTCGATCACGCCCACGTAGGCGAGGTCGAGCTCCTCGAAGAACAGTCCCGGCGCCCAGTAGGCCTTCAGCGACTCCTTCAGGATCGGGCCGAGCCGCTCGATCTTGCTGCCGATGCCGGCGGGGAGCCTGGTGAGCGTCTCCTCGACGTCCTCGCGGGCGTGGTACAGCTTCGGGTTCAGGCGCATGCGCGTGAACAGGCGCGACAGTGCGCCGACGTTCGGGGCGATCGACATGCCGTTGTCGTTCACCACGATCACGATCGGCACGTCCATCCCGCCGGCGTTCAGGAGCGCCTCGAAGGACACGCCGCCCGTGAGCGCGCCGTCGCCGATCACCGCGACGACCTTGCCGTCGGGCGCCACCCCGCGGCGCATCGCCTCCTTGATGCCGACCGCATACGAGACCGAGGTCGAGGCGTGGCCCGCGCCCATGATGTCGTGCTCGGACTCCTGCATCGAGCAGAAGGGAGCGAGGCCCTCGTACTTGCGGATCGTGTGGAGCTCGTCGCGGCGGCCGGTGAGGACCTTGTGCGGGTAGGCCTGGTGGCCAACGTCCCAGAGCACCTTGTCGCGCGGCGAGTCGAGCAGCGAATGGATCGCCACGGCGATCTCGCAGGCGCCGAGGTTCGCGCCGAAGTGCCCGCCGATCTCGCCGATCGTGTCGATGATCAGCTCGCGCACCTCCTGCGCGACCTGGACGAGCTGGTCGTCGTCGAGCCCCTTCAGGTCCGCGGGGCCGTCGATCTGGTCGATGAGCTTGGAGGTCATGTCGTGCGGGTGAGGATGTAGTCGGCTATCTGCCCGAGCCTTCCGGTGGCACCGTCGGCCTCTGTGAGGGCGGCCCTGGCCGCGGCGTGGCTCTCCTTCGCCAGCTCCCGTGCCCGGTCGAGGCCGAACACACTCACGTAGGTCGCCTTCCCGTGACGTTCGTCGGAGCCCTGCGGCTTTCCAAGCTCTGCCTCGTTCCCAGTCACGTCGAGGATGTCGTCGACGATCTGGAACACCACACCGAGCTCTGCCGCGAAGCGCCGGAACGGCATTGTGGCAGGTCCGTCGAGACCCTCGAGCGCCAGCACCGAGCCCACGGACGCCGCTATCAGCGCGCCCGTCTTGAGCTCGTGCAGGCGGCGGAGGTCCCGCTCCTCGGCGCCGTCCACGTCGAGGAACTGGCCGCCGACCATCCCGTGCGTGCCGGCGGCGGTCACGACCTCGCGCACGGCCGCCAGCACGTGCGCCGGCTCGCCCGTCTGCTGGTCGAGCACGAGTCGCAGCGCCTCCGCGAACAGACCGTCGCCGGCGAGGATCGCGACGTCCTCCCCGAACGCCACGTGGCAGGTCGGCTTGCCGCGCCGCAGCTCGTCGTCGTCCATCGCCGGAAGGTCGTCGTGGATGAGCGAGTAGGTGTGAATCATCTCGATCGCGGCGGCCAGCGGAAGCACCTCGTCCGGCGCGCGGCTCACAGCCTCTGCCGTGGCCAGCGCGAGCACCGGGCGGATGCGCTTGCCGCCCGCGAGCAGCGAGTAGCGCATGGCCTCCTCGAGCCGCGCGGTGCCGGGCTCCGCGGCGAAGCGAAGCTGCTCCAGAAAGGCGTCGACCTTCTGCTGGAGCTCGACCGGGTAGGTCGCAGGCTCGACCTGCGAGCGGGCGGCGGGCGCGAGCCCCCCTTCCCCCGTGCTCAAAGCAAGCGCTCCTGGCCCTCCGACTCGGCCGCGCCGCGCGCGCGGGCATCGATCTCGGCGCCGAGCCGCGCGGCGATCTCGGCGCAGCGCTCCACGAGGTCGGCCGCCTCGTCCGAGTCGATCGCGTCGGCGCGGAGCTTGTCCGCCACCGCCTCGAGCTCCTCGGCTAGCGCGCTCAGCGAGTCGGGCGAGTTCATGGTGTCTCCTCCCTCTGCACGGCGCCGAGCACCCCGTTGACGAACCCGGGGGCGTCGGCGGAGCAGAGCTCCTTGGCGGCCTCGATGGCCTCGTCGATCGCGACCTCTACGGGGATGTCGGGACGGCTCTGCATCTCGTGCACGGCCACGCGCAGGATATTGCGCTCGAGCGGGGCGATCCGGTCGAGCGACCAGCCGGTGGCGTGCTTGGCGATCGACGCGTCGAGGGAGCCACGCTCGGCCTCGACCCCCTCCACCAGCTCGCGCGTGAACGGGCTGGCGCCGCGCTCCACGAGGTCGGGGGCGGGCCGGCCGGTCACGTCGGATTGGTAGAGGGCGACCACCGCGGCCCGTCGCTGGTCAGTGCGTCTCGACACGTTCGTTCACGCGCGCGAGACGTACTCGCCGGTGCGGGTGTCGACGCGGACCCTGTCGCCCACGTTTACGAACAGCGGCACTCGCACGACCACGCCGGACTCCAGCGTGGCGGGCTTGTCGCCTCCCCCGCTCGCGGTGTCGCCGCGCAGGCCGGGCTCGGTCTCGGCCACGCCCAGCTCGACGGCGCTCGGCACCTGCACGTCGCTCGGGGCGTCGTCCACGTAGAGCATGTCGACCTCCTCGTTCGGCATGACCCACTTGAGCGACTCGGCCACGGCCTCCTGCGGCACGGCCAGCTGCTCGTAGGTCTGGGAGTCCATGAAATGAGCGTCGGTGCCGTCCGAGTAGAGGAACGTCATCTTGCGCGACTCCGTGCGAACCGGGCGGAATTTCTCCCCGGCGCGGAACGTTCGGTCGATCACGGCGCCGTCGCCCGACCGCTTCAGCTTCGTGCGGACGAACGCCCCGCCCTTGCCCGGCTTGACGTGCTGGAACTCGACGATCTTGAAGATCGTGCCATCGACCTCGATATGCGTTCCGTTCTTGAACTGATTGGTGCTGATCATGCGGCTGGGAAGGTTAGCCGCGTTAGTGTGCCCCGCCGATGAGCGCTGTGGCACTTTGCACGGGCGCGGCGTCCGGGATCGGACGCGCGACGGCGCTCGCGCTTGCCGCGCGGGGCGCATCCGTCGTGTGCGGCGACGTGGACGCCGCGGGTGGTGAGGAGACGGTCGAGCTTGTGCGTGGCGGTGGTGGCACCGCCGAGTTCGTGATGGCGGACATCGCGGATCCGCGCGCGGTCGAGGCGCTCGTGGCCGCGGCCGTCGAGCACTTCGGCGGGCTCGACTGCGCCGCCAACGTGGCGGGCACGCACGCCGGCCTCGGCGCGCTTACCGCCGACACCGCCGAGGAGGACTTCGATACGCAGATCGCGGTGAACCTGCGCGGGACGTGGCTGTGCGTGCGGGCCGAACTGAGGCAGATGCTGGAGCAGGGGTCGGGCTCGATCGTGAACGTGTCGTCGGTGAACGGGTTGACCGGAGCGGCGCGCGGCGTGGGCTACTCGGTCGCGAAGCACGGCATCCTCGGGCTCACTCGCACGGCCGCCGTCGAGTACGCCCACCGCGGCATCAAGGTCAACGCCGTCTGCCCGGGGCTGGTGGACACCCCGCTCACCACCCGGGCGCTCGCGCTCGGCGGCGAGGATCCCGACGAGGCCCTGGCGGCCGTCCTCGGTGAGATCCCGGCTGGGCGCATGGCCACCCCGGACGAGATCGGCGACTGCGTCGCATGGCTGTGTCTCGACGCGAGCCCGTACCTCACCGGCGCCACGATCACCGTCGACGGCGGGTTCACGGTCAGGGGCTAGGCGATGCGCGGGCAGGAGCAGCAGACCTCGATCTACGTCGCCGGCGTCAGCGGGCGGCGGCCGCGCGTCCCGACCGACGCCACGCTGCTCGAGGAGCGCGCCCGCGCGGTGATGTCGGACGAGGCCTTCGCGTACGTCGCCGGCGGTGCCGGGACCGGCGCGACCATGCGCGCGAACCGCGCGGCGTTCGACCGCTGGCGCATCGTCCCGCGGATGCTGCGCGACGTGTCGGAGCGCGACTCGAGCGTCGAGCTGTTCGGCCGCACGCTCCCGGCTCCGTTCCTGGTCGCCCCGATCGGGGTGCTGGAGATGGCGCACCGGGAGGCCGAGCGTGCCGTGGCGCGGGCGGTGCGGGACGAGGGCGTGCCGATGGTCTACTCGAACCAGGCGTCGGTCCCCATGGAGGAGGTCTCCGCGCTGCTCGGGGACTCGCCGCGTTGGTTCCAGCTCTACTGGAGCACCCGCGACGAGCTCGTCGAGAGCTTCGTGCGACGCGCGGAGGCGTGCGGGTGCGAGGCGATCGTCGTGACGCTCGACACCACGCTGCTGGGCTGGCGCACGCGCGACCTCGACCTCGGCTGGCTGCCGTTCCTGCGCGGCATGGGGATCGCGCAGTACACGAGCGATCCGGTCTTCACCAAGCTGCTGTCCGAGCGGGCGGACGGTGCGCCACAGCCCGAACCGAAGCCTTCGCTCGCGGCGCTGCGCACGCTGATCAAGCTCACGCGCAACTACCCCGAGGCATTCCTGCCGGCGCTCCGGTCGGGCCGTGCGCGGGCGGCGGTCCAGCGCTTCGTGCAGATCTACTCGCGCCCGTCGCTCAGCTGGGACGACCTGCCCTTCCTCCGCGAGCGGACCAAGCTGCCGATCGTCCTCAAGGGCATCCTCCATGCCGACGACGCGCGCCGCGCCGTGGACGAGGGGATCGACGGGATCGTCGTGTCGAACCACGGCGGCCGCCAAGTGGACGGCGCGATCGCCACTCTGGACGCCCTGCCGGCGATCGCGGCGGCGGTGGACGGACGGATCCCGGTGCTGCTCGACAGCGGCATCCGCAGCGGGGCAGACATCTTCAAGGCGCTCGCCCTGGGCGCGCGGGCGGTGCTGCTCGGCCGGCCACACGTGTACGGGCTCGCGCTTGCGGGCGAGGCCGGGGTGCGCGAGGTGCTCACGAACTTCATCGCGGACTTCGACCTGACGATGGGCCTGGCCGGCTGCCGCTCGGTGAGCGAGATCACGGCCGAGACACTGGTGCCGGCGCCAGGAGCCGGCGCAGGTCAGCCTCCACCTCGTCAGGGGCCTCGTGGAGCTGCCGCCACGTGATGCGGATCACGCGCCAGCCCGCCGCTTCGAGCCGGCGGTCGCGGGCGCGGTCGTTCTCGAACGCGTGCGGGCCGGCGTGGGACGCGTGCCCGTCGAGCTCCACGATGACGCGCTGCTCGGGCCAGGCGCAGTCGACCTCGAGCCCCTCGATCAGGACGTTCGTCTTCGGCAGCGGGAGCTTCCTTCTTATGAGGAAGGCCTGGAAGCGCTCTTCCAGCTCGCTTCTTATGTGGGTCAGGCCTTGCTGTGCTTCTTTCACGACGGCTTTTACGGATGGGATGCCGGGTTTGCGTGGGTACCTGGCCGCCAGGTCGCCCAGCCAGAGCGGGTCTCGTAGGCCGAGTTGCTCCGCCTGCCTCACTGCGCTTCTCAGTTCGTCTGGCTGAACGACAGCACTGAGGTCGAGGAGTGTTCTCGGGACGGTCGTGGTCGGGATCCCCTGGTGGATGGTCGTCTCGTCCGACGGGAGCAGCGCCCGGTGAATCTGGATGCCCCGCCCCGCCCTGCGGCCGGTCGGCACCGTTACTTCCAGGCGGGTCCCGCGCCGCATGCCCCAGAGTGCGGCCGCCGCCCGATAGCTCAGAACCGCCCCGTCGCCGGACGTGAGCACCGCTGCCATCCAGCGCCCGTGCTGCGTGAGTCGACGAGTCCCGATCGTGTAGACGCCGCGATGGACGGCGCAGAGCCGCCCGAGTTGCAACCTGTGGTCGATCGCGTCACTTCCAAGGCCAAGCTCTAAGAGCTGAGCCCGTGTGACCACCCCGTATTGGCCCTCCGCGACCCGCCCCATCCGCCGCTCGAGCGAATCGTTTCTAACTTTTCCGCGCATATCGCGGGTAAGTCAGAAACGATTCGAGTTCACCCCCCTCGGTGCTGCAGTCTCGGGCGCTCAGCCCGGCACGCGGCCCTCGGCGGAGAGCTTCTCCATGTGCGCCCTCAGCGTCAGGGCCGCCGCGCCGCGCAGCTCCGCCGGGACCTCCGGCCACGCTGCGTCCAACAGCTCGTCCTCTGTGCGGAGGCCCGAGTCGAGGGCTTTGACCAGGCGGAGCTCGCGGTCGAGGCGGTGTGAGATGTACTCGTCGAGCTTGGCCGCGGGGTCCCACACGTAGGGGCCGTGGCCCGGGCAGAGCAGCTCGAGGTCCAGCGAGCGCAGGCGCCGCAGCGAGTCGAGGTACGCGGACAGCGAGCCCTCGCCGGGAGCGATGTAGACGCTGCCCTCGCCAAGCACCGTGTCGCCCGTGAAGCAGACCCCGCCGAGCAGCAGGCACACGCTGTCGGCCGAGTGCCCGGGCGTCCCGACAACCCGAAACGGACCGACAACCTCCCCGTCCCGGGGCAACGAAACCGGAGCATCGAACAGCGGCGCGGCCTCCGCATGATCAGCATGCGAGTGCGTAAGCACCACCCCCTCAATGCCGTCGTTCAAAACGCGACGGATGGCATCCAAGTGCGAAGGCAAAGCGGGCCCCGGATCGACAACCCATCCCCCGACCACGTACGTGTTCGTCCCATCGAGGGTGAGGGGTGAGGCGTTCCCCGCACGTACTCGTATAACCCCTTCTGGAACCGACACGCGCGCCTTTCTACACGAGTATGCTCGCCCCCGTTGGGCTCGCAATCCAATAAGGGGGACTCTGCCAGGGAAAGGCGAGCGTTCCCGCTCGCGCTTCTCGCCATGGCAGTGGTGGTTGCCGTCGACCTCAGCGTCGACACCTTTGCGCTGCTCGTACAGCTGCTGCTGATCGGCCCGCTGCTCGCCGCCACCGGCGCCACGGTGCGCCAGACCACGATCGTGTCGGTGTTGGCCGTGGTGGTCTCGATCCCGCTGGTGGCCATCACCAACGCCGAGGCGCTCGGCAGCCAGAGGCACATCGTCGCCGTCGCGGTCCTGGTGATCGGCGGCGCGCTGGCGGTGATCATCGCCCGCCTTCGGCAACAGCGCGAGCGCGACGCCGCGCTGCTCGAGGCGCAGTACGGCGTGGCGCGCGCCATCGGCGGGGCAGAGAGCTTCGAGGAAGCGGCGCCGGAGCTGCTCGCCTCGATAGCGCGGCCGCTCGGGCGCGAGCTCGCGCAGTTCTGGGCGAAGGGCGACGACGACATGCTCCGGTGCATCGCCCAATGGCGCGAGGAGGGCTTCGACTTCGAGGAGTTCGAGCGCGCGAGCCGCGAGCTCGTGCTCGCGATCGGACAGGGCCTGCCGGGGGAGGCGTGGCGGGACGGGCACCCGGTATGGCTCGGCGACTCGATCGCCGCGGGAACGTTCCTACGGGCCAGCGAGGCGGAGTCCGCCGGCCTTTGCGGTGGCATGGTGTTCGCGGTCACAAGCGGCGAGGAGCGCATCGGCGTTATCGAGCTGTTCTCCCGCGAGGTGCGCGAGCGCGACCCCGAGATCTACGCGCTCACCGAGGCGCTCGGGCATCAGGTCGGCGAGTTCGTGGAGGTGCTGCGGGCCCAGGAGGCCGTCCGCGCAAGCGAGGCTCGCATGCGCGCGGTGCTCGAGTCCGCGCTCGACGCGGTGATCACGATGGACCACCGAGGCCGCGTGGTCGAGTTCAACCCGGCCGCGGAAACGCTGTTCGGCTACTCCGAGGACGCCGTCATCGGCCAAGAGATGGCCGAGCTCGTGATCCCGCCGAACCTGCGCGACAGCCATCGCGAGGGCCTGCGCCGCTACCTGGAGACGGGCGAGCCCCGGATCCTCGGCAAGCGCATCGAGCTGACCGGCGTGCGTGCCGGCGGCGAGGAGTTTCCGGTCGAGCTGGCGGTGAACGCCATCAGCGGCTCGGAGCCCCAGATGTTCACCGGGACGATCCGGGACATCACCGTCCGCCTCCAGGCGGAGAAGGAGCGCGAGGAGGCGCGCGGGCAGCTCGAGGCGATCCTGCGCGGCGTGGCCGACGCCGTAACCGCCCAGGCGCCCGACGGCCGCCTGTTGTTCGCGAACGAAGCCGCGGCCAGCACGCTCGGCTTTGACTCACCGGCGGCTCTCCTGGAAGCCCCGGTCCAGACGATCATGAGCCGCTTCGAGATCCTCGACGAGCAGGGCCGCCCCTTCCCGCTCGAGGCGCTGCCGGGCAGGCGCGCGCTGATGGGCGAGCACGCGGCCGAGTCGATCGTCCGCTTCCGCATGCATGAGACCGGCGAGGAGCGCTGGTCCGCGGTAAAGGCCACGCCGATCCGCGACCAGGACGGCGCCGTGACCATGGCCATCAACGTGATCGAGGACATCACCACGCACAAGCGCGCCGAGCTGGCCCAGCGCTTCCTCGCCCGGAGCGGCCAGGTGCTCGCATCGTCGATGAACCCGGACGACCTGCTGCAGGAGATCGCGAAGCTGGCCGTGCCGGAGGTGGCGGACTGGTGCGCCGTGGACGTCCTGACAGACAGCGGCAAGCTGGAAAGGAAGGCGCTGGCGCACGCGGACCCTGACGTGCTGGAGCGCGCCCTCCGGCTGAGCGAGCGCTATCCCTCCGACCCGGACGCCCCCGCCGGCGCCTACCAGGTGGCGCGAACCGGCCAGGCCGAGCTCTATCCCGAGATCCCGGACGAGATGCTCCGCGAGGGCGCCGTGGACGAGGAGCACTACCGCGAGCTCACGGCGATCGGGATGCGTTCCGCGATCGTCGTGCCCCTGACGACGCACGGCCGGACGCTCGGCGTGCTGACCTTCGTGAGCGGCTTCTCCGGGCGCCGCTTCGACGAGCAGGACGTGGAGCTCGCGCAGGAGCTGGGCCGCCGCTGCGCCACGGCGATCGACAACGCCCAGCTCTACGTGGACCGCTCCTACATCGCCCGCACGCTGCAGCAGAGCCTGCTTCCGGTCGAGCTCCCGGACATCCCCGGTGTCGAGACCGCGGCCCGCTTCCGCCCGACCGGCGAGGGCAACGAGGTGGGTGGCGACTTCTACGACATGTTCGAGACCGGCCCGAGCGGCTGGACGGTCGTGATGGGCGACGTCTGCGGCAAAGGCCCCGACGCGGCCGCGGTGACCGCGCTGGCCCGCTACACGCTGCGCGCCGCAGCCATGCGCGAGCCCGTGCCGAGCCGCAGCCTCGCCGTCCTCAACGAGGCTCTGCTGCGCCAGCGCAGCGACCGCCGCTTCTGCACCGTCGCGTACGCCTACCTGGAGAAGCTCGACCAAGGCGTCCGCGCGAGCATCTGCGCCGGCGGCCACCCGTTGCCGCTGCTCCTGCGCGTGGACGGCAGCGTGGAGGCCGTCGGTACCCCCGGGACCCTCCTCGGCGTGGTGAGCGACCCCGACCTCGACGACCAGGACGTCATGCTCAACCCGGGCGACGCGCTGGTCTTCTACACGGACGGCGTGATCGAGAGCCGCGTGAACTCGAATGGGGTGCTGGACGAGCGCCGGCTCGCGGAGCTCGTGGCCACCTGTGCCGGGCGCGATGCGGACGCGATCGCCGCCACCGTCGAGGAGGCGGCGGTCCTCTCGCAGCACGGCCGCCCGAAGGACGACATCGCCGTTCTCGTGCTGAGAATCGCCGACTAATCCTCCATTCGACGTATTTGTGCCCGTTGGGGTTGGGCCAGCTTGGGGTCCGGGTACACCCCAAGCATGCCCGTCGAGACGCAAGGCACCCGCATCCGCGGGTTGGAACGGCATGGCCGGGAGGGCCTCAGGATGCGGCTCGGGCGCGGACCGGACTCCGCCGCCCAAGCGCGCCGCGCGATCTCGCAGCTCAGGGCGGACCTCGATCCGCCCCTGATAGAGACGCTACGGCTGCTTGTTACGGAGCTCGTCACGAACAGCGTGCGCCACACCGACTGCGACTCGCTCGTGCTCCGCGTCGCCATCGGCAAGACCTCCGTGCTCACCGAGGTCGTGGACGATGGTCCACCCTTCGACCCCGACGAGGCGGCGTCCGACGACCCGGATTGCGGCTGGGGGCTGTTCATGGTCCAGCGGCTCGCCCCGAACTGGGGCGTAACCGTCGAGGGCGCGTCGAAGCGCGTCTGGTTCGAGCTGAAGCGCTCCTAGAGCGTCAGCTGGGGATCGTCGGGCTCCGGGACCTCCTGTCCCAGTAGCGCGCGGAAGCGCTGCGCCGCCGTGGGCGCGTCGTCGCCGCGGTTGTTGTTGAAGGCCACGTGCACCTCGCGCGCGTCCTCGGCGAGCGTCCTGGCCCGCCCCGCGATCTCCTCCAGCTCCTCGTCCGTGTACTGCCAGGCGAAGCGCTCCGCCACGGACTTCCCGGTCAGGTAGCCCTTGGTGTTGCGCCCGTGCGCCCGCAGGTAGGCGAGCGACGGGTTCGTGACCGCGTCCAGCCGCGGCATGATCTGGAAGTTGTCGCCCGGCGGCGCGTCAACCCCCACGAACGTCACGCCTCGATCCGCATACCAGTCGAGTGTGGCCTCGCGCGCGTCGTCGTCGACCCAGTTCCGGTTGCGCAGCTCGACGGCCAGCCCGTGCGGGCCGAGGATCTCGACCACGCCGTCGAGCTCCTCGAGCCGGTGCCTGCGCGGCGAGAAGGCAGGTGTGAGCTGAAGGAGGTAGGTCCCGAACTTGCCGGCGTCTCTGAGCGGCGCGGTTTCCTCCACGAGCCGCTCCGCCAGCGGCCGCTCCAGCTCCGGCGTGCCGTGCAGCGGGCGCAGGTCGGGCGGCAGCGACTCCACCGGTGCCGAATGCCGCGACAGCGCCCGGTGCGCCTTCACGTCGAACATGAAGCCGGGCGGCGTGATCTCGACCCACCCGTGGACGGTGTTGCGGTCCGGCACCGCGTAGAAGCTCGAGTTCAGCTCGACCATCTCGAAGCGCTGCGCGTACCAGGGCAGGCGCTCCTTGGCGGTCATCTTGGGCGGATACCACTCCTTCACGAACCCGGGGTCCGCCCAGCTCGACGTGCCGACGACGATCCGACCTGCCATGCCCTGATATTGCCCTACCCGCGGCGGCCGAAGCTGTGTGCCGCCGGTAGGACCGCGCTCAGCTCGCCGGCGTCGCTCGACCACACGCGGCGTGGCTCGATGTGAGTGACCTTCGCGGGCGGCAGGTCGGGACGGTCGAGGCGCTCGACGCTGTCGACGATCACGTTCGTCGTGCCCTCGTGGGTCTCCACGCGCCCGATGGCGAGCACGAGCGCTTCCGGCTGGCTGTGCGCTCCGAGCCGCTCGTGCACCGGCGGGGACACGATCAGGTTGATCGTGCCGTGCTCGTCCTCCAGCAGCATGAACGTGACGCCCTTGGCCGTCGCCGGGCGCTGGCGCGCGATCACGAGGCCGGCCACCCGCACGCGCCGCCCCTGCGGGTGGCGCTCCAGCTCCACGCTCGTGGAGAGGTCCGCCGGCAGGCCCGGGCGCATCAGCTCGAGCGGGTGCTCGCGCAGCGTCACGCCGGTCGAGCCGTAGTCGGCGAGCATCCGCTCCCAGGCGCTCAGCGCGCGCAGCTCCGGGCCCTCCTGGGGATCGAGCGGGAGCGCGAGCTGCGTGCCCTCCGGCACCTGCATCCCGGGCACCGCCACGCCGAGCATCCAGAGTGCGCGGCGGCGCCTCGCCGCGGGATGGCCCTCCACGAGCGCGTCGCAGGCGCCGGCCCAGGCGAGCCGCCCGAGCGTCTCGGCGGAGGCCCCTGAGCGCCCGGCGAGGTCGCCCAGCGAGCGCCAGCCGGCGGCGCGCGCGGCCACCATCGCCCGCACGTCGGCCTCCTTCACCCCGGTCACGTAGCCGAGGCCCATTCGTACGGCCTTTGGGGCAAGCCGGCGGGCGGTGCCCGCGGCGCAGCCATGGTCTCCGTCCTCCACCCTGCACTCGGCGGCGCTCCGCACCACGCACGGCGGCAGCACCTCCACCCCGCGCCGCTGCGCCTCGTGCACCAGCGCGTCGGGCGGGTAGAAGCCCATCGGCTGCTCGTTCAGGAGGGCGCAGAGGAACTCCGGGTGGTAGTGCACCCGCAGCCAGGTGGACTGGTAGGCGAGCAGCCCGAACGCCGCCGAATGCGCCTTGGGGAAGCCGAAGCCCGAGAAGCCCACGATCTGAGTCCAGACGCGCTCGGCCACGTCCCGCGCCGCCCCACGCTCCTCCGCGCCCTGGATGAACTTCTCCTCGTAGGCGCGGATGGCAGCCTCCGAGCGCCGCCGGCTCATCGCTCGCCGGAGCCCCTCGGCCTCCCCCGCCCTGAACCCGGCGAACGCCATCGCCACCTCGAGCACCTGGTCCTGGAAGACGATCGTGCCGAGCGTGTCGCGCAGCACCGGCTCGAGCGACGGATGCAGGTACGGCACCTCGTAGTCCGGGTCGGCGCGCAGCGCCTTGCGGTGCTTGATGTACGGATGAACGGCGCCGCCGATGATCGGCCCCGGCCGCACCAGCGCCACCTGCACGGTCAGGTCGTCGAGCGTCTCCGGCCGCGTTCGCTTCAGCATCTGCATCTGCGCGCGCGACTCGATCTGGAACACGCCGGTGGTCTCGGCCTCCTGGATGCGCGCGTAGACCTCCGGGTCGTCGTAGGGAATGCGCGACAGGTCGATCTTCTCTCCGCGCACGCGCGCGATCTCGTCGACGCAGCGCTCGACGGCGGAGAGCATCCCCAGACCGAGCAGGTCGATCTTCAGGAAGCCCGCGTCGCCGCACGAATCCTTGTCCCACTGCACCATCTGGCGCCCCTCCATCGAGGCCGGCTGGACGGGACAGAGGTCGATCAACGGTTGGGTCGAGATCACCATCCCGCCCGGGTGCTGGGACATGTGGCGCGGCAGGCCCCAGGCGTCGTGGGCAAGCTTCACCAGCGCGTCCCAGCGCGGCGAGCGCCGGCCGCGGGCATCGACCGGCGGCACCTCGTCCTCGATGTCGCCGCGCTCCTTCCAGGGGTCCACCTGGCGCGCCAGCCGCTCGATCTCACCAGGCGGCAGGCCGAGCGCCTTGGCGAAGTCGCGCACCGCCGAGCGCACCTGGAAGGTCGAGAAGGCGGCCACCAGAGCGCAGCGGTCGCGTCCGTAGCGGTCGTGCACGCGCGGGATCAGCAGCTCGCGGATGTCGCGCGGAAAGTCGAGGTCGATGTCCGGCAGCGCGGTCAGCTCGTCGTTCAGGAAGCGGCCGAGCAGCAGCTCGTTCGCGATCGGGTCAATGTGCGACAGCCCGGTGAGGTAGCAGACGATCGAGGACACGCTCGACCCGCGGCCGCGCCCCGGCGGCAGGAGCCGCCGCGACGAGTCCGGCCCGCGCACCTCCACGGCCACCTCGCGCGCCAGCTCGAGCATGTCCCTGTGGAGCAGGAAGAAGCCGGACAGGCCGAGGTGGCGGATCACGCGCAGCTCCTCGTCCAGCCGCGCGGCCGCCTCGCTCGAGCTCCCGTAGCGCTCCTCGAAGCGGTCGTGGCAGAGGGCGGCGAGCTTCGAGTCCGCCTCGGGATCCTCCGAGCCGGGATAGCGGTAGCCGAGGTCCTCCGTGAGGTCGAAGCTCACCCGCTCGGCCAGCCGGCCGCTCTCCTCCACGGCGTCGGGGTGCTCACGGAAGCGCTCCGCCATGCGCTCGGGCGGCGCCAGCACGTGCGAGGAGTTGCCGCGCCGGAGCGGCTCGGTCTCGTCCAGCGTCTTGCCGAGCCCCACCGCCACCATCGCGTCCTGGAGCGCGAGCCGCTTGCGCTCGTGCGCGTGCGCGTTGCCGGTCGCGACGGTGGGCACCCCGAGCCGCTCGGCGAGCTCCGCGAGCAGCCGGTTGCGGCGCCTGTCGTGGCGCCAGAACGGACGCTGGAGCTCGACGCGGAGGCCGTCGGGGCCGAACACGCCGGCGAGGCGCCACCCCACAGCGGCCGCCTCCGCGTACCGGCCCGCCTCTATGCGCGAGGCCACGGCGCCGTCACGGGCGCAGCCCGACAGGCAGATGAGTCCGGCTGCGTAGGGCTCGAGCTGCTCGAGCGCGATGCTCGGCTTCCCGTCGAGCGGGTCCTGGCGCCCACCGCCCTCGCTGAAGCCCTCGCGGGCCCAGCGGCGCGTGGGCCAGTGCGACGCCGTGAGCAGCCGGCAGAGGTTCGTGTAGCCCTCGCGCGTCTCGCACAGGAGCGTGAGGTGGGTCCCGTCGTCGAGCGTCAGCTCTGCGCCCGTGATCGGCTTGATCCCGAGTGGCACGAGCGCCTGCGCCATCTCCATGGCGCCGTGGAGCCCGTCGTGGTCGGTCAGCGCGAGCGCGCTGTGGCCCTGCTCAGCCGCTGCCCCGGCCAGCTCGACCGGGTGAGACGCCCCGTCGAGGAACGAGTAGGCCGAGTGGCAGTGCAGCTCCGCGTATGGCACGAACGTATGTTCGCATATCAGGCAACCGTCTCGTGACGGCGGCGACGCTTTGCCTGGTAGAGCACCTGGTCGGCGCGCGCCACCAGGCGGTCGGGGCTCTCGCCCTCTTCGTAGAACGCGAGCCCGAAGCTGGCCTGGATCAGGTCGATGGGCTCCCGGGCGGCGCTAGCGACGGCCTCCTGGAGGCGCTCCAACACCCCTTCGGCATCCTCCCGCGTGGCGCCGGCCAGCACAATCGCGAACTCGTCGCCGCCGAGCCTGTAGGCGTCCTCGCGGCGCAGCCCGCTCCGGAGTGCCTCGGCGAGCAGCTTCAGCGCGATGTCGCCCGCCTCGTGGCCGAGCGTGTCGTTCACGCGCTTAAGGTTGTCCATGTCGCACAGGATCAGGGCGAACGCGGCATCCGGCTCGGCCACCTCGCGCGCCAGCCGGGCGCGGAAGGCGCGCCGGTTCAGGAGGCCGGTGAGCGCGTCGTGGGTCGCCTCGTGGCGCAGCTTCAGCTGCTGGTCGGCCGACTGCAGGGCCGCCACCGCCTGGTTCGCGAACAGCCGCAGCGCCTGGAGCCGCGCCCGCGTGGGCAGCAGGCGGTCGCGCGGCTCGTCCACCCAGATGACCCCGCGGCGGCGCCCCTGCGGCTCGGTCAGCGGCACGATCAGCCAGTGGCGCGCCCACGCGTTCGGTCCGCGCCCGTACAGCTCGGACTGGTAGGAGGCGGCGCCCGGCTGGCTGCGGAGGCGCTCGTCGGCCACCTCGGTCGGGAGCAGGTAGCAGCCGGCGACCTCGAACTCGTCGGTGAGGAGCGGCGCGAGCGCGTCGAGCGTGATCGCGTTGCTCACGCGGCGCTCTCCGCGCCAGCCGCTCGACACTGTGGGCACGAGCGGCATGTCCGCGCGCGGGGCGAGCTCGATCACCACCGTCTCGAATCCGAGCGCGTCGCGGATGCCGTCGGAGACCGCCTGGAGGATGTCCTCGGGGGCGTCCGCCTCGGCCACGCGCGCCGACACCTCGAGGATGCCCTCGAGCATCCGCTGGTGCTCCACGTCGCTCGCGGCGTCCTGCGCCATCCGGAGCGCGAGCGCCGCGTGGCGCGCGATGGCCACCAGCGCGTCGATCTCGTCGTCGGTCGGCCGGTAGCCGGTCTCGGGCTCGTCCACCGAGATGACGCCGATCATGAGCCCCTTCGGGTCGCGCAGCGGCACGAACAGCGCGTCCTCGGCCGTCCAGGCGTTCGGTTCGCCGCTCGCCTCGATGCTCGGCACGTAGCTGTCGATGCCCATGCCCTCCCAGTCGAACTCACCGGCCGGCACGAAGTACGCGCCCTGGCGCTCGAAGCGCTCGTCGAGGAGCGGCACCCAGGTCGAGCGCGGCGAGCTCTTGCCGACCAGGTGCCTCATGGCCTCGTCCGATCCGACGCCGGCGGAGGTGAGCATGTCGTCGAACGCCGGGCGGTAGACGTTCACCACCACCGAGCGGTAGCCGAGCAGCTCCGAGATCGCGCGGCAGACGTCCTCGAGGACCTCCTGGAGATCGGCTTGGTCGCGAACGAGCGCTGTCCGCTCGAACATGCGTCCCAGGCGTGCGATCGTCGGGAGCGTGCGCTCCTGGGCCAGCGGCGGTCTACGGGGGCGGTGCACCTGCGGTTTGTATCGGCGCTCTCTTGAAATGCCTGAAGTGCGCTTTTCCCGCAAATTGGCGCGTCTTAACTAAGAGCGCTGGAGAAACCAGCCCCCGCCTACGAGATCGCGAAACACGACGACGTTGCGACCGTCCAGGAGCACCACCTCGAAGTAGCGCCGCCGCAGCGGCTTGCCCGTCCACCAGCGGTCCTCCACCACCCACTCCTCGCGAATCGAGTCCACCTCCCTGCCCGCGATGCTGCGCGGCGAGCCCCGGTCGCCTGGGACGACCGAGGTCGGCTTCGGGGTCCCGAGCCGGCGGGCACGGCGGTCGTCTGGCGTCACGACGCGTCGGGGTACGGCGCCAGCACCGCGCGCCGCTCCGGGATGCGCGAGTCGGGATCCAGGTCGAGCACCCGCAGGGCGGCGTCCGCACCGGCCGCCTGGCGCGCCTGGCGAACCGCCTCCTTCAGCCGTGAGCGCCGTACCTGATCCGCCTCGTCGACGAGGCTCCCCTGGTCCTGCGCGGGCGGCCCGAACGCCTCGACCTCGAGCGCGAGCGACTCGGACGGCGCCGGGAGCTCGGTCAGCTTCTGGGCGAGCACCAGCCGGATGCGGGCTGGATCGGCGCTCGCGTGGCGCAGCGTCACGGTGGTGCGCCAGGTGCCCCCCGCCACGAAGCGGGCCGAGATCGCCAGCCCGCGCAGCGAGCGCCCGCGCCGCTCGCGCCGAGCGAGCACGCGCGCGATCAGGAGCTCGAGCGCCCGCTCCAGCTGCTGACCCGAGGCCGCCTCGGGCAGGTCGAGCCGCTCTACCACCGGCTCGAACGGGCGGCGTGGCTCGAGCGGGGTGTCCCGGCCGCGGCTGAGGTCGATCGCGAGCAGGCCAGGGTGCCCGAAGCGCTCCGCGACCGCGCGCGACGGCAGCGCCGCCAGCTCGCCAAGCGTGCGGATGCCGAGCCGCTCCAACACCTCGGGAAGCGCCTGCAGCTCGGGGCGGGTGCGCAGGAGCCCGACGGGAAGCGGGGCGAGGAAGTCGCGTGCCGTGCTGGGCTCGACAACGACAGCATTGAGGGACCTGCCCGCGGCTCCCCTCCGGCGCGGGCGGGCCTGGATCGCCGCTGCGTGCGAGGCGAAGCGGCTCGGCGCCGCGCCGAAGCGAGCGCCCGTGCCCAGCGCGCGGCGGGCGGCGCTCAGCACGCCGGCGAGGTCGCCGCCGTGGATGCCGTGGAGACCCGCCGTGGCGAAGAAGGCCGCGCCGGCGTGGTCCGACTCAACCTCGGCGCCAACCCCCTCGATCCGGTCTAGCACCGCGCCCCAGAGCCCGCGGACTCCCTCGGGATCGGGCGGCACGAGCCGCAGCCCCGGGCAGCGCGACATCGCCTCGCCGAGGCGCATCCCGCGCACCACGCCGTACGCCTCGGCGGGTGCCGAGACCTCCCCCACCACCTGCACCCGGCCCGCCTCGGGCGCGAGCGCAGCCGGCTCGGAGAGCAGCGCCTGGCGGTCGCCGAGGGCCGCCAGGAGCTCGAACCGGGGGTAGAGAGCGCATACGATCATGTACGAACGCATGTTCGCATCCGGAGCGGCGGGGTGCAAGGGCCGCGAAACGCAGGTGGATGACAAACGTGGCGGAAAACGCAACGATCGTCATCCACCTGACCGATCGAGGGCTCCTCGGTGCTGTCGTTCGGGGCGGCGCGGCCGCGGGCTACTTCGGCGGGCGGGTGCAGGCGTTGCCGATCCGCGTGCGGCCGCCGCGGTCCACGATCACCTGGCGGGTGGCCTGCAGGCGGCCGTGCGAGTCGACGCAGGAGAGCGTCCAGCTCTCCTTGATGCCGGTCTCGATGCGCGGCGTCGGCGAGCGGAAGGTCACCGCGCCGCCGAACCAGTCATCGGGGGTGTTCATCACCTGGTCGTAGTTCACGACGTGGAGCTTGTACTGGCCGGGCGGCGGGTCGAACAGCGTCGCGTCCTCGGTGGTGTCGCCGAACGATGCGGACTGGGTCACGATCTGGCCGTTCGGCCCGATCACGTAGATGTCCCAGTCGGTATCGGGGCTCCCCCACTCGATGTGAACCGACATCCGCCCGTTGTCCACCCCGTCGGCCGGGCCCTTCACGCTGAACGGAATCTCCTCCACCGGCCCGTCGGGCGGGTAGATCGTGTTCTCCGGCGGGACGCCGGGCGGGTTGGCGAGCGCGATGCGCTCCTGCGGCGGCTCCGTGGCGTCGCGCCCGTGCCGGCCCGCCACGAGTGGCCGCGTCGACGGGTTCACGTGCCAGGCGAAGCTCCGGCCGGATGGCCGCAGCTCGGACGTGAGCGTGTCCGTGAACTGCAGCGGGTCGCCGATCTCGGCGCCGAAGTCGTCGGCCCACACGGGCGAGGTGGCGGTCTGGAAGGTCTTGGAGAGCCGCAGCGTCGAACCGGCCGGAGCCGAGCCCTCGATCACCGAGTGGAGCGACGCGTCGGCGGTCGCCTCGAGCATCGCGTAGTACGCCTCGCGGTTGCCGCCCTTGCCGGCGCCCGGCGAGGGCGCCCGCCCGAGGTACTCGGCCTCCACGCCCTCGGCGAACGGCGGATGGAAGTCCGTGCCGCCGATCTCAAACGTGAAGGCGAGGCCGCCGGTCGTCCAGAAGGACCAGTCCTCGGTGGCGCCGGTGGTGTCGTAGAGGCCGAAGCCCGGATCGTTCGAGTAGCCGTTGTGCGCCGCCAGCGTGGCGCCGAGCGCCTTGTAGGCCGGCTCCTCGAGCGGGAAGCCGAAGTCCGCGACGCCGGGCGGTCGCAGGATCAGGTTCGAGTAGGTGTGGTTCGTGATCAGGTTCGTGACCTGCCGCGACGAGATCAGCTGGCGGACGTTCTGCACCTCGGGCTCCGAGAAGGGCGCATCGCCCCGGAAGGTCTCGTCCGACCAGCTCGTGCTCGCGCCGGCGCCGCCCCAGAGCCCGCCGTAGTTGCGGTTCGGGTCCGTGCCGCGCAGGCTGCCCGCCTTGTTGTCGTCGCAGGCGCCCTTGGCGAACTTGTTCGGCGTGTTCGCGGAGACGCGGCAGTTCTTGCGCTTCATCTCGTAGTCGAACAGCGAGAAGTCGCCGAGCGGGGCCGCCTCGCGCGAGATGTTGAAGCCATCGGGGTTCACGACCGGCACGACGATCGTGCGCGTCTGCTGGACGAGCCGCGTGGCGCGCGCGTCGCGCGCGTAGTTGCGCAGCAGGTCGTAGGCGAACTCGATCGTGTGCTCGGCCGACGGCCATTCGCGCGCGTGGTGCTCGCCCAGGATCAGGAAGATCGGCTTGCCGTCCGCCGTGTTCTGCGCCCCGGTCGAGATCTCGATGCCGTTCACGTCGCGGCCGAGGACGCTGCGGTGGCGCAGCGTGAGCGGCCGGACCAGCGACGGGTACTGCATCGCCAGCCGCTTCATCTCGAGGTCGTAGTCGGGCAGCCGGCGGTAGCTCGTGCGACGGCTCGGCAGCCCGGACGCCGCGCTGGCGCGAGCCTGGCGGGCGGCGCTGCGCTGGTCGCGGCGCGTCTTCGCCGCGAGGTCGCGGATTCGCACCGCGTAGCGGAAGCCCGCCCGGCGCAGCACGCGCTCGTCGCCACGGCCGTGGAGCAGCACCTCGACGGACTTCGCGTCGGCGGCCTCGGTGAGGTCGAGCCCGAGTCCCTGCAGCCGCTGCCTGGCGGCCCCCCTCGGCGCGTGCACGTCCACGACCGAGATGCGGCGCCCGCGCTGCTTCGGGATGCGCGTGAACTGGATCCCCAGGCGGGCGTGGGAGGCACCGCCGCGGTAGCGGCACGCCTGCACCGTGATGCGCTCGCCCTCGCGGACGAACCCGGAGGCGAGCTCGTTCCCGCCGAACGACGCCGAGCCGGCCACGAGCCGACCGTTCCGTCCGAACACACCGAGGTCCCAATCGCCGGCCGAGCTCAGCCGCACGCTCACGAGCCCGCGCGCCCGCGCCCTCGTCCGGAAGGCGTCGCGGCCCGCGTGCGACGAGACCAGCTCGCGGTGGCAGGAGCGCGCCACGGCCGAGCCCGCGCTGACGGCATGGGTCGACGCCGACACCGGGGCCGCTACGACGAGCGAGGCGAGAAGTGCGCCCATGAGCGGGCGGGTGCGTCCATGCATCCGACTTCGACACTAAGCCCGCATTGCCGGTTTCCGCAAGTCGCGCGAAGCGGTCTAGAGGATTCCGCCCAACACGCTCGCGATTCCCGTGCAAATGACCACGACGAGCACGACGGCGGAAAAACGGTCCGGATCGAGGCGCCGGAACGCCACCGCGCCGAGCGCGTAGCCCGCCACAACCGCGGCCAGGAGCGGGGCCAGCACACCCAGGTCGATGGTGTCGAGGCCCTGGCTGGACACGATCAGCGCCACGCCCGCCACGTCCAGGATCAGGAAGGCGGCTGCAAGCGTGGTGCGGAACACCTCGGGCGGCACCCGCTCGGACTCGAGCCAGAGCGCGAGCGGCGGTCCGTTCACGCTGATGGAGGTGGTGAGCGCTCCGCTGAGAAAGCCGGCGGCGACGGCGGGGACCCGGATCGGCGCCCGGTGGCGCAGCTGCCAGGCGGCCGCCGCGATCACCGCGACGCCCACCCCCACCTGAAGTGACTCCTTCGAGAGCGCCGTGATCACCAGCAGGCCGAGACCCAGCCCGGGCACGGCCGGCACCAGCAGCCGCCCGAGCCCGTGCGTCGCCACTCCACGGCTCTCCACCAGGACGAGGGAGCACAGGACCATGCCGAGCAGCAGGACGGCCGTCACGGCCTCCGCGGGCTCCAGTACCGCGAACAGCACCGGCGACAGCACGAGCGCGAAGCCGAGACCGCTCGCGGACTGCACGGCCGCGCCGGCAAGGGCCGCCAGCACGGCGAGCGCCATCAGCCGATTGTGACCAGTTCCTTCGGGAAGCCGGTCAGGACGTCGGGTTCGCCCTCGGTCACGATCACGAGGTCCTCGATCCGCACGCCGAAGCTCTCGGGCAGGTAGACGCCCGGCTCGACCGTGACCGCGTTGCCCACCACGAGCGCCCCCTCGGCCGTCTTGCCGAGCCGGGGCGCCTCGTGCACCTCGAGACCGACCCCGTGTCCGAGCCCGTGCCCGAAGTGGTCCGCGTGACCGGCGGCGTCGATGATCTCGCGGGCCACGGCGTCGACGGCGCTGCACTCGGCCCCGGCGGTCACCGCCGACAGCGCCGCCGTCTGCGCGCGCAGGACCAGCTCGTAGCTCTCGAGCAGGTCGTCCGCGACTTGGCCGGTGGCCAGCGTGCGCGTGCAGTCCGAGCAGTATCCGTCCACGCGCGCGCCCATGTCGATCACGACCAGCGTGTCGCGGGGGATCTCCAGGTCGCGCGGCACCGCGTGCGGCAGAGCGCCGCGGGGCCCGGCCGCCACGATCGGCGGGAACGACGGCTCGTCGGCGCCCAGGTCCTCCATGAGGCGCACGAGCTGGATCGCGACCTCCCGCTCGGTCCGCCCCGCCAGGCCGTGCTCGTGGAGCGACTCGTACGCCTTCGTGGCGAGCTCGGCCGCGGCACGCATGGCGGCGACCTCGGATTCGTCCTTCACGGCGCGCAGGCGCTCCACCAGCCCGCCGGCCGCCACCAGCTCCACGCCGTCCGGCACCTTTTCGGCGAGCTTTCGGTACGAGGCGACGCTCATATGCTCGTCGTCGAAGCCCGCCCTGCCGCGCAGGCGCTTCGCGACGTCGCCGAGCATGTCCCGCCCCACCTCGACGCGCTCGAGCTCCGTGACCTGTTCGCGCGCCTGTTCGACGTAGCGGAAGTCGGTGAGGAAGAGTCGCTCCTCGGGCGTGATGACGCACGCGCCGTTCGTGCCCGTGAAGCCGGACAGGTAGCGCACGTTCGTCAGGTCGCTCACGAGCAGCGAGTCGAGCTCGCGCTCCGCCATCAGCTCCACTAGCCGGTCGCCGCGGCTCACGAGGCGAACGCGTCCTTCAGCACCGAGAGCGCGTCGCGGTAGCCGTCCACGCCCTTGCCCTGCACGCTCCCGACGCAGAGGTCACGTATGACGGAGGTGCGCCGCCACTCCTCGCGCTCGTCCACGGCCGAGAGGTGGACCTCCACGGCCGGCAGCCCGGCGATCTCCAGCGCGTCGCGGATCGCCCAGGAGTAGTGGGTCCAGGCGCCGGGGTTGAGCAGCAGGCCGTCCGTGCCCTCCGCGGCGCGGTGGAGGTACTCGCAGAACTCGCCCTCGTGGTTCGTCTGCCAGAAGCTCACCTCGAGGCCGAGCTCGCTCGCGAAGCCCTTCACCTCGAACTCGAGCTCGGTGAGCGTCAGGCTGCCGTAGTGCTCGGGGTCGCGCCGCCCGAGCATGTCGAGGTTCACGCCGTGCATGACCTCCACGCGGTTTCTCACGAGCGGAGCTCCTCGACCGCGGAGCGCAGCTCGTCGGGGTCCACCTGGTGGCCGGCGGTCACGTCGCCCGGGGCTTCCACGAGCACGAACGGTACCCGCCCGCCGGAGCGCTTCTTGTCGCGCTCCACGAGCACGAGCACATCGTCCACCGGCGCGCCGGTGAAGGAGAGCGGTAGGCCGCGTGCGGCGAGCAGCTCCGCCACCTCGGCTCGCAGCGGCTCGCGCCCGGACAGGCGCAGAGCCGCCAAGAGGCCCATGCCGACCGCCTCTCCGTGCCTGTAGCGCGTGTAGCCCGTGGCCGCCTCGATGGCGTGGCCGACGGTGTGCCCCAGGTTCAGCACCTGCCTGCGCCCCGCGTCGCGCTCGTCCTCGGCCACCACCGCGAGCTTCGTGCGGATGCAGCCGAGGATCACTTCCGTGTCCACCTCGCCGCCCTGGCGCACGCGCGCCCAGAGCGGGCCGCCCGCGATCAGGGCGGTCTTGACTACCTCCGCGTAGCCGGCCGCCAGCTCCTCAGGCGGCAGCGTCTCGAGCGCCGCGGGGTCGCAGATGACGGCCGACGGCTGGTGGTACACGCCCGCGTAGTTCTTTCCCTCGGGGAGGTCGACGCCCGTCTTGCCGCCGTAGGCGGAATCCACCTGCGCGACGAGGCTCGTGGGCACCTGCACGTGGCGCGTCCCGCGCTGGTAGAGCGCGGCGCAGAAGCCCGCGAGATCGCCCACCACGCCGCCTCCCACCGCCACGACGATGTCGCCCCGCTCGGTACCGGCGTCGGCCAGCGCGCGCAGCACGAACTCGGCGCTGTGGATCGACTTGTGCTCCTCGCCCGGCATCACGACGATCCGGTCCTCGCCCTCGAACGGGACCGCGCGCGCCACGTGCTCGTCGGTCACGACGAAGCGCCGCCCGTCGTCAGGGTGGAAGAAGCCCGCCTCGATCAGGCCGCGACCCAGGAAGACCGGGTAGTCGCCCGACGAGGCGGACGCCCACACCAGCCGCGTGTCCGCGGGCGCGTCCGCGAGCGCCCGCAGCGCCGGGAGCGCGCGCAGGACAGCATCGCGCCCGCCAGGCGGCACCAGCGCATCCGCCACGGACTCGTACAGCGCCGCGCGGTCGCCGTGGAGCTGGGCGAAGCGGCCCCGGTCGCGCGCCAGCGGGCGGCCCTTGCCGGACGCGCGCCGCCACGCCTCGTCCGGATCCACCTCGAGGTGCACGACCGTGTGGCGCGTGAGCGCCTCGCGGACGCGCTCGGAGCCGACCGCGCCGCCGCCGAGCGCCACCACCTGCGCGTCGTCGCGGACGAGCAGCTCGAGGACCAGCTCCTCCTCGCGCTCGCGGAACGCCTCCTCGCCCTCCCTGTCGAAGAAGGACTCGACCGGCTCGCCGAGGCGCTGCTCCAGCTCGCGGTCCGAGTCGAGCGGCTCGACGCCGAGCTCCGCGGCCAGCGAGCGAGCGCCGGTCGACTTCCCGGCCCCCATGAAGCCCACCAGCACGAGGGCTATGCGCGCCTCCAGCCGATCCGTTCCTCGTAGGCCGCGAGCGCCGCGCGCACGTCGTCCATGCTGTCGCCGCCGAACTTCTCGCGGTACCCCGCGGCGAGCACCAGCGCCACCATCGCCTCGCCCACGACGCCCGCGGCGGGCACCGTGCAGGAGTCGGTGCGCTCGCGGAGCGCCTGGGCGGGCTCCTTCGTCTCGGTGTCCACCGAGCGCAGCGGCTTCGTGAGCGTCGGCAGCGGCTTCATCGCGCCCACCACGATGAGCGGGTCGCCGGTCGTCATCCCGCCCTCGATTCCGCCCGCGCGGTTGGTCTCGCGGTTGTAGCCGCGCTCGTCCGACCAGAAGATCTCGTCGTGCGCCTTCGAGCCCACGCGCCCGGCCAGCGCGAAGCCGTCGCCGATGCCCACGCCCTTGAGCGCCTGAATCGACATGATCGCCTGGGCGAGCCGCCCGTCGAGGCGCTCCTCCCAGGAGACGTGCGAGCCGATCCCCGGCACCAGGCCGAATGCGAGCACCTCGAACTCCCCGCCGAGCGACTCGTTCGCCTTCCGCGCGGCGTCGATCTCGACAACCATCGCGCCGCTCGCGTCGGCGTCGAGCGCCCGCACCGGCGAGTCGTCCACGTCCTCGAAGTCCTCGACGCTCAGCGCGTCCTGCGGCGGGCCGGCAACCGACCCGATCCTGGTCACGTGCGAGCGGATCTCGACCCCGAGCGCGCGCAGGAACGCCTTCGCGAGGCCGCCGGCCGCAACCCGCGCGGCCGTCTCCCGCGCCGACGCGCGCTCGAGCACGTTGCGCACGTCCGTGTGTCCGAACTTCTGGATCCCGGCGAGATCGGCGTGCCCGGGACGCGGCAGGTGGACCTCGTCGACGTCCGCGTCGACCGGCCACGGGTTCATCCGCTCCTCCCAGTTCTGGTAGTCGCGGTTCTCGATCCACATGGCCACCGGGCTGCCGAGCGTGCGCCCGTGGCGGACCCCGGCCGTCACCTGCGCGCGGTCCTTCTCGATCTTCATGCGACCGCCGCGTCCGTGGCCCAGCTGGCGCCGCGCGAGATCGGCGTCGACGTCCTCCGGACGCAGCTCCAGACCCGCGGGCAGGCCCTCGACGATTGCGGTGAGCCCCGGGCCGTGGGACTCCCCGGCGGTTACGAACCGGAAAGACATGACGCCCACACCCTACAAACGAGGGTGCGGGCGCCAGGTTGGAGGAGGAACTGCTCTAGGGAACTGCGGGTTAGTTCAGCGAATACCAGTCGGGCGAGCCGTCGAACGGCGCGGTCTCCGAGCCGAGCCCGGGGTGCAGGTCGCAGGTGCGCGACCACGTTGCCGGGAGGCACGGGTTGAACGGGTTCACGCGACCGTAGGCGTCCGGGTGATGGGTCGCCGGCGGCGTCGGCAGGCCAGTGGCCGGCTTGCAGTCCGCGTTGAGGCGATCGTCGAGGCCCGACGCCTGAATCCGGCTCGTCTCGAGCAGGTTCGGGATGTCGTCGTGGTCCTGGTCGTCCGCGCCGTCGCGCACGCCGTCGCCGTCCGTGTCCGAGTCGATCACGTCGGTGCCCGAGTACCTGACCGGGAAGCCCTCTTCCAGGTCGTAGCAGCCTTCCCAGTACTCCGGGCCGCTGAGGCGGCCGTGCGTCTCCTCGTAGTTCGAGAGGCCGTCGGCGTCCTCGTCGCGCTCGTCGTCCGAGACGAACGTGTCGTTGTCGTAGTCGAAGTAGTACAGCTCGGAGGTGCGATAGCCCGCCTGGCGGGTCGCCTCCTCGTCATCGTCACGGTCGAAGTCGAACAGGCCGTAGGTGTTCCGGGTGGTGGCGTGGTCCCACCACGGCGCGCCGTCCGAGAGCTCCACCGTGCGGTAGCCGCTCGCGAGCGTCCAGGACACGAACGCGTTGTGCTTGTCGTACGAGGCCACGTCCACCGTCGGGAAGCGGCGGCCGTCGACGCCGCGCGTCGAGAACGAGGCCTGGAGGCCGTCCGAGTAGTACATCGGCGCGAGCGAGTGAGCGGCCGAGCCCTGCGCGATGGCGAACTGCCAGAGCTTGTGCTCCTCGCCGAGCGTCAGCACGTCACGGTCGAAGTCCGTGTTGGCGTCGGCCGGGTTGAGCGGGTTCGGGTAGGGCTTCTTGCCCGGGTAGGGCAGCGACTGGTTCGGGTCCTGATACTCGTCGTCGTTCAGGTCGAGCGCCGACTGGAACTCGAAGCCGTCCTCCACACCGTCGCCGTCCGTGTCCTTCAGGCAGGGGTCGGTGTGGGTCGTGTTGAGCTCGTAGCTGTTCGCGAGCAGATCACCGTCGTGGTCCGAGCCGTCCGTGCAGACCGGAGCGGCCGGGCCGCCCGGTCCGGGAGTGCCCGGTCCGGGGCCGGGACCCGGGGTGCCGTCGCCATCGCCGAGGGCGGTGACGACCGGCGACAGCCGGCGCGGCGTGAAGGCGGAGAACTTGCCGGCGAGCACGCGCAGCTGGAGGCGCGTGGGCTGCTGCTTGCTGTTCGACACCTTGAGCAGGCGGGCAACCGAGCTCGAAACCGTGACGACCAGCTTCGTGGTGGTGGCCTTGCGCGGCTTGACGAACGCGGTGCGGCCGTTCGAGGCGCGGAAGATGACCGTGTTCTTGGTACGCGAGGTCTTGAAGCGGCGGCCCGTGATCGTGAGCGTGCTGCCGACGCTGACGCGCATCGGCTTGACACGGGTGATCTGGGGCGCGGCGGCCGCGCTGGCCTTCGTGGAAGCTGCGAAAGCGGACACCGGCAGCACCAGGAGAGCCGCGGCGGCCAGCGTGAGGCAGATGATGACGATGCGGCGCATGCCCTCTCCTATCGGCTGTTGGCGTCGGTGTTGGAGTTCTGGACGGAGGTCACGACGACCTCGTCGGCGAACATGGGCGGGACGAAGCGGCGGCGCGAACCCACCGAGGCGCGCGCGCGGGCGCCCTCCGCGTCCTTCGCGCTCGAGCCCTTCGCGGTCGTGACGGCCTTCACCCTGCGGATCTCGTCAACGCGGATCTCGTAGGTGTCGCCGTCCTCCTCGGTGAAGACGTACTCCGAGCCGGGGCCGATGTACGCGAACGCGCACTTCGACTCGCTCGGCTTGCAGCGGCCCTCGCCTGCGGCCTCGAGCGACGAATCGACGAGGAAGACCGCGTTGCTGCCCTTGGCGGTGACTCCCATGAAGATCAGAAGCGGTGAGCTGTCGCTCGGCAGCATGTCGAGCTTCTCCATGCCCTTGATGTGGCGCGTGCGGCCGTTGGCCTTGAAGGTCAGGTCGACGACGTACTTGTAGACCGTGGTCGTCGTGGTGGTCGTGCCACCGCCGCCGCCCGTGGGCGTACCGCCGCCGGTCGTGCCGTCGCCGCCGGGAGTGCCGCCCGTGGTGTCACCACCGGGCGTGGTGGTCCCACCCGGGACGACCGGGCCGGTGCTCGGCGTGGAGCCCGTCGCGTCCTTCTTGATCGCGCCCTTGGGCGGGCTGAAGGGGTTGTCCGGATCGAAGACGCCGAGCGTGGAGCCCTTGCCGACGGCCTCCTCGCCGAGCTTGACCTTGGTCAGCGCGGCCAGGCGATCGGTCGGGGCCTTCGCCTTGACGGGCGGCGCCGGCGCGGGACCGGGATCCTTGGCGGGCTTCGCCAGCACGACGGGGACCGCCAGCAGGGCGAGCGCGAGGACGACTGCAACCGGGGCAAGACGCTTCTCGCGAAGGTCCAGCCAGAGATCGAGGAGGAAGGTCTTCATCGGTCAGTCCTTACCGAGGGGTGACTGCTGCGGTCGGGGCAGGGGTCGTCGGCGCGGCCGGCGTGGTGCCGTCCGTCGGCACCGCGGGAACGGCCGCGGGCGTCGTGGCGGGACCCGCGGGGGTCGCGCCGGCGGTGGAGCCCGTAGCGAGCGGCGACAGGTAGATGGTCGCCTTCAGCTGAGCCTTGATGCGCGGGAAGATCGTCGGGTCGCTCGAGAAGTTGACCGTGTCGATGGTCAGGAGCCGGCCGTTGACGACGACATCCTTGTTGACCACGTGGACGAAGCGCTTCACGTCGTGGAAGAAGTCGGCGACGTGGAAGAAGTTGCCTACGAACTCGAGCTCGAGCGGCACCGTCTCCAGCCCACCGGCCGCGGCTGCGGACGCCGGGTCGGTCGGAGTCGTGCCGGCCGCGCCACCCACGGGGAGGCCAGCGCCGGTCGACGTCGAGGTCTGAGCATCCGCCGGAGGCACGCCCGAGGCCGAGGCCGCGGCGTTCGCCTGGGTCGCGGTCGCCGCCGCGCCGTTGGCCGACTCGGTCGCGGTGCCGGGCGCGCTCTGCGCCGGTGCGCCGCCCGCGGCAACCGGGGGTGCCGTGGCGCTGGCGGCGGCTGCCGCCTGGCTGCCCTCGGCCGGAGGCGTGCTGCCGTCAGCCGGAGGCGTGGTGGGCGGAGCTGCGACCGGAACGGCCGTGCGCTCGCCCTGGGAGATCTTCGTGAAGCTGATGCCCGTGCCGGCCGCGGCGCGATCGAGCTGCACGATCAGGCTCGGCATGTCCACCTTCGAGGGGATGGCCTTGCCCAGGCGCACGATCTCGCCGTAGTCGGCCGCGAAGTTGGTCTTGGCGCCGTCGGCCTGGCTCATGAGAGCACGGGCGTTGGCCAGCCGCTGCTGCTGCTCGCCGGCCTCCTTCTTGGCGGTGGCAGCCTCCTCGCGCTTCGGCGAGAACAGCAGGAACCAGTAGGCCAGGATCAGGACCAGCGGGACGATCGCCACGAGGATCTTGCGGTCGCGGTCACTCATGCTGCTCACGATCCACCTCCGAGCGATGCCGGCACGCTGCTCGCCCCGCGCGGCGCCTCAGGCGGAGCCGCGGGCGTGAACTTGACCGTGACGTCAAACTTGTAGAGCGGGCCGCAGCTGTCGACGGTCACGTCGGACACGCCCGTCTCGCGGAGCGACTCGTTCAGCTCCACGTCGTCAACGCGGTGCATCGCGCGCAGGCGGACGAGGATCTTGGCGACCTCGGACTGCTTCGGCGTGCAGCCGACGAACGTGGCGGACGGGCCGGTCGGCGCAGCCGTGGGATCGGCCGGGCTGACGACGGCGCTCGGGTCGCCGAGGACGGAGGCCTCGGTGGTGTGGAGCCAGCTGCCGTCGGGCATGACGCGCGACACCTCGCGCATCAGGCGCTCCCAGTCGAAGCGCTGGTCGGCGGCGGTCATGACGGCCGCGAGGCGCTGCTCCTTGATCGAAGCGAAGTCGGTGAACGCGTCAAGCTGCGCGGCCTGCGCCTCGAGCGCATCCGCCTGCTGCTGGGCCTGCGTGGCCTTCGTCTTGTTTTCGTTCACGCTGTTGCCGGTCATGACGTACGCGACAGCCATCACGAGCAGCACGGCGAGAACGCCGAGCACGACGTAGCCGGAGCCGGCGCGCTCACCGCTGGGGCGAGAGCGGCGCTGATCGCCGGGGATGAGGTTGACGGCCTTCATGCGGCCTTCCCCATCGCGAGGCCGGCGGCCACCGTCAGGCGGTGCGGGTCCTCGCTGGCGGAGAGCGCGGAGCGGTCGAGCACGCCGAGCGGCGCCGCGACCATGGTCGGAAGGCCCAGGTGCATGCCGAGTCCCTCGGCCAGCGCCTCGTTGGCGGAGCCCGGTCCGGAGAGGACGACCTCGCCGACCGGCTTCGCCTGGCCCTGCGTCATGTAGTAGTCGATCGAAAGACGGATCTCGTCGGCGAGGCGCGCGGCGGCGTCCTCGTCGTCCCAGACCGCCGACAGCGGCCGGGTGAAGAAGCAAGCTGAGCCGACGGCGATGGCGAGGTTGCTCACGCCGCCGAGGTGGCAGTACACGCGGGCGCTGTCCTCGGGCGTGTCGCCCGCGGCGACCGCGAGCGTGCGAACGAGCGCGAACGCGTCGAGGTCGATGCCCTCGGGCTTCAGGCCGGCGGCCTTCGCCGCGTCGAGCACCGCCTCGATCATGGAGCGGCGGGCGGCCACGAGGACCACCTGCATGCGCGGCGTGCCGTCGGGCGCCTCGGTGTAGCCGGCGATCTGGTGGTCGAGCACGGCCTCGTCGAGCGGCATCGCGATGGCCTCGGCCGCCTGGAAGCGAACGGCCGCCTCGCGCTGCTTCTCGTCCTCGATGCGCGGCAGCTCTACCACGCGGACGACGATCTGCTGGTTCGACACGCCGAGGCGTACGTTCTTCGGGAGGCCGGCCTCGGCGACGAAGTTCTTGAGCGCCTCGGCCAGGCCGTCGCGGTTCACGACCTCGCCGTCGGCAACGAGGCCTTCCGGCAAGTCGAGGCTCGCGCCGAGGACGACGCGGCCGCTCTCGACCTGGGCGGCGGCAAGGTAACGACCGTCGATGTCAAGACCGACGGAGCCACCTGAAGAGTTCTTGCGGAGGGAGAACATCATGGGCGTACGCAAGGGGTATCGGCTCCCACGTGGACACCCTTAACGGCGGCGTCCAAATGTCCAGAGTTGCTGGACGCCGCGTGGACGCTTCAGCGTCTATTCGAGGAAATTCGACTCGTAGACGTCGATCAGCTCGGGCCCGGCGAGCACGCCCACGATGCCGCCGAGCGCCAGGAAGACGCCGAACGGGACGGCCTTCTTGCGGGCCTGCGCGCCCTCGCGCGCGAGGATGACCACGCCCACCACGCTGCCCGACAGGAACGCCACGAGCAGCGCCGGGATTATGGATAGCCCGAGGTAGAGGCCCATGGCCCCCGCCAGCTTCACGTCGCCCATTCCCATGCCGCGCGGGTAGGCGAGCACGGCCAGGAGGAGGAAGAGGAACGCCCCCGCCCCTGCGATCAGGTTCTCCACCAGGTCGCCCTGATCCACGATCAGCGTGGCTATGACGCCGTATACCGCCATCGGGTAGACGATCCGGTTGGGGAGCAGCTTGTGGTCGAAGTCGATCGCTGCGAGCGCTATCAGCGCGGAGACGAACGGCAGCTCCAGCACGAGGTCGTCGTCGAAGCCCCTCACGGCCACCACGGCGGCGAACACCAGCGCCGTCGCGAGCTCCACGAGCGGATAGCGAGGCGAGATCGGCCCGCCGCAGTTGCGGCAGCGCCCGCGCAGGAGGAGCCAGGAGACGACCGGGACGTTGTCGTAGGGCTTCACGTCCGCCCCGCAATGGGGGCAGCGCGAACCGGGGCTCACGAGCGACTCCTTGCGCGGGACGCGCCAGGCGACGACGTTCAGAAAGCTCCCGATGACCGACCCGAACAGGCCGGCGGCTATGACCTCGGCTGCGGACGCCTCCATGGCGTCCGCACGCTACTGACCGGCGGGGACGATCTCGCGCCAGGTGTTCTGGACCACGCCTGCGGTCCCGACTGTGACGCCGTGCTGGGCAGAGGGACCAGCCGAGGGGTCCCCCAGAACGACGAAGGGCGGGCCCGGAGGCCCGCCCTTCGCGAAATGCGACTTGCGCCAGCTGCTTACCAGGTACCGGCGTTGCAGCCGCCACCGCCACCTGCGGGCGTGCAGGTCTTGGTGACCGTCGAGCCAGCCTTCAGGTACGTGAAGGTGTGGCCGGACTTCGAGGTGGCGACGATCTGGTAGCCCGTCGCGCTCTGGCCCGAGATGGCCAGAGTCGAGAGCGGCAGACCGCTGCCCGCGATGTCCGTCTGCGCGGCGTCACAGCCCACGTAGGTCTCGGCGTTGGTGAAGCAGGACTCCACGTGCGAAACGAGGTTTCGCGCGTTGGACTTGGCCTCGGCGTCCTGACCCTTCTGACGCTGACCAAGGAAGGCCGGCAGCGCGATGGCGGCCAGGATTCCGATGATCAGGATGACAACGAGCAGCTCGATAAGGGTGAAGCCTTCCTGCCCGTTATGAATGCGCTCACGGAGCTTCCGCAGCATGTGTCTCCTCCTTTGAGGTGACTCTGGTTTGGTCTGGTGCCAGTTGCCGCGGATAAGCCGCCTGGGTGAACCTTGGTGGCAGCTCGGCCGACTTCAACCCGGACCTAGGTCCCTGCTGGAGTCCCGGAGCTTTGCGTCCCCGCCTCACGACGGGTTTGCCTTTACACCGTGGCTCTGGCCTTTGCCTTAAATCGGCGTTAAAGCGACCAACCTTTACACCTGCAGGCGTTGTCTAGACGCGAAAAGAGGGGGCGGACCCGAAGGCCCGCCCCCTCCAAAAGCGACTTCCGGTCCCGTGTTACCAGGTACCGGCGTTGCAGCCGCCACCGCCGCCTGCGGGCGTGCAGGTCTTGGTGACGGTCGAGCCCTCCTTCAGGTAGGTGAAGGTGTGGCCGGACTTCGAGGTGGCGACGATCTGGTAGCCCGTCGCGCTCTGGCCCGAGATGGCCAGGCTCGTCAGGTCCAGGCCGCTGCCCGCGATGTCGGTCTGCGCGGCGTCGCAGCCCACGTAGGTCTCAGCGGTCGTGAAGCACGACTCGATCTGCGAGACGAGGTTTCGGGCGTTGGACTTGGCCTCGGCGTCCTGGCCCTTCTGGCGCTGACCAAGGAAGGCCGGCAGCGCGATGGCGGCCAGGATTCCGATGATCAGGATGACGACGAGCAGCTCGATGAGCGTGAAGCCCTCCTGCCCGTTGTGAATCCGCTCGCGGAACTTCCGCAGCATGTCTTTCTCCTTCAAGTAACTAGAGGGGATTTGGTCTGGGTCCGGCACACCCTTAATCGTCGTTTTGCGGGAGACCTTTAGCCGCGCGATTACCATCCGAGCGGTGCACCTCCGGCGCGCCCTGCTCCTGTTCGCGATCGTCCTCGGGACGGCCGCTCTCGCCGCGTCGCTGTCGCGGCCGGTGGATCAGCGTCGCGCCGGCACCACCCCGACGACCCCGCGGGAGCCTGGGCCCCCGAGCGCGACCCCGCAGCCTGCCGTGGAGCTGGCGCCACCCCTCTCGCTCGACGCCAGAGAGCGTGATGCCGTGCGGATACGGGCAGGCGACGCCGTCACGCTCGAGGTCTCCGTGGATCAGGCAGGGACCGTCGACATCCCAGACCTTGGCCTCAGTGCGGCGGCCGACGACCTCACGCCCGCCCGCTTCGACCTGTTCGCGGCGACGCCGGGCACCTACAGGCTCAAGTTCACCCCCGCCGCCGGCGACCAGGTAGAGCCCGCCGGAAGGCTGGTGGTCACGTCGCGCGGCTAGCGACGATTGGCGTCTACGGCTTCAGCGTCGACGACTTCCTCCGCACGCTGCGCGAGAACGACGTGCGCCTCCTGCTGGACGTGCGTCAGCGCCGCGGTGTGCGCGGTCCCGCGTACGCCTGGGCGAATGCTAAGCGGCTCGAGGCCGCGCTGGCCGAGGCCGGCATCGAATACCGGCACCATCCCGAGCTCGCCCCCACGACCGAGCTGCGCCAGCTCCAGTACGCCGAGGACGACCGCCAGGGCGTGGGCAAGCGCTCGCGCGTGGAGCTCTCCGAGGCCTACCGCGAGCGCTACCTGGCGGAGATCCTCGCCAGGGCCGACCCCGACGCCCTCGTGGCCGAGCTGCCCGAGACCGGCACCGCGACGCTCTTCTGCGTGGAGCGCGACCCCGAGGCCTGCCATCGCTCACTGATCGCGGAGCGGCTCGCTCGAGAGCACGGGCTGAGCGTCACGCACCTGCGGCCGGACTGAGCTGCGGGTCCCATTTGTCGCACTGCTCGCAGACAAGGACGGGCCCCGCGACATCGAACCCGTCTTCCCCCTCCACCGGCACCGCCACGAGCGGGCGAACGCAGTGGCTGCACCGTTTGACATCCATCGAACTCACGTTCGGCACACTAGCTAGGTGTCCGAGCAGAGCTTCAGGGCAAGGTTCCAC
>JAXDIL010000113.1:0-37422 GCA_034664005.1 Thermoleophilaceae bacterium | reverse complement strand
CCCCTGCGCTGGTTGCGCTGCTCAGCGAGGCGATGCACCGCCCCACAGAGCGGATCGCCCGTGCCTGGACCACCGAACGGGAGGTGCCGAGGCCGCGCGCCCAGACCGCGACGCGCGACGAGCCGGCCGCCCTCCGCGGCACCGCTGGGCCGGTACGGGTCTACAGACAGAGCGGGGGCGGCACGCGACTGGCCGGGCGCTCGCGCCGGCGCATCGCGGTGGGGGCCGTGGCGGCCACGGCGGCGATCGCGTTCGTGATCGGCATCGCCACGCTCACCACTGTCGACCTCGTCAGCGGCGGCTCCGTCGGTAAGGGCTCGGGCCGCACCACCGCCTTCGGCGGCGGCTCGCGTCAGCCGAACGACAGCGACAGCACCAAAGACGCCAGTCCTTCGGGACAGTCTTCTCCTGGTGCTCAGAAGCAGCAGGACGCGACCACGCCCACCACGCCGCCCGCCTCGACCGCGCCGCCGCCCGCATCCGAGCCGCCTTCCTCGGACACCACGCCGGTGACCCCACCGGCGAACCCGACGCCAGACACCCCAGCCACCCCCTAAATCAGCACGCTTGCTCTCCTCGGTGCTGTAGTTGGGGGCCGACGCCCCATGCACGACCACGCGCACTCACACGTCCAGACCGACGACGCCAGGCGGCTCACGCTCGCGCTATCGCTGATCCTCGGGCTGATGGCCGCGGAGGTCGTGGCCGGCATCCTCGCGTCCTCGCTCGCGCTCCTCTCCGACGCGGCGCACATGCTCACCGACGCCGCGGCGATCGGGCTCGCCCTGTTCGCGGCAGCGCTCGCGCGGCGCCCCGCCAGCGGCCGCTTCACCTTCGGCTTCAGGCGCGCCGAGATCCTGTCCGCGCAGCTCAACGGGGCCACGCTGGTGGCGCTCGCGCTCGTGATCGTCGTGGAGGGCATCAGGCGGCTCTTCCACCCGCCCGAGGTCGAGGGCCTGGTGGTGCTCGTGGTCGCCGTCGTGGGGATCGCGGTGAACCTCGCGGCCACGATGGTGCTCGCCGGCGCGGACCGCCGCAGCCTCAACGTGGAGGGCGCCTTCCAGCACGTGCTCACCGACCTGTTCGCGTTCGTGGCCACGGCGATCGCGGGAGCCGCGGTGCTGCTGACCGGCTTCTCACGCGCGGACGGCATCGCGGCGCTCGTGGTGGCCGCGCTCATGCTGCGCTCCGGCTACGGCCTCCTGCGCGAGTCCGGCCGCGTGCTGCTCGAGGCCGCGCCGCGCGGCCTCGACCCGGACGAGATCGGCAGGCTGCTCGCGGCGCAGGAGCACGTGGGGGAGGTGCACGACCTGCACGTGTGGGAGGTCACCTCCGGCTTTCCCGCGCTCTCCGCCCACGTGACCGTCCGTGCGGGCTGCGACACCCAGGCGCACCGCCGCCAGCTCGCCGAGCTCCTGAGCGCGCGCTTCGGCGTGGCCCATTCGACGCTCCAGGTGGAGACCCGCCACGAGGGCCCGCTGACGATCGAGCCGCTCCATCGCGGAAGCGAGAGCTGAGTGCCCCGCTTCGTGATCCAGCAGCACGACGCGAGCAGCATGCACTACGACTTCAGGCTCGAGGTCGCGGGCAAATATCGCTCGTGGGCCGTGCCGAAGGGCCCGTCGCTCGACCCGCGCGACAAGCGTCTGGCCATGGAGGTGGACGACCACGCGCTCTCGTGGGGTGAGTTCGAGGGCGTCATTCCCGACGACAGCTACGGCGCCGGCCCCGTGATCGTCTGGGACCGCGGCAGCTACCGGAACCTGCGCGAGGAGCCGATGGAGGAGGCACTCGACGCGGGCCACGCCTCGTTCTGGCTCGATGGCGAGAAGCTGCGCGGCGGCTGGTCGCTCCGACGGATCGACGGGCGCCGCTGGCTGCTCGTGAAGCGGCGCGACGAGGAGGCCGACAGCGGCGACCCGGTCGCCGAGCGGCCCGAGTCGGTCAAGAGTGGCAGGACGATCGAGGAGCTCGGCTCGTGATCGAGCCGATGAAGGCCGTCCTCGCCGAGACGCCGTTTTCCGACCCGGACTGGATCTTCGAGCGCAAGCTCGACGGCATCCGCTGCATAGCGATCCGCGACAAGGACGGCGTGAGCCTGATGTCGCGCACCGCGCGGCGCATGAACGACCAGTTCCCCGAGCTCGTCCAAGCCCTCGAGCGCGAGCCCTCGCGCGACTTCATCGCCGACGGCGAGATCGTCGCCTTCGAGGGCGGCGTGACCAGCTTCGCGCGGCTCCAGCAGCGCGCTCGCGAGCGCGTGCCGGTCTTCCTCTACGTCTTCGACCTGCCCCGCCACGAGGGCGAGGACCTGCGCCCGCTTCCGCTGCGCAAGCGCAAGGCGCGCCTCCGCGGTGCGCTCGAGTTCGACGGTCCGATCCGCTTCAACCCGCACCGAAACGGCGAGCACGGCGAGGAGCTCTACCGCGAGGCATGCGAGAAGGGGCTCGAGGGCGTGATCGCCAAGCGCGCGGACAGCCCCTACCGCGGCGGCCGCTCACGCGACTGGCTCAAGCTGAAGTGCCACGCGGAGCAGGAGCTCGTGATCGGCGGCTTCACCGCGCCGAAGGGCTCGCGCACCGAGTTCGGCGCCCTGCTGGTGGGCTACAACGAGGACGACGCGCTGCGCTACGCGGGCAAGGTCGGCACGGGCTTCGACCAGGCCACGCTGCGCTCGCTCGGGGCGAAGCTGCGCGAGCGGGAGCAGCCCGAGTCGCCGTTCGAGCCGTTCAACCCGGTCCCGCCGAGCGCGCGCTGGGTGCGCCCGGACCTGGTGGCGCAGGTCGGCTTCGCCGAGTGGACGCGCGACCGGCGCCTGCGCCACCCGCGCTACATCGGCCTGCGCGAGGACAAGCCCGCGACCGAGGTCGTGCGCGAGCTGCCGTCGTGACGACCGTCGAGATCACCCATCCAGACAAGGTCCTCTTCCCGGACGACGGGATCACGAAGGCGGACCTCGCGAGCTACTACGCGCGCGTCGCCGAGTGGATGCTTCCGCACCTCTCGGGTCGCCCGGTGAGCATGCAGCGCTTCCCCGACGGGATCGACGGCAAGGGCTTCTTCCACAAGGACATCCCGGACTACTTCCCGCCCTGGATCCGCCGCGTGGAGGTGCCGAAGGCAAAGGGAACGGTCAAGCACGTGATCGTCTGCGACGCGGCCACGCTCGTCTACCTGGTGGGCCAGAACACGATCACTCCGCACGTGTGGATCTCGCGCGCCGACCGCCTCTGGCAGCCCGACCGGATGGTGATCGACCTCGACCCCCCTCCCGGAGGCGACTTCGCCGCCGTCCGCCGCGCCGCGCGCAACTCCGGGGAGCTCCTTGGCGAGCTCGGCTTCACGCCGTTCGCACAGGTGACCGGCTCGAAGGGCATCCACGTGTGGACCCCGCTGCGCCGTCGCGCGAGCTATGACGACGTCCGGGCGCTCGCCCGCGACATCGGCCGCGTGCTCGCGGCACGGCACCCCGACGAGCTCACGACCGAGTTCCGCAAGGCCGAGCGCGGCGGCCGGATCCTCGTGGACACGGCCCGCAACGGCTACGCGCAGACCGCCGTGCCTCCCTACGCCGTGCGCCCGCGCCCCGGCGCGCCGGTCGCGACTCCGATCGACTGGGACGAGCTCTCGGACTCGAAGCTGCGGCCCGACCGCTGGACGACGAGGAACGTCCTGAGGCGGCTCGCCGCGAAGGGCGACCCGTGGGAGGACGTCTCCTCGTATGCCCGGGGCATCTCCCGGGCGCGGCGGCAGGTCGACTCCATGCTCGCCTGAGGGGCGAACGCACCGAATCTGGTCGAATGGCCTAGGGTGTGAGGCGTACACGCATTTAGAGGAGAGAAGGAAATGGCAACAGGCACCGTGAAGTGGTTCAGCGACGAGAAGGGCTTCGGCTTCGTCTCACCCGACGAGGTTGGCGCTGATCTCTTCGTTCATCACACGGGCATCGCCGGCGACGGCTTCAAGTCGCTGGCCGAGGGCGCGAAGGTCGAGTACGACGCCGAGGCCGGCGACAAGGGCCCCAAGGCCGTCAACGTACGGCCCATCTAGAGCGAGGCGACAACCCCCGTGGCGACGACGAAGCTTCTGCTCGCCACCGGGGAGGCGCTCGAAGTAACCGGCGCCCTCGAGGACGTCGCGAAGGCGCTCGAGAACGCAACCCGGAGCAGCGCGGGCACGCTCGCCTGGCTCGGCGAGGAGCCAGGCGGCGAGCGGATCGGAGTGAATCCCGCGCAAGTAGTGACGGTCCGCCGGGGAACTGACTAGTACGCTTGTCCTGCAGTCTCCACCGTCGGGTGTTGCGCTCCCTGCGCCCCCCGGTTGGCTTAGAGTTACCCCTGGGAGCCGCGAGGATGGTGTTGCATGGCAGGTCGTGACGACGGGAGTGACTTCAAGTCGTCGGAGGCCCGCGGCGAGCGCGCGTGGAAGGAAGCCACCGATGCGGTGGCCTCCAAGAACGTCGCCGCTCAAAAGGCCGGTAAGCAGGAGCGCGAGGCGTACGAGAAGGTGCGCGACGACGCGCGGCGCGCCAGTGCCGCCGCCCGTGACGCGCATTTGATGAAGCGCCGCGGCAACTGACGGATCGCCCCTGATGCGGCGACTGGTGGGCCTCGGCCGGCGGCATCGCACCACGCTGACGGTCGCGGGGTCGCTGCTGACCGCGGCGCTGCTGGTCTGGCTGCTCGCGGGGCGGCGGGACGAGTTCACGGCGGCGCTCTCCAGCGCGACCGCCTGGGTGATCGCCGTGACCGCCCTGCTCCAGGTCGTCGCGCTGGTGTCTCGCAGCGAGGCCTGGCACCTCACCATCGAGGCCGCCGGCGGGGCCATCGACCGCCGCGTGCTCTACCGGGCGTCCAGCATGCAGGTGCTCGGCGGGGTCGTGAACAGCCACCTCGGCGTGGCCGCCCGCATCGCGGCCCTGCGCCGCTCGAAGGCCGAGTCGTGCCCCCAGGTGCCGACGCTCGTGGCCGCCGAGTTCCCGATCCTGGCGATCGAGGCGATGCTGGCCGCCTTCGCGTCGTTCACGCTCGTCGGTCCGCTCGGGCTGCCGTGGTGGCTGCCGCTCGTCTGCCTGGCCGCGATCGGCGCGCTGAGCGCCGGTCTCCGGCAGCTCGCTCTGCGCAAGGGCCGCGAGCTCTGGCGCGGCCTCGCCGTGCTGCGCACGCTGGGCGGGGGCAGCCGCGTCGTGGGCTTCGTCCTCGTGGCGGTGTTCGCGCAGATCTTCCGCAACTGGCTGCTCCTCCACGCCGTGGGCGTCGACGCCTCGATCCTGGACGCGACGGCGGTGCTGATCGCGGTCGTGACCTTGGGGCAGCTGCCCGTCGGGCCGGCGGTCGGCGCCGCGGCGGCGGTGCTGATCCTCGGCAGCCAGGGCGTCGCGGCGGCCGCGGCGGCCGGCGTGCTGCTCACGGTCACGGGCACGCTCGGCGGGCTCTGCTTCGCCGCCTGGGCCGGGATCGACGGCGTCTCGGCGGCCCTAGTGAATCGCCGTCGCGGCCTGCGTCGCGCCCCTGAGCTCGAAGACCCAGAAGTCCTGGCCCATTACGGGCACTGAGACGTTGTAGACGGGCACCCCGTCGAGGTCCGCGTGGAGACGGCCGGCGTGCGCGTGGCCGTGCAGCACGAGGTCGGGGCGGTGCTCCAGGATCGGCGCGGCGAGCCTGTCGCTGCCGAGGAAGGTCCAGATCTCCGGCGGCTCCCCGCTGAGCGTGCCCGCCACCGGCGCGTAGTGCAAGAGCGCGATCCGGAACGGGCAGAGCGCTATCTCGTGCAGCCCTGCCGACAGCGCCTCCACCTCCTCCGTCGTCTCCGCGTAGATCCTCCGCAGCGACGGCTCGCCGAAGTCCGGCAGCCCCAAACCCCTGAACCCGCCGACGAACCCCTTCGTCCCGGCGATCCCGACGCCGCATCCGCCGAGCGTGGTGTGCGAGCGCTCGAGCACCTCGATGCCCGCGTCCGTGAGCACCGCCCTCAGCTCGTCCGCGCGGTCGGCGTGCAGGTCGTGGTTGCCGAGCACGGCCACCACGGGCGTCTCCATGCCGCGGCAGGCCTCGGCGAGGATCTCTGCCTGCTCGGGTTCTCCGTGCGTCGTTAGATCGCCCGCGAGCAGGACCACGTCGGCCTGCCCGTCGATGGCGTCGAACGCCGTCATCACGGCGTCGCGGTTCTCGGGAGCGCAGTGCACATCGCCCGCGGCCGCGATTCGGACACGGGCGTCCCCGCGCAGATTCGCCGCCAGAACGCTGGTTGGCACCTTCACGAGCCCTGTGTACCCCTGCCCGTGCGGGGGTACACGAACTGCATGTTCGAGGCTTCGCTGAAGAAGGCGGTCGCCGCGCTCCGCGAGGCCGGTATCCCCTTCCTGCTCGGCGGCAGCCTCGCCGTCTGGGCCCGAGGAGGGCCCGACACGCACCACGATCTCGACTTCATCATCAAGCCGGAGGACGCCGACCGTGCCCTCGGGACGCTCGCGGCGGCCGGCATGCGCGTGGAGAAGCCGCCGGAGGAGTGGCTCCACAAGGCGTGGGACGGCGACGTCCTGATCGATCTGATCTTCGCGCCGCGCGGCCTAGAGGTGACAGACGAGGTGATCGAGCGCGGCGACCTGCTCCACGTGGTCGGCATCACGATCCCGGTGATGGCGATAGAGGACGTGCTCGCCACCAAGCTGATGGCCCTGCACGAGCATCAGCTCGACTACACGTCGGTCCTTCGCATCGCGCGCGCGGTGCGCGAGCAGATCGACTGGCCGTCGCTGCGCGCGCGCACGGGCGGCCGCCCCTACGCGGCCGCGTTCTTCGTGCTGTGCGACGAGCTCGGGATCGTGCCGGCTGACGCCCACGCCCTGCGCGGCGCGGAGGTCCGGGTGCTGAGGCCATGACGAGCTCCCCGATCGACACGCTCGTGGAGCGGGCGGAGGAGCGCGGCTGCATCAACCTCTCCGAGCTCGCCGAGCTCGTGCAGCAGCTTCCGGACGACGAGGCGACCGCGGTCGCCGACCGGCTCGAGGCGCGCGGCATCGACGTGACCGACGACTGCGGCCGCGAGGAGGCCGAGCCGGGTCCGACCTACTCGCTCGACGACCTCTCGATCGTCACGGGCGACACGCTCCAGCTGTTCCTCCGCGACGTGCGCCGCCACCCGCTGCTCACCGCGGCCGACGAGGTGGAGCTGGCCAAGCGAATCGAGCAGGGCGACCTCGACGCCAAGGAGCGGATGATCAACTCGAACCTGCGACTGGTCGTCTCGCTCGCCAAGAAGTACCAGGGCCACGAGCTGTCGCTGCTCGACCTGATCCAGGAGGGCATCCTCGGCCTGATCCGTGCCTCCGAGAAGTTCGACTGGCGCAGGGGCTACAAGTTCTCGACCTACGCGACCTTCTGGATCCGCCAGGCGATCCAGCGCGGCCTGGCGAACCAGGGCCGGACGATCCGCCTTCCGGTGCACATCGGGCAGCGCGAGCGCAAGATCGCGCGCGCCGAGCGCGAGCTGTCGCTACAGCTCGAGCGCGCTCCCACGGACGAGGAGCTCGCGAGGGCCGCGGACATCTCCATGAAGGAGCTCAACGAGACGCGCGAGTACACGCGCATCGTCACGAGCCTGGACCGGCCGGTCGGTGACGAGGGCGACACCCAGCTGGGCGACCTGCTCGCCAGCGACGCGCCCGAGCCCGTCGAGGAGGTCGAGATCGGCCTGCGCCAGGAGGCGGTGCACAGGGCGCTCGAGAACCTGTCCGAGCAGGAGCAGCAGGTGATCAAGCTGCGCTACGGCATCAACGGCGACGAGCCGACGCCGCTGCGCGAGGCCGGCAAGCGCCTCGGTCTCTCCCCCGAGCGAGTCCGCCGCATCGAGCACAAAGCGCTCGCGCGGCTCGCGTCGACGCGCGAGGTGGCGGGCCTCTCAGAGGCGGCCTGAGTGAGCACACCCGCGGATCTCGGCACGCGCGGCTGGTGGGCCGCCCTCAAGCGCACGGTCAGGGAGTTCAGGGAGGACAACCTCACGGACTGGGCCGCGGCGCTCACCTACTACGCGGTGCTGGCCATCTTCCCGGCCCTGATCGTGCTCGTTTCGATCCTCGGCCTCGTGGGCGAATCGGCCACGCAGCCCCTGATCGACAACCTCGGCACGGTCGCTCCGGGCCCGGCCAAGGAGATCTTCACGAGCGCGATCGAGAACCTGCAGGGCAGCCAGGGCGCCGCGGGCGTGCTGTTCGTGGTGGGCCTGCTCGGAGCGCTCTGGTCGGCCTCCGGCTACGTGGCCGCGTTCATGCGCGCGTCGAACGCGATCTACGACATGCCGGAGGGCAGGCCGATCTGGAAGACGCTGCCCGTCCGCGTGGGCCTCACGATCGTCCTGCTGCTTCTACTCGCCATCTCCACGATCGCGGTGGTGCTCACCGGCGGTCTCGCCGAGCGGGCCGGCGACCTGATTGGCCTTGGCGACACCGCGGTGACGGTCTGGAACATCGCCAAGTGGCCGGTGCTGCTGCTCGTCGTGAGCTTCATGTTCGCGCTGCTCTACTGGGCCGCTCCCAACGTGAAGCAGCCCAGCTTCCGCTGGGTCTCCCCCGGCGGCGTCGTGGCCGTGATCGGCTGGCTGATCGCCTCCGGCGCGTTCGCGTTCTACGTGGCGAGCTTCGGCTCTTACAACAAGACCTACGGCGCCCTCGGCGGCGTGGTGGTGTTCCTTGTCTGGTTGTGGATCTCGAACATCGTGATCCTGCTGGGCGCCGAGTTCAACGCCGAGCTCGAGCGAGGACGCGCCATCCAGGAGGGCATGCGACCGCCGGACAAAGAGCCGTTCGCCGAGCCGCGTGACACGCGCAAGATGGACGACCCGCCCGCCCAGCAAACAGAGCCCGGCCTGTCGGGATGAGCGTCGAGACGGAGCGCGAGGGCCAGGCCGACGGCCCGCTCGCGGGCTACGCCGAGCCCGACGAGCGCCCGCCGCTCGCGGCCTACGCGACGTTCGCGGCCGTCTTCCACGGCGCCATGGCTGGCGCGGTTGTGGCCGCGAAGCGGTCCGGTCGCGACCTGCCGGAACGCGTGGACCCGAGCGACCTCGCGCTGATCGGCACCGCGAGCTACAAGCTCAGCCGCCTAGTCGCGAAGAAGAAGGTCACGGCTTTCGTGCGCGCGCCGTTCACGGAGCTCGAGGGCCGTGGCGGCCCGGCCGAGCTCGAGGAGCACGCGCGCGGCACGGGGCTCCAGCGCGCGATCGGCGAGCTGCTCACGTGCCCGTACTGCCTCGGCCTGTGGGCGTCCGGCGGCTTCCATATCGGTCTCCTGTTCGCACCGCGCACGACGCGCTTCAGCGCATCGGTGCTCTCGGCGATGGCGATCTCGGACTTCCTACAGATCGCCTACAGGGCCGCGTCGTCGAGCACGAAGAACTCGAACCCCATGTCCGGGTCGAGCGTCAGCTGGCTGTGGTAGGCGAGCACCTCGCGGCCCATGCACTCGGAGACGGTGCCCTTGAACTGCTCCGCCATCGCCTCCTGGAAGGTGAGCCGCACCTCGCGCACCTTGTGGCCGTGCCCGGACTCGGCCAGCGTGCGCTCGACGGTGGTCATCGTGTCCTCGAGCACGCACACCACGATCCGGTCGTCTAGCAGGTAGCTCTTCGCCTTCGTCGGCCCGCGACCGTAGTAGTCGCGGAACAGCTTCACGATTCCGTTCGTGACCGCGGCCAGCTGCTCGCCGGCCCGCGTCCCGATCTCAGGGGAATGTATGGGCTCCATCGGGGGAGGATTCTGACAAGTCCTGCTTGCGGGCCTCGGCGAGGCGCGCGGGAAGCGAGGAGCGGAACAGCCTGCTCACCTTTCCGAGCTTGGCACGGCAGCGTGGGCACTCCTCGCTGCTCAACCCGGGCGCCGGGCTGTAGACGGTCAGCCGGCAGCTCGGACAGTTGAGGTACGCCATAGGCCGATCAGCCTACCCACCTTTGAGAAGCGGGTCAACGTTTGGGTGAGAGCGCTCCGTAGACGTCACCTCGTTGCCGCGCCTGATCAGCTCCGCCGCCAGGAGGGCGATCACCTGCTCGATTCCTCCGTAGCCTGGTGGGGGTATAGGGATCCAAGGCGGCGCAAGCATCGCGACCTTCATGTCCTGATCCTCATGAGCAGCCCTCTCGGCTCCATTCCAAACCTCGCGGAGACCCTCGTCATCAAGGACGGGAACCTCTTCATGGTCACTCTGCGAGATGGCCGGCTCCCGGCCGGCGTGCCGCATCCACTTGGTCTCTGGTTCCGGGACTGCCGCTTCCTATGCGCGCATGAGCTCCTGATCGGCGGGGAGCTGCCGCGCCTCCTCACCTCGACGGACGCCGAGGGCACGGTGGCAGTACACGAGCTGACCAACCCGGACCTGGATCTCGGCGACGGCAGGTCGCTCCCGGCGGAGAGCCTGCGCGTCCGGGTGGAGCGCAGGGTCGAGGCCGCGGGAGCGCTGCGGCAGCGGATCGCCGTCCAGAGCTATCACCGCGCCCCGGTCAGCCTGCCGCTCGAGCTGCGCCTCGGCGCGGACTTCCTCCCCATGCTCGAGCTGCGCGGCATCGTGCCCGGCCACGAGCGGCCGGCGCCGGAGGCGGGTCCGGATGGCTTCACCACGGTCGGCCGCGACGGCGTGCGGCGGACGACCAGGCTGCGAGCCACGCCGGCGCCGCGGACCACGGGCGACGGCTCGCTGACCTTCGACCTCGAGCTGGAGGCGCGTGGCGCGATCGACGTCGTGCTGGATTTCGAGGTGTCCGAGCGGAACGGCGAGCTCGCGCCGATCGTCCCGCCCAACGACTACGAGGACGGCACGAAGGTCAGCTCCGACCAGCAGCTCTTCAATCGCATCCTCGAGCGCTCGCTCGACGACCTCCGGCTGCTCCACTCGGAGCTGGACGGCCAGTCGTACTACGCCGCGGGCGTGCCCTGGTTCGCGACGCTGTTCGGGCGCGACAGCCTCATCACGGCGTTCCAGACGCTCTCGTTCGTACCGGGGATCGCCGAGGGAACGGTGCGGCTGCTCGCCGGGCGGCTCGGCCAGCGCTACGACGACGCGCACGACGAGGAGCCGGGCAAGGTCATCCACGAGTTGCGTGTGGGCGAGCCGGCCACGCTCGGGGAGACACCCTTCGCGCGCTACTACGGGAGCGTCGACGCGACGCCGCTGTTCCTCTGCCTCCTGTGCCGGCACGCGGACTGGTCCGGCAACCTCGATCTGTTCCGCGAGCTTCGCGGGCCCGCCGAGGCGGCGCTCGAGTGGATCGACCGCTACGGCGACCTGGACGGCGACGGGCTGATCGAGTACAAGCGCCGCGCGCCGCAGGGGCTCGAGACGCAGGGCTGGAAGGACTCGGTCGACGGGATCCCGGACGAGCTGGGCGAGCCGCTCGCCACACCGGTCGCGCTCGTGGAGGTCCAGGGCTACGTGATCCGGGCGAAGCGGCTGATGGCGCGCATGTTCGAGCTCGACGGCGAGGGCGCACGCGCGGAGCGGCTGCGCGACGAGGCCACGGCGCTCGAGGCGGAGCTCGAGCGCTTCTGGCTGCCCGACTCGGGCTGCTACGCGATCGGGCTGGATCGCGACAAGCGGCCCGGCTCCGGACTGACGTCGAACCAGGGACACCTGCTCTGGGCCGGCGCGGTCAGCGTCGAGCGCGCAGGCGCGATCCGCGACACGCTGATGAGCGACGACATGTTCACGGGCTGGGGCGTGCGCACGCTGGCCTCGACCCATCCCGCCTACAACCCGGTCGGCTACCACACCGGCTCGGTGTGGCCGCACGACAGCTCCCTGATCGCGTTCGGCCTCCGCCGCTACGGCTTCGACGAGGACTTCACGCTGATCTTCGAGGGCCTGCTGGAGGCCGCGTCGCGCTTCGGCGACTACCGGCTGCCCGAGCTGTTCGCCGGCTTCGCCCGCGAGGAGTTCGACGAGCCGGTCCCCTACCCGGTGGCGTGCCAGCCGCAGGCCTGGGCGGCGGGCTCGATTCCGTTCCTCCTGAAGTGGGGCCTGGGGCTGAGCCCCGATGCGCTGAACAGACGGCTCCGGATCGTCCGGCCGTCGCTCCCGCGGTGGCTCGACAAGGTGGACGTCACCGGACTCGAGCTCGGCGACACGCGCATCGATCTTCGCTTCGAGCGCGCCGGCAGCCACGTGGTGCTCGCGGACGCGCGCATCGATGGGGACGCCGAGGTGGTCCTCGAGATCGCGAGCGACCGCCGCGGCCTCGCGGATCCCTAGGGCACGTCGCGAAGCGGGCGGACGGCAGGTCCCTCGATCACCTCACCGCTCGCCGCGAAGCGCGAGCCGTGACAGGGACAGTCCCAGGTCGCCTCGGCGGCGTTCCAGTCGAGCAGGCAGCCGAGGTGGGTGCAGCGCGGCGCCCCGCGCTTCAGCACCCGGTCCGCGAGGAAGTGGTAGGCCACGTTCGCGTTCTCCTTGGCGAACGTCGGCGCGCTCGCGCGCGGGCGGATCCGGTTCGGGTCGAAGAGCTCCGCCCAGGCGTGCTCCCTGCCCGTGATCTGCGCCGTGAGCAGCTCCGCCGCGGCGGTGCCCATCGCGAGCCCCCACTTCTTGAAGCCGGTGGCCACCCACAGGTTCGAGGACAGCGGGTCGTGGCGGCCCACGTACGGCACGCCGTCGACGGGCATCTGGTCCTGGGTCGCCCAGCGCAGCTCCGGCTCGATCCCGAAGCGCTCGCGCGCCCAGGCGGCCAGGCGCTCGTAGCGCTCTCCGGCCTCCGCCTGGCCGGTCTTGTGGCTCTCCCCGCCCACGAGCAGCCAGTCGCCGTGCGCCCGGATCGAGTGCGCCGGGGACTCCGTGGAGAGGTACATGCCGGCCGGCGCGGTCGTCGTCCGCGCGGCCACCACGTACGAGCGCTCCGGGTGGCAGCGCGCGAAGTAGAGCCCGCGGTCGAGGAACGAGAGGTGCGTGGCGATCACGGTGTGGCCCGCGTGCACACGCGCGCCGCCCGCCGTGTTCAGCCTGCCCGACTCGATGCCCGTGACGCGCGTGCCCTCGTGCAGGGGACCGCGCAGGGCCGCCGCCAGGCCGTCCAGGTACTTCACCGGGTGAAACTCGCCCTGCTCGTCGAAGCGCACCGCGCCGGCCACGGGGAACGGGAGGTCGAGCTCTTCGACGAACGAGGCCGGGAGGCCCAGCTCGCGGGCGAGCGCCGCCTCGGCGCGCACGTCCCCGAGGTCCGCGTGGTCCTCGGCGTAGGTGTAGTTCGGCTTGCGCCGCAGGTCGCAGTCGATCCCGAGCTCGGCGGCCAGCTCGAATACGCGCGCGATGCCGGCCTCGTTGGCCTGACCGTAGACGCGCGCTCTGTCGCGACCCAGGTTCCGCTCGAGCTGCGTGTAGGTGAGCCCGTGCAGCGAGCTGAGCTTCGCGGTCGTGTAGCCGGTGGCGCCGGCGGCGACGTGGCGCATCTCGAGCACCGCGACGTTCAGGCCCTCGCGCTCGAGCAGCAGCGCGGTCGTCAGGCCCACGATGCCCGCCCCGACCACCGCCACGTCGACCTCGATGTCCCGGTCGAGCGGCGGCCGCACGCGGGAGTCCCTGCCCTCTAGCCACAGCGATCGCAGCACCGCGGCGACGCTACCCGGTTTGCCCCGGCCGCACACCGGGGCATGAGACGACTGTCGTGGGAGCCCGCTTCCGCCTGTCCGTGTGTCTGCTGGCGCTGGTCGCCGCCGGGTGCGGCAGCGGCGATCGCGCGGATGATGCGGCCGCGGTCACGGAGCGCTTCCACGCCGCGCTGGAGGCGGAAGACGGCCAGGCGGCGTGCGACGAGCTGAACACGGAGACAGCATCCAAGCTCGCGCAGCAGGAGAAGAAGCCCTGCGAGGAGGCAATCCTGGAGCTGGAGCTGCCGAAGGGCGGCACGGTCGCGGTGCGCCGGGTCGAGATGCGGAGCGCATACACGGCCCTGGCCGAGGGCGGCGCGGACTTCCTGGACGAGGGACCAGACGGCTGGAAGATCTCGGCCGCGGGCTGCAAGCCCACGGCGCCGGACCAGCCATACGACTGCGAGCTGGAGGGCTGACATGCGAACGATGTTCGTCGTCTACATCGTCCTGGTCGTCGTGGGCATCACGTTCTACTCCGCGATCGGACTCATGCATAACTGATGCGCCGCTTCCTGAAGGACAACAGCCTCTCGATCGTGTTTTTGGTCCTGTTCCTTGCCGCTCTCGGGGGTCAGGCGGTGGCCGGTCACGCCGACTTCAACGAGGAGCAGCTGCGTCACGGGGATGCGGCGATTTCCATGTCGCGCTACCTCGTCTCCTCGGAGTTCGGCACCGCCGTGATGGAGAACTGGCAGTCCGAGTACCTCCAGTTCACCCTCTTCATCCTCCTCACGGTATGGCTGCTCCAGCGCGGCTCGCCGGAGTCGAAGGAGCTGGCCAAGGCGGGGCTCGAGTCCGACCAGTCGCAGAAGGTGGGCCCGTACGCGCAGCGGAACTCCCCGGCCTGGGCGAAGGTAGGTGGGATCAGACGCAGGATCTACGAGAACTCGCTGCTGATCGTGATGACGACGTTCTGGATCGGCACGTGGTTCGCGCAATCGGTGACCGGGGTGGTCCAGTACAACAGCGAGCGGCTCGACCACCAGATGGATCCGGTGAGCTGGAGCCACTACCTGGGCAAGGCCGATTTCTGGGAGAAGACGCTCCAGAACTGGCAGTCCGAGTTCCTCGCGGTGGGCTCGATGGCGATCCTCGCGGTCTACCTCCGCCAGCGCGGCTCACCCGAATCGAAGCCGGTCGGCGCGCCGCACACGGCCACTGGTGTCGAAGGCTGAGAGTCGGGGTAAGGGCGCGCGCATGGACACGATCCGGACGCGAATTCCCGCCCGGATGGACCGGCTCCCGTGGAGCTCGTGGCACTGGCTGGTCGTCCTCGGCCTGGGCACCGTATGGATCCTCGACGGGCTCGAGGTCACGATCGTCGGAGCGATCGGGGCGCGCCTCACCGAGAAGGACGCGCTCGGGATCAGCAACGGCCAGCTCGGCCTCGCGGGCACGATCTACGTGCTCGGCGCTGCGAGCGGCGCGCTCTTCTGGGGCTACCTCACCGATCGCTTCGGTCGCAAGAAGCTGTTCCTGATCACGCTCGGCGTCTACCTGCTGGCGACGGTGGCGACGGCGTTCGCGAGCAGCTTCGCGTTCTTCGCGGTCTGCCGCTTCTTCACGGGCTTCGGCATCGGCGGCGAGTACGCGGCGATCAACTCCGCGATCGACGAGCTGATCCCCGCCCGCGTGCGCGGCTGGGTGGACCTCGCGGTCAACGGCAGCTACTGGCTCGGCGCGGCATTCGGCGCCGCCGTCACGCCGCTCCTGTTGAACCCCGATTTCCTCGACGCCGACCTCGGCTGGCGGCTCACGTTCGCGCTCGGCGCCGTGCTGGCCTTCGGCATCCTGCTCGTCCGCCGCAACGTGCCGGAGAGCCCGCGCTGGCTCGCGCTGCACGGCCGGAACGACGAGGCCGAACGAATCGTCGCCGAGATCGAGGAGCACGTGAAGAGCTCGACCGGACGCGAGCTTCCCGAGGCGACGGAGGAGCTCGAGCTCCATCCGCGCAAGAGCATCGGCTTCGGCGAGATAGCGCGGACGATGTTCAGCCGCTACCCGCGGCGCTCGATCCTCGGCTTCACGCTCATGTCGACTCAGGCCTTCATCTACAACGCCACCGTCTTCACGTTCACGGCCGGCCTGGCGACCTTCTACAAGGTGTCCTCCGAGACGGCTCCGCTCTACCTCGTGCCGTTCGCGATCGCGAACTTCCTGGGTGCGCTGCTGCTCGGCCGCTTCTTCGACACGATCGGCAGGCGGCCGATGATTTCCGCCACCTACTTCATCTCGGCCGTGGGCCTGGTCGCAGCAGGGATCCTGTTCAAGAACGACTCGGTGTCGGTCGGCATCTTCGTCGCGATCCTGTGCGCCACCTTCTTCTTCGCGTCCGCCGCCGCCTCGGCCGGCTACCTGACGATCAGCGAGACGTTCCCGATCGAGATCCGTGCGATGGCGATCGCCTTCTTCTTCGCGATCTCCACGGGCATCGGCGGGGCCGTGGGCCCGGGCCTGTTCGGCAAGATGATCGAGTCCGGCGACAGAGACCAGCTCTTCATCGGCTACCTGGTGGCCGCGGCGCTGATGGCGATCGCCGCGATCGTCGAGATCTTCCTCGGCGTCGACGCGGAGCAGGAGACGCTCGAGAAGGTGGCCGAACCGCTCTCAGCCGAGGAGGCATCCCATGCCTAACCGCCGCCGCTCCGTCTGGGCCCCGTCGATGGTCAGCTCGACCCCGCGCGAGGACACCGACCTCGACCGCGAGATCGACGCGATCGTGAAGCTCCTGAAGGACAAGGGCCCGCTCCCCTCGCCCCAGATCCGCCGCGAGCTCGAAACGAAGTTCTGGGGCCCCGGCCGGCTACGCGCGGCCCTCGTGGAGGCCCGCCGGCGCGGCCTCGTAACACGCACGGGCCGCCGCAGCTACGAAGCCGCGGAGTAACACTCGCGCGCCGGCCCTCCAGGCGACAATCCTGCCTGGGGGTCCTATACGGACCCCTATCCAGGACTGTCGCGCGGTTTAGTCCGGCTGCGGGTGGCGCTCCGGGGGTGGCTCGCTTGTGCTCGTGCTGCCCGTGGGCGGGTGGTCCTCGTCGCGCGGGTCGGGGCGCTTGTCGTAGGGGTCCGGCCATTCGGTCGGGTCCGGGTCGTCCGCCGGGTTGTTCAGCGCGTGGTGAGGGTCCGGGTCCTGCGAGCGGTTCCCGTCCTCGCGCCGTTCCTCGCTCATTGGTCCGGCGCCGCGGCCGAGATGTCGGCGAGCGTCGAGTCGGGTTCGCGTTCCACCGCCAGGTCTCCGAGCGAGACGATGCCCACCGGCCGGCCGTCCTCCACCACCGGCAGACGGCGGATGTCCTTCTCGCGCATCAGGCGCAGCGCGTCGTCCACGCTCGCGTCCGGCTCGATCGTCGCGATGCCGGTCGTACACGCTTCGCTCACGGGCGTGGAGCTTGGGTCGCGGCCCTCAGCCACCACCCGCACCACGATGTCGCGGTCGGTGATGATCCCCGTGACCGCGCCACCGTCGAGGACGACGACGTCGCCGATGTCGTCGTCGCGCATGATGCGTGCGGCGTCAAGGACGCTGTCGGATGCGTCGACCGTGCGCGGGTCGCGGGTCATGATCGCTTCGATTGTTCGTGCCATGCGAGACGGGTACCCGGCCGCCCCCGACCGAACCGCCGCCAAAGGGGTTGACATGACCTCGAATGGGTTTAGTTAGACATCTGGAAGGAGAAAATGGAGGTGGTTGTCGACCGGAACTCTGGTCCAGATCGGCGCCAAGTAGGAAGAGGGGGACGTAGCGAGATCGTAGTCACGGTCTCGAGGCGGACCTTCAACGTCAACGACGACGGGAAGGTTCGACAGGATGACCGCCGCAACCCTCGCGGCCCCTCGCCCCATCCTGGGCGAGCGCCGCACACCACTCAGGGGCACCGATACCCGCGACATCGAGCGCCAGCTGCTCGTGCGCTACCACGAAGAGGGCGACCTCGCGGCACGCGAGGAGCTATGCGCTCGCTTCTTGCCGCTCGCCCGCGACCTCGCGCTCCGCTACACCTACACGGACGAGCCCTATGACGACCTGCTCCAGGTCGCCAGCCTCGGCCTCATCAAGGCCATCGACCGGTTCGAGCCCGGGCGCGGCACGAAGTTCACGAGCTACGCCGCGCCGACGATTCTCGGAGAGCTGAAGCGCCACTTCCGCGACAAGGGCTGGTCGCTCCGCGTGCCTCGCGACCTGCAGGAGCGCGCGCTCGCCACGAGCAGGGCGACGGAGGTCCTCTCGAAGGAGCTCGGCCGCTCGCCGAAGGTGCGCGAGGTGGCGGAGCACCTCGGCTGCTCGGTGGAGGACGTGCTCGAGGCGCAGGAGGCGGCCGCCAGCTACGAGGCGGCGTCGCTCGATGCACCGACCGCCAAGGGCGACGACGAGTCGGCGAGCCTGATCGAGACGCTCGGCCGGGACGAGTCGGCCTACGAGCTGGTCGAGGACCGCGAGGCGATCGCCAGCACCTGGCACGCGCTTCCGGAGGTGGAGCGCCAGGTGCTGGAGCTGCGCTTCATGCACGACCTCACGCAGCGGGAGATCGGCGAGCGGATCGGCTACTCGCAGATGCACGTGTCGCGGCTGCTTCGCCGCGCGCTGACGCGTCTCGAGACGGCCGCAGCAGCCGCTTGAGCCGCAGCGCGTTGTCGACGGCGAAGCCCTCCCAGTCGTTGTTGAAGTAGACGAACACCTCGGCCTCCCGGCGCCAGGCCTGGATTTGCTCGGCCCACTCGCGGAGCTCGGTCTCCGAGTAGTTGCCGCGGTGCCCGCGGTGCCCGTGGTGGAGGCGGATGAGCGTCCAGTCGGTGGTGAGCTCGCGTGCCTGGAACGGCCAGCGCGGGTGGTCGGCGATCACGAGCGCGGCTCCGTGAGCGCGGAGCTGCTTGTAGACCGACTCCGTGAACCAGCTCTCGTGGCGGAACTCGAAGCAGTGGCGTCCGGGCGGGAGCAGCGGCAGCGCTCGGCCGAGCCGGTCGTCGTCCCGCTGGAAGTTCGCGGGGAACTGCCAGACGATCGGGCCGAGCTTGCCCGACTCGACGAGCGGCTCGATGCCCTCGTAGTAGCGCCCGATTCCGTCCGCGAGGTTCTGAAGGCGCTTGATGTGCGTCATGTAGCGGCTCGCCTTGGCGGCGAACACGAAGTCGTCCGGCGTCTGCTCGACCCAGCGCGCGACGGCGTCGGGCGAGGCCAGCCTGTAGAAGGTCGAGTTGACCTCGACGGTGTCGAAGACCTGCGAGTAGCGCTCGAGCCAGCGTCCCTTGGCCAGGCCCTCCGGATAGAGGCGCCCTCGCCAGCTGTCGTACTGCCAGCCCGAACAGCCGACGCGGACCGGCCGCATGCGGGCCAGCCTACTCGGAGACGAGCGTGCGGCGGTCGCGCTCGGTGAAGTCCACGTCCTCGTCCTGCTGATGCGCGTGGATGCTCTGCGCGGTCTTGCGGCGGCGGTTGAAGTCCAGGAGGGCCGCCACCGCGACGGCGATGATCGCGACCGGCACGGCCACCACCACGGCGCCGCCCATGAACGCGAAGGACATCACCACGAGCGCGACGGCGAAGGCCCCGACAACTGTCGTCATTCCCCACATGGCGTGGGAGATACCCGCCTAGGGACGGCGCAAACGGGACGCGTCGACGACCTCGAAGGCGCTGCCGGGCACGCCGTGGAGCGAGTGCAGGTCGTCGTTGTCCCAGCCGCGGCTCGGAGCGCCGCTCACGTACCAGGACGACCCGTTGTCGGCGAGGATCATCCCGTAGCGCCTGAGCGCGCGCAGCACGATCCGCGACTGGCGCGGGAAGCGCGAGATGTCGAAGCCGCGCTTGAGCCGCAGCCGCTCCCCCATCGCCGGCAGGTCCGGGTCGGTCAGGCTCGAGGCGAAGTGGCGCGCCGGGTAGACGAAGGCGCGGCGCGTGCGCGAGGCGGTGAAGCGGAGCGCGTGGTCTATGTGCCCGCGCCGCAGCTCGCCGTAGCGCGCCAGCCCCGCCAGGATCGGCAGGCCGGCGGCGTCCGCGGAGGTCCAGCCGCGCGGGCGTAGGCGGTTCGAGCGCAGGTTGAAGGTGGCGCCCGAGCCGGCGTGCCAGCGCGCACCGCCGGCGAGCGGATGTGCGTCGAACAGCTCGTAGAGCCTGCAGCGTGAGCGGTCCACGACGATCACGTGCCGGTCGCCGTCGCCATTCCTGCCGCCCTCGATCGGGACGCGTCTCGGGATCGGGTAGCGGCCGCGGTCAGACTCGTCGGCGTAGTCGAAGCTCACCGGCACGCGCCGCTGGCCGCGCGGCACGGTCACGTACGGGATCCCGATCGGCGCGCCCTCGTAGCGGCCGGAGCCGAAGTCCGCATGCATGTGCTCGCCGGCGCCGATCGAGCGGACGATGGCCGCTGAGTTCTGGTGCACGGGCAGCTTGTCCACGCGCAGGTTCCAGTGATTGTCCGCTGGGAAGACCGGGCAGCCGGCAAGCACGGCCGCCCCTATCGCGACGCTGCCGTACAACTAGCCGGGGCTGCCGGCCGCGCCGAAGCGGCTGGTCTCGCCCTCGGGGAGCTGGCCGTCGCGACCCACGTAGCCGTCCTTGCCGCCGGCGATCACGTACAGCGCGGGCTCGTCGCCCACGTTCTTGATCTGGCGCACCGTTGCCGCGTCCACGCGGGCCAGGCCGCCCGGCCCAAGCACGTGTTCGGTGTCGTCGTTCAGGCGGATCGCGATGCGGCCACGGTGCACGAAGTAGAGCTCCTCCTGCTGTTCGTGGAAATGGCGACCGGTCTCGAAGCCCGGCGGGATCTCGATCGCGTTGACCCCGAAGGCCGTCACCCCGAGCGCACGGCGGACCTTCCTGAACCCTGGTCCCTCCGAGAGTGCGTCGACGTTCGCGACGGCATAGCCATCGCCTTCCACAACCTCGTGAACCTCGTCAGCCATACCCCAAGCGTATTACGCAGCCCGCTCTGCGCTGCGAACGCCGCCGCGCGCCCAGAGCAGCGAGACGGCCACGAGCAGGGCCACCACGGCGAACGCCGGCAGGATCTTCTCCGGCTCACCCGCGAGGAAGCCGCGGCCCGCCTCCAGCACGAGCGTGACCGGATTCACCGACGCCGCCGCCTTCACCCATCCGGTGAGCAGGTCGAACGGCACCCAGACCGGGGCGAGGAAGAGCAGCAGGAACGCCGGCGTCTGGATCGCCGGGCCGGCCTGCATCGTGCGGAGCCGCATCGCGACGCCCGTGCCGAACAGCATCGCGAACGTGTTCATAAGGAGCGCGAGCGTGTAGAGGCCCACGATGTCGACGCCGTTGCCGTGCACCTCGAGTCCCGTGAGCAGCGCGATCGTCGTGATCACCGTGACCGTCGTCGCCGCGCGCACGATCGCCGACAGCCAGTAGCCGGCCACGATCCCGCCGTGGCTCACGGCGCCCAGCATCAGCCGGCGCGCGAACCCGGACTCGAAGTCGCGCGCCACCGAGAAGGCCGTGAAGATGCCGCCGAACGTGGAGGCCTGGAGCAGCACGAAGCCGTACACGAAGGTGGTGTAGCCCGCCCCATAGTCGAAGCCGGGGATCGAGTCCACGCGCGACAGGCCGCCCGCGAACGCTGTGAAGAAGAACATCGGAAACAGGATGCTCGGCACGATCAGCGCCGGGTTCGTGAACCAGTTGTGGATGTTGCGCCAGGCGACGGCGCGCGCCACCGACACGAACGAGCCGCGACTCACGTGCGCACCATCCGCGTGCGGAGCGCGGAGGCCGCCGCCACCAGCGCGATCAGCGCGACGCCTCCCGCACAGCCGAAGCCGAGCGCGAGCGCCTCGCCGTCCCAGCCCTCGATTACGAGCGAGCGGATCCCCTCGAGCATGTAGGAGACGGGATTCCAGGTCGCGACCGTCCGGAACCAGTCGGTCTCGATCAGGTTGCGCGGCAGCGCCATCGACGAGATGAACAGCGCCGCAAAGAAGAGCGGGAACACCCCCTGGACCGCCTCGCCGTTGCCGGAACGTAGCGCCACCCAGGCGCCGATCGCGCCGAACGCGAGCGAGATCGTCAGCGACAGGAGCAGGAGCACGACGACACCGCCGGGCCCGGCCTCGATCCCGTCGCCGAACACGAGGCCCACCACCAGGAAAGTCAGCGCCTGGATCAGCCCGAGCGCGAGGATGCCGGTGAGCTGCCCGAGCATGAGCGAGATGCGCCGCAGCGGCGTGAGCGACAGCCGGTTCAGGAAGCCACTCTCGATGTCGCTGGCGACGTTGGTGCCCGCGCTGTTCGCCGAGAACAGCGCACCCTGCACGAACGGGATCGCGAGCGCGAACTGGAAGTAGGAATCGGTCGGGAAGCCCGCGAGGCGCGTGGTGGTCTCGAGGCCGCTGCTGTTGATCGAGAGGAGCAGCAGCGGGAACACGAGCGACGGCACGACCATCGCCGGCTGCCTCAGCGTCCGCACGACCGAGCGTCGTGCGAGCAGCAGGACCTGGTTCACGCCGCGGCTGCCTCGTCGCCCTCGAGCGAACGCCCCGTCTTCGCAAGGAAGACGTCGTCGAGCGTGGGCGCGTGCAGCTGAAGCTCCTTGATCTCGATGTGCTCGGCGTCGAGCGCCCGCACCACCTCGGCGAGCTGCTTGTCGCCGCCCGAGAGGCGCACCGACGCGCCCTTGGGCGATCCGGGCACGGCCTCGCCGAAGCGGGACAGCACCTGCTTCATGTGGGGAAGCTCGTTCGGATCCTGCGGGATGGCCTCCACACTCGGCCTCCCGATCTCGTCCTTGAGCGCCTCGGGCGTGCCCTCCGCCACGATCCGCCCGCGATCGATGATCCCCACGCGGTCGGCGAGCACGTCCGCCTCCTCCAGGTACTGGGTGGTGAGGAAGACGGTCACGCCGCGGTCGCTGGCGAGCCGCTGCACCTCCTCCCAGAGCGCGCTGCGGCTCTGGGGGTCGAGCCCCGTGGTGGGCTCGTCGAGGAACAGGATGCGCGGGCGGTGGACCAGCGCCAGCGCGAGGTCGAGCCTTCTCTTCATGCCTCCCGAGTAGCCCCCGACGCGGCGGTCAGCCGCCTGCACGAGGCCGACGCGCTCGAGCAGCGCGTCGGAGCGCTCGCGCGCGTCCGCGCCGCGCATGCCATGCAGCGCGGTCTGGAGCTTCAGATGCTCCCGGCCGGTCAGGAACGGGTCGAGCGCGGCGTCCTGCAGCGCGGCGCCAATCGTCCGGCGCACCGCCGGGCCGTCCTCGACGATGTCGTGGCCGGCCACCCACGCCCGACCGTCCGTCGGCGGCAGCAGCGTGGTAAGCATGTGCACGGTGGTCGACTTCCCGGCCCCGTTGGGGCCGAGGAAGCCGTACACCTCTCCCGGCTCGACGCGGAGGTCGATCCCGTCAACCGCCCGCGGGCCCTTCTTGAACTCCCTGACCAGTCCCTGCGTCTCGATCGCGGCGTCAGACATTCCCCCAGACTATGCGGGGCGGGCCGCGCCGACCGGCTCAGTGGGGGATATGCGCGCCGTGCCGGGTCTCGTCCTTGGTCGGCGCCTGCTCGCCCGGCAGGTGCGTGAGGTTCTCGACGGCACGCACGCCGTCCACGGCCCGAGCGCGCACCGTGAGGTCCGTCCGCACCTTCTCGTCCGGCACCTCGCCACGGAGGTAGATCACGCCGTACTCGGCGTTCACCGAGATGTGGCCCTTGGGGATGTGCTTGTCGCGGAAGACCTCGCTCTCCACCTTGCGCGCCAGCGCCGGGTCGTTCAGGCGCTCCTCGGCCGGAGGCCGACCGGCACCGGGCGTCACGCTGCCCGCCGCGCCCTTCAGCTGGCCGGCGTAGCGCTGCACGTAGGACTTGGCCGTGTCCTGGTTCTTCGCGAGCCACGAGATCGCGCCGGCCGCAGCGGCGCCAAACAGAAGCTTCCTCAGCATGTGCGGTCCTTTCAGATCGTCGAATTGGTTCTTCCCGACCCGTTCCCGGACCGGCGCGCTTAGAACCTGAGCACGGCCGCCGCGCCGCCGTGCTCCTCGAGGGCGTCGCGCTCGTGGCTCACCGCGAGGAGCTCCGCCGACTGCTGCACCGCGAGCTCGATCATCGCCTCCGTGAGGTCCTCAAGCTGGATCAGCTCGGAGCCGTCGGCCGGGCAGCGGTCGCCCTCGAGTCCGAGCCAGCCGCACTCGAGGCACTGCACCCCCGTCACGCCGCCGAACTGCTCGTCGAGGATGAGCAGCTCCACGCGGCGCTCGTTCAGCGGCGGCAGCACGTTCTCCAGTCCCGCGGCGCCGCGCTCTCCGACCCGCTCGAGCGCCTCGCGCTCGCGCTGGTGCTCGAGCTCGTCGATCAGTGGCCGCGCGGCATCGAGCACCTGGTCCGCGTTCGAGGACTCGACGTCCACCTCGACGCGGCCGGCGAGCCGCTCGCTCAGGTAGTGGTGGAGCTTCGACTCGAAGTCGCTGACCACCTCGCGCGGCCCCCCGAGGATGAGCCGCTCGAACGGCTGCTGCTTGAAGTGGCGCATCAGCGCGTCCCCGGTGTGCTTGAGGTGGTCGTCCTTCTCCTTCTCGATTCCGCGCTGGTAGCGAGCCTGGGACCAGCCGCCCTGGTCGTGCTGGCCGAAGACCTCGTCGCGGATCTTCTCGACCTCGCGGAGGCCGTCGGGCGAGCCGCGGAAGATGCGGGCGTCCCGGCGGTTCACGAGCGCGACGCACCAGCGCTCGCGGCGCGCGATCCTCGCGAGCGGCCCCACCAGCGGCGTGTGCCCGATCGCGACCCGGTTCGGGACGCTGCGCGGCAGCTTCAGGGCCTCGAAGAGCCCGGCCGGCTCGCTCGAGAAGACGGCGAGCCCGTGCGCGCCGTCGGTCGGGAGGTCGTTCTCGAGGAACTCGGCGGCCCGGTCGAGCGACGCCCGCAGGCCGACCTTGTCCTCGTGCGAGAGGCCGCGCCGGTCGCGCAGGCGGCGGTCGGCCTCGTCGATGAGCGACCGCACCGACGTCTTGCGTGCGGGCGGCGTCGCGAACTGCGAGGGGTCTAGGTTCAGATAGAGGCTGAGGATGACCGGGCGATCGACCCGCAGCTCGGCGAGGCGGCGAAGCTGGTCGCGACCGGGGGCGCTGACCTGCATGACTGGACTCTTACCCAGACGCGCCTTAGTTAGTAGTGGGCGTTCCGGGTATCCCCCTCTAGCCCGCGTTTGGGCTGTTTACGCCCAGTTGGCGGATTCGCACCCGGACGTGCGCTGTTTTGCGTAACACACGGCTTGCGCCGGTGTCTATACTTTTTGACAAGTCTCGAACTATCGAAATCGAAGGAGTCAAGACGACCACTGATCAGCTGATCCGTCCGGCGGAAACGCCGGAGACGCGCCAGGCCGCTCCGGCTGAGCTGGAGGATTCCCTGCAGCTCTTCTTCAACGAAGCGCGCCGGCACCCGCTGCTCACCGCCGCCGATGAGGTCGAGCTCGCAAAGCGCATCGAGCGAGGCGACCTTGCGGCCAAGGAGCGGATGATCAACGCCAACCTGCGTCTGGTGATCTCGGTCGCGCGTAAGTACCAGGGCCAGGGACTGCCGCTGGGTGATCTCATCCAGGAGGGCATGCTCGGTCTGATCCGCGCGGTCGAGAAGTTCGACTGGCGCAAGGGCTTCAAGTTCTCCACCTACGGCACGCTCTGGATTCGCCAGGCGATCGGCCGCGGACTCGCCAACTCGGGCCGCACCGTCCGCCTTCCGGTCCACATCGTGGCGCGGGCGCGCAAGATCCAGGACGCCGAGCGCAAGCTCGCCGTCGAGCTGGGTCGCTCGCCCAGTGAGGAGGAGATCGCCGCGTTCGTCGAGCTGCCGCTCGACGAGGTGGCCGACATCCGCCGCGCCGACCGCGGCCCGACAAGCCTGGACCAGGGCGTCGGCGAGGACGGGGACACCGCCCTCGGCGACCTGATCTCGGGTGACGGACCGTCGGTCGAGGATGAGGTTGTGGCAGGCATCGAGGACGAGCGCCTCCGGGAGGCCGTGGACACGCTTCCCGAGGCCGAGCGCGACGTGATCACGTTGCGCTTCGGGCTCGACCGCGAGCAGCCGCAGGCCCTGCGTGAGACCGGCCGCCGGCTCGGCCTCTCGAGCGAGCGAGTTCGCCAGCTCGAGGACCGCGCCCTGCGCCGGCTCGCCGAAGACGACACAGTCGCAGCGCTACGCGAAGCCGCGTAGCACTCACCGCTACGGCCGCCGCGGCGTCAGCCGCGTAGCGGCCACGTAGTGGCTTCCGCTAGGTAACGGAGCAAGCCGGGCATGCCGCCGCGATCGAACATCGCGCGCTGCATGTCCGCTCCGTTGCCGTCGCGGACTATTCGCTCGACCAACTCGAGCTCCGGGTCGTCCCCGTCCAGGGCGCCGAGCACGTGACCCGCTGCCACGCGCAGCGGAACCGGGCCGCCGTCGTGGTAGACGTCCGCGTCCAGGCCGTCGCGGGCGGCCCGGAAGCTCGACCAGTGGAGCGCCTGGTCCGGCGCGAACTCCGTCGGCGGGCTCTCCACGGCCCGGCGCACCACCGCGCGCGTGAGCGCCGCGATGGCGCCGGCCGAGTCGAGGCTGGTCTGCACGTCCACCTCGCGCAGCTCGACGGTCCCGAGCCGCGGCTGCGGCCGAGCGTCCCACCAGACCATCGTGTGATCGGTCGGGCCGCCGCCGTCGCGCACCGCCTGGAGCGTCGCCAGGTACTCGTCCCACGAGCGCATCACCGGCGGGATGCCGCGTCCGGGATACGCGCGGATGACCGCCGAACGCGAGCTGGCGAGGCCCGAGTCCTGGCCGAACCAGAACGGCGAGTTGGCGCCCAGCCCGTGCAGCAGCGGCAGCACCTCACGCAGGCCGTTCATGGCGGCCACCGCCGCCTCAGGGTTGGGCACGCCGACGTGTATGTGCAGCGCGCACTCCGGCGTGCGCTTGATCAGGCCGCGCATCTGGCGCTCGACCAGCTTGTAGCGATCCGTCTCGACCAGCTCGACGTCGAACAGCGCGGCGCTCGGGTGGAGTCCGGACGCCATCAGCGTCGCGCCCGCCTGGATCGCCGCGGTGCGGCCCTCGAGCAGCTGGGCGACCGCTCCGTGCACCGAGCCGGAGGGCTCGGAGCGCACCTCCAGCTCGGCCAGGAACGCCTCGTGGTCCACGCGCTCGCGCGGCAGGTCGATGCTCTCGAGCAGATGGTCGGCCACGTGAGCGAGCGCGAGCGTCTCGCGGTGCACGAGCAGGAGCTCCTCCTCGAGCCCGACCGTGAACGGCTCGCTCCGGCCGAAGCGGTGTTGCGGGAGCGTCTCCACCCCCGGCTCCTCGCTCACGCGGGCTCCTCCGTCACGCCGGCGCCTCCCCCAGCGCGGCGCGCGCCGCGATCCGGCCGAACACGAGCGCGGCCGCGAGGCCGCTCGCGTAGCCACCGGTGGCGATGCCGCCCGCGTCCGCGCCGCAGGCGAACAGGCCAGGCGCCGCGCAGGCGGACTCGTCGATGGCGAGGCCTCCCAGCGTGGTGGTCACGCCCGCGACGGTCTCCACGACCACATCCTCTTCGCCGCGCCGGACGGGGCCGCCCGCCTGCTCGGCCGCCTCGATCATCTCCCCCACCGTGCGCTCGCGCACGCGCTCGCCGAGGCGAGCCGCCGGCACGGCGAACCAGGCACGCGCGCGCGGCTGGCGCAGCTGCCAGCGCGCGACGTCCGTCTCGGACCAGGTGCGCGTCTCGTAACGCTCGCCGCGCTCGTTCGTCACGGTCGCGTGCTGTGCGTAGAGCTGCGAGAGCCGCACGAGGTCGCGCTCGCCGATCCGCGCGGGGGGCGCCGGCATGGCACGCGCGTAGACCTGGTCGAGCCCGGCGCTCGTCGACGCGCCGGCGGCCGTGCCGATGCGAAGGCCGTCGCCGGTGCTGCCGGGCGCCGTGCGCAGGAACGCATGATCCGCCTCGGGGGTGACGTGCTCGCGCAGCAGCTCGCGGCTCGCCGCGAAGCCGCCGGTCGCGAGCACCAGGGGAAGATCTTCACTGGGTTCGTGCAGGGGTGACTGGAGAGCCACTCCGCCCGCGGCCTCTACCAGCGCGTCCGTCAGTGCACGGGGGTCGAAGCGCCGTCCGCTCGTGAGCGGGTTGCCGGTCTCGCGCTCCACCACGGGCGCGCCGAGCGACTCGAGCCAGTCGAGGTCGCCGTCCAGGCGCTCCATGACGAGCCGCTGGAGCCGCTCGTCACCCTGGGGGCACTCGTCGCGGAAGCGCTCGAACTCGCGATGGCGCCAGATCACCCCGCTCGAGAGCAGCATCGAGCCGCCCGGGCGGTCCAGCTTCTCGAGCACCACCGGCTCGGCGCCGAGCCCGCGCGCCTCGGCAGCCGCCGCGAGCCCGGCCATCCCGGCCCCGGCCACCACCAGGTCGGGCATGACCGTTCAGACGAGCGCGAAGCCGGGCTTGTGCTCGACGTACTCCACACGCACTCCCTCCGGGCCGCGCACGAAGACGGCGAACGTGTTCTTCGCGTCCTTGACGTCGTCGATCTCCATGCCCGCGCCCTCCGCCTCGTCCTGGACTCCGCGGGCGTCGTCCACGAGGAGCGCGAGGTGGTTCAGCAGCGGACGCCCGCCGTCGGCGGCGTTGCCGCGCACGGCGCGCACGTAGCGATCGTCGATGCAAGCGGTGCCGTCGCCGCGGCGCTCGAAGCCGAGCTCCTCCAGGCACGCGAGCGCGGCCTCGGGGTCCACGAACCCGAGCACCACGTGGTCAAGGTCGAAGTCGCTGCCCGGCGCCTCGACGAGGCCGAGCGGAAGGCCCGCCGGCGCCTCGAACGCGGCCACGCCGTCGCCGCGCCGCGCCACCTCGAACGGGAACGACTCCACGACGGAGTCGAGGTCGCTCACGCGCAGCACGACCCGCTCGAGCGCTCCGCGCTGGCGCGGCCCGTCGGCGTCGAACAGCGTCAGCTTGCCGAGCTTGGCGTCAATTCCCACCAGCGTGAACGTGTCGGTCTCCTCGATCACGTGCATGCCGAGGTGCTCGCAGAGGAAGGTGGCCAGGGGTTCCCGTTCGTCAACCCAGAGGGCCACGTGGTCCAGGCTGGTCGGGGCGAAGTTCGCGGGCATGGCGAAGCAATTACCCCCGGGAGGCGGTTCCAATCTCAGCCACCTCGTCCTCGGAAAGCTCGATGCGCGTCGCGGCGACGTTCTCCTCGAGGTGCTTGATTGAAGATGTGCCCGGAATCGGCAGCATCACACGTGAACGCGCGAGCAGCCACGCGAGCGCGATCTGCGCCGGCGTGGCGTCGTGCTCGCGCGCGATGCGGTCGAGCGGGCCGCCGGGCTCGGCGAGCCGGCCGGTCGCGAGCGGGAACCAGGGGATGAACCCGATGCCCTGGCGCTCGCACTCCTCCAGCACGTCCTCGGAGTCGCGGTCCTCGAGGTTGTAGCGGTTCTGGACGGTCACCACCTCGACGACGCCGCGCGCCACACCGAGCTCCTCCAGCGAGACGTTCGAGACACCGACGTGCCTGATCTTGCCCTCGTCCTGGAGCTCCTTCAGCGCGCCCATCGAATCCTCGAGCGGGACCTTCGGGTCGGGCGAGTGGAGCTGGTAGAGGTCGATCCGGTCGAGCTTGAGCCGCCGCAGGCTGCCCTCGCAGCACTCCTTCAGGCGCTCCGGCCGGGCGTCGCGCGGCCACTGCCCGGGCCCGGTGCGGCGCAGGCCGCCCTTGGTGGCGATGACGAGGCCGTCCGGGTACGGATGGAGCGCCTCGGCGATCAGGTTCTCCGAGACCTCGGGGCCGTACGAGTCGGCCGTGTCGATGAAGTCGATGCCGAGCTCCACGACGCGCCGCAGCAGGCGCTTGGCCTCCTCCGGATCGTCCGGAGGACCCCAGATCCCGTCTCCCGTGATCCGCATGGCGCCGAAGCCGAGGCGGTGAACCTCGAGGTCACCGCCGATGGTGAAGGTGTCCATCCGGGTGACGCTAGCGACGCGCGAGCCGATCTGTTAGACCTGCGCGAACACGACCCGGGAGGGCAGCATGGGGGGACGCACGATCCTGGCCTGCACCGCCGTTGTTGCGGCTCTGGCGGCCCTCAGCCCTCCCGCGTTCGCCGCGAACAGGTACGGCTTCAGGACGAAGCAGCCGGCCATGCTGAGCGCGGTGAAGGCGGGCGTGGCGGTCAGGCCACTCCTGACCGTCGGCGACGTGCTTCGGGGCGGGTTCGGCTTCGAGGCCATCCCCGACGGCATCTCCGTGCGCAACAAGCGCCACGGAAGGACGGAGCTGTACGTGAACCACGAGACCAGCAAGGTCCCGTTTCCATACGTCACGGCCTCGCCCACCGCGGCGAACAGCGAGAACGACTTCGACAACGCCCAGGTGAGCCGGCTGGTGATCAACCGGCGCTCGCGCGGCCTGCTGGGAGGCTCGTTGGCCATCCCGAGCAGCGCCGGCTACCAGCGCTTCTGCTCCAACTACCTGGCGTCGACCAAGGAGGGGTTCGACCGCGGCATCCTCTTCACGAACGAGGAGTCGCCCGACTACGTCTTCCGGCAGGAGAACTCCTGGCCTCCTCCGATGGGTGACCCGGCCGAGCGCGAGGTCGGCGCCGTGGTCGCTCTGGACGTCAGGAAGAGGACGCACCGGCCGATCTACGGCATGGGTCGGCACAACCACGAGAACGCGGTGGCGATCCCCGGCTTCGGGAAGCCTGTCGTCCTCTCCGGCGACGACACGTTCACGAGCGGCCCCCTCACCGGAATGGCGGACACGCCCGTGGTGCCGGCGCAGTCCCAGCTCTACTCCTACACGGCGCGCAACACGGAGCGCCTGCTGGCCGACAAGGGCAACCTCTGGGCGTTCGTCTCGGACACGCCCGGCGTGAAGAACTACTACGACGTGGCACCCGGCTCGGGCACCTCCGTCCAGGGCCACTTCATCAAGGTGCCGAGGCACATCGCCACCGGCCGCAAGCCGGATGGCTCGGAGCTCAGGTCCGCCGACGTGGGCTACCCGCCGCCTCCGAACAACGGAAGCTGGCAGACGGACCTGCGCTCCACGACTCCGACCGGAATCGACGGTCCCCAGTGGCTGCTCCAGCACTGGAGCGACCTGAACGACGTGTTCCAGTTCGTGCGGGTCGAGGACATCGCCTACGACAAGCGGCCCGGCATGAGCAACGTCGTGTACATCGTCGACTCAGGCAGGGGCCGGACCGCGTCTCAGGGCCTGGACACGAAGTTCAGGTCGACCAACAGCAGAGTCTGGAAGATGGTGCTCGACCGGCGCGACCCCACGAAGGTCACGTCGCTCACGGTGTTCGTCGAGGGCGACGACAGTCCCGTCAAGACCCCCACCGAGGTCCACCAGCCGGACAACATCGAGACGACGCGCAACGGCATCCTGCTGACGGAGGACCCCGGGTCGAGCCAGCAGTACCCCGTGGGCTCGACCGACCCGAGCGCCACCACGGCGAGGCTCTGGTACGTGCCGATCGCCAACCCCGCGGGCGCCGAGGTCGCGGCGCGGGTGGACCAGTCGGCGGACGGCGGGCCGACGGACGTCGACGCGAGGCCACCCGCCGCCCAGGGCGCCTGGGAGTCGAGCGGCATCGTCGACGCCTCGAAGGCGTTCGGCGCGGGCGCTTTCCTGATCAACGTGCAGGCGCACACGCTCTGGATCGAACGGGCGCCGGGCGAGGACAACAACGGCAACGGCCAGCCCGACTTCACCTACAAGCGCGAGGGCGGTCAGCTCCTGCTGATACGGATCCCGGGCGGATAGCGGCGTAGGCGCTTCAGGCCCGCCTCGGTGCGCTTTCGGTAGAGCGTCACGTTGCGGAGCTTGATGTCCTCGTAGCCGCGCACGAGGTCGGGCAGGTCCAGGAGCGCCACGACGTCCGCGTGGTTGTCGGGCGTGAGCAGCGCCAGCGCCTCGGCGACCAGCTGCTCGTACTCGTCGATCAGCTCGCGCTCCACGCGGCGCACCTTCGCGCGGCCGAACGGGTCGGCCCAGGTGCCGCGCAGGCGGCGCATCCGGTAGAGCAGCCGGAAGGCCGGCACGAACCAGGAGCCGAGCTTCAGCTTGCGCTTCAGGCCCAGCGCGCGCAGGAGCGGCGGGTGCAGCATGAAGTAGACCTTGGCGTCGTCGCCGAACTCGGCGTCCAGCTTCGCGCGCTCCACGGCGTCGAGGTGGAGGCGGGCCACCTCGTACTCGTCCTTGTAGGCCATCAGCTTGAAGAGCTGGCTCGCCACGGTCTCGGTGACCTCGGAGTGGCCCGGCGCGCGCTCCTGCTCAGCCACGTGCACCCGCCGCACGAGCTCGGCCCAGCGCCGCGCCCAGTCGGCGTCCTGGTAGGCCACCAGCTCGGGCACGCGCAGCTCGGCCAGCCGGCGCAGCTCGCCGCGGTCGCCGTTCACCGCAAGCGTGACGAGGTACTGCTCGAGGTCCGACGGCTCGTGCACGCGCTCCACCGTCTCGGGGGCGCGCGTGGCCGTCTCGACCGCGTCGGGCGCCGCCACCACCGCGCGGCCCCAGCGCAGCGCCGCCAGGTTCTTCTCCACGGCCGCGCCGTTCAACTCGATGGCCCGCTCGAGCGCCTGCCATGAGACCGGCAGCAGGCCGCGCTGGTACGCCGCGCCGAGGGCGAGCGTGTTGGTCATCATGTGGTCGCCGAACAGCCGCTCGGAGAGGCGCTGCGCGTCGAGGTAGAGGTTGTGCTCGCTGCGGGTGGCGGCGTCGATCTTCTCGAGCTGAGCGGCCAGCTCGGGGAAGCGCTCGTTCACGTCGATGACCATGCGCCCGGTCGGCACGGCACTCGTCGACACCACCGCGACGGTGCGCTCGCGGTCGGCCGTGAGCAGGTTCTTGGCGCTCGCGGCGCCGAGCAGGTCGAAGCCGAGGTACAGGTCGATGCTGCCCGCGGGCGCCCTGCTCGCGGCCGCGAGCGGCTCGCGCGTGATGCGGAGGTCGGAGATGACCGGGCCGCCCTTCTGCGACAGCCCGGTCTGGTCGAGCCCCGACACGTACAGGCCGTCGAGCAGCGCGGCCATGCCGAGCACCTGGTTGACGGTCACGACGCCGGTGCCGCCGATGCCCATCATGCGTACGCCGAAGTCGGCGTCGCCCACGAGCCGGCGCGGCTCGGGCAGCTCCACGTCGAGCGGCGGCGTCGTGTGCTTCGCCTTCTTGCCCGGGACGACGGTGAGGAACGAGGGGCAGTCGCCCTCGAGGCAGGAGAAGTCCTTGTTGCAGGAGGCCTGGTGGATCTGCGTCTTGCGGCCGAACTCCGTCTCCACCGGCGCCACGGACAGGCAGTTCGACTTCTGACCGCAGTCGCCGCAGCCCTCGCATACCCGCTCGTTGATCCAGACCCGCTGGGCCGGCTCGGCAGCCTTGCCGCGCTTGCGCTGGCGGCGCAGCTCGGCCGCGCACTCCTGGTCGTGGATCAGGACCGTGACGCCCTCGACGCCTGCGAGCTCCTGCTGCGCGGGCAGCAGCTGGCCGCGGTCGCGCAGGTCCGCGATCGCTGCGAGCTCGACGCCGCGGTAGCGGCTCGTGTCCTCGGCGGTCACGATGATCCGGCGCACGCCCTCGAGCTCGAGCCAGCGCGTGAGGTCCGGCACGCTCAGCTGGCCCTCGATCGCCTGGCCGCCCGTCATCGCGACGTGCTCGTTGTAGAGCAGCTTGTAGGTGATGTTCACCCCCGCCGCGACGGCAGCGCGGATCGCGAGCGAGCCGGAGTGGTGGAAGGTGCCGTCGCCGAGGTTCTGCACGAGGTGGGTGTCGTCCGTGAACGGCGCCATCCCGATCCACTGCGCTCCCTCGCCGCCCATCTGCGTGATGCCCGTGATCTCGCCCTTCCCCTCCGGGTTCAGCAGGACCATCGTGTGGCAGCCGATGCCGGCGCCCACGAGCGTGCCCTCGGGCGCCTTCACGGAGCTGTTGTGCGGGCAGCCCGAGCAGAAGAACGGGGTGCGCTGCGCCATCGGCAGCTCGGCCGGGCGGCCGTGGATCTCGGCGAGCTTGCGGAGGCGCGCCTCGACCGAGTCGATCCGGACGCCGCGCGCGCCGAGGCGGGCGGCGACGGCGCGGGCGATCAGGTCGGCGTCGAGGTCGAGCTCGCGCGGCAGGAGCGGCGCACCGTGCTCGTCGCGCTTGCCGAGGACGCGCGGCGCGGTGGCGGTCCCGTAGAGCGCGTCCTTGAGCAGCGTCTCGAGGAACGGGCTCTTCTCCTCGGCCACGAGCAGCTCGTCGAGCCCGTGCGCGAACTCGCGCGCGAGCTCGGGCTCGACCGGCCAGATCATCCCCAGCTTGAGGATGCGGATGCCGGCGCGCTCGAGGCCGGCGGCGCCGTCGAGGCCGAAGCCGCGCAGCGCGTGCATCAGGTCGTAGTAGGTCTTGCCGCCCACGACGATTCCGAGCCAGCCGTCGCGCGCGCCCTCGATGCGGTTCACCCCGTTCTCGCGCGCGTACGCGAGCGCCAGGTCCATGCGCGGGCCGAACAGCGTGCTCTCCATGTCGAGCGACGCGGGGGCGAGCAGGTTGGCGTTCGGCACGTGCTCGTAGGGCTTCCCCTTCCACTCCACGGTCGGCATGACCGGCATCACGCGGGTGGGCGACACGGCGGCGGTGCCGAGCGCGTCGGCGACGCTCGTGACGATCTTGAAGCCGTTCCAGAGGCCGGACGCGCGCGAGCTCGCGAGCGCGTGCAGGCCGAGGTCGATCACCTCCTGCGGGCTGCCGGGATAGAAGACCGGCATCTGGAGGCTCGCGAAGAGCGCCTCGGAGGCGCTCGGGATCGTCGAGGACTTGCAGCCCGGGTCGTCGCCGACAACCGCCAGCGCCCCGCCGGTGCGCGAGACGCCGACGAAGTTGCCGTGGCGAAGCGAGTCGGCGGCGCGGTCGAGGCCCGGGGCCTTGCCGTACCACATGGCCAGCACGCCGTCGTACTTCGAGCCGGGGAGCTGCCCGGCGAGCTGGCTCCCCCAGGCCGAGGTGGCGCCAAGCTCCTCGTTGAGGCCGGGCACGTGGTGGACGTGGTGCTGCTCGACGAGCTCGCGGTTGCGCGCCAGCTCCTGGTCGAGGCCACCGAGCGGGGAGCCCTGGTAGCCCGAGATCATCGTGCCGGTGTGGAGGCCGAGCCGGCGGTCCGCGCGGTGCTGGTCGAGCGGGAGCCGCACGAGCCCCTGAAGGCCGGTGAGCAGGATGCGGCCGTCCTCGAGGACGTACTTGTCGTCCAGCGAGACGTCGCGGAGCTGGTTCCGACGTCGGATCCGCGGCCCCTCCGGGGCCCTCTCTCCTGCTACAGCCCGCTTGCGTACGGCGATCGACATCCCAGCAGTCCTCTTCCCTCCGCCCGCGATTGGGAAACGTACCTTACCATTGGTGGCAGATGGAATCGAATTCCGCAACCGGGTGTTCCGCCGGATAACGGGGTATAAGGTCAAGGATCATGACCATTGCGACCCGCCACGAGCCGATCCTCAGCATCCCCACTGACGACGACCACGAGCAGGTCGTGATCCGTCAGGACCGGGAGACTGGGCTGCGCTTCGTCGTGGCCGTGCACTCGACCGTGCTCGGACCCGCGCTCGGCGGGATGCGGCTGAAGCGCTATCCGGGCGGCCTGCGCGAGGCGCTCGACGACGTGATGGCCCTGGCGCGCACGATGACGCTCAAGGCGTCGGCGGCCGGTCTCGACCTCGGCGGGGGCAAGGCCGTGATGATCGACGACGGCAACGCCCAGATGCGAAGCGCTCGGCTCGAGGGCGCGGCGCGCGTGATCGACGGCCTGGACGGCGCGTACATCACGGCCGAGGACATCGGCACCACCACCGCCGACATGGACCGGATGGCGCAGTTCACGCGCTACGTGGTTGGCCGCTCGGTGACGAACGGCGGCGGGGGCGACCCCTCCCCCGTTACCGCCGAGACCGTCTTCCAGGCCACGAGGCGCGGGCTCACCGCGGCCACCGGCTCCGGCGACCTGAGCGAGCGCCGTGTCGGGGTGATCGGGCTCGGCAAGGTCGGCTCGCAGCTCGCCGCGAAGCTCGCCGGCGCGGGCGCCGAGGTGATCGGCTGCGACCTGAACCCGGACAGCGCCGCGCGCGCCGCGGAGCAGCACGGTGTACGGATCGCGCCCTCCGCGGAGGCGATCCTCGCGAGCGAGCTCGACGTGCTGGCGCCCTGCGCCGCGGGCGGGCAGATCGACGACGCGCTGGCGCGCTCGATCGACTGCCGCGTGGTGGTGGGCGCGGCGAACAACCCGCTGACGGACCGTGGCGTGGCGCGCGTCCTGATGGAGCGGGAGATCCTCTACGTACCCGACTTCCTCGCCAACTGCGGCGGCCTCATCCACGTGGCGATGGAGTGGTACCGCGAGCAGGCGAAGACCGAAGCCGCGCTGATCGCGGGCGCCATGCAGCGCCTCGACCTCGCGCTCGAGACCGCCGAGGCCGAGGGCACGCCGCCGATCGAGGTCGCCGAGCGGCAGGCCCTCGAGCGGGTCGAGGCCGCGCGTGCCAACCGCTAGCGGCGCGGGCGCGCCGGCCGCCGCCGGCAGCGCCGCGAGCTATCCTCAGGCCGGTTTGGAGAGCTCGTTCGAGCCCGTCTCATCGCGCCGTACCTTCGAGGAGGCCGTCGAGCAGATCGCCGAGCGGATCAAGTCCGGCGACCTGCACGTGGGCGACCGCCTGCCGTCCGAGCGCGAGCTTGCCTCGCTCATGCGGATCAGCCGCCCGACGCTGCGTGAGGCCGTGAAGACGCTGGTGGAGGCCGGCGTGCTGGAGGTGCGCCGTGGCCAGTCCGGCGGGATCTTCGTGCTGTCCGAGCTCGTGCCGCGCGACCTGCTCCGCAGCCGCCAGGCCATCCGCGTGAGCGAGGTGGCGGGCGTGCTCGAGGCGCGCCGCCTGCTGGAGCCGCGCGTGGCCCAGCTCGCGGCGGTGCACGCGAGCGAGGAGGACTTCGCCGTTATGGCCGCCCTGATCGAGCGCAAGCGCACGCTCGCCGCGGCCGCCGACTTCCTCGAGAACGAGGACCTGTTCCTGCAGCTCGACCTGAAGTTCCACCTCGCGATGGCGCGCGCCACGCGCAACTCGACCGTGGTGCAGCTGATGCGCAGCGTGCTGCGACGACTCGAGATCGCGCGCGACATGGCGGTGCACGCGCCGCTCGTGCCCGACTGGGTCATCTCGATCCACGAGCGCACGCTCGCCGCCATTCGCGCCGCCGACTTCCCGCTGATCGACGAGGTGATGGACGAGCACCTCGCCCAGCTCGAGCAGATCTGGGAGCGGGAGACCGGCCGCGGGCTGGTCCGCCCCCTGCCCGACTTCCTACAGCCCGTGGCCGAGCGCTCGCGCGCGCTGCGCGCGGGGTAGCTGCGGGTCCGGCCAACGGCGGCACTAAGGGTGGCGATTTCGGCCGCCCCGCCCCGACAATCCTGCCTAGGGGTCCGTATAGGACGTCTAAGCAGGATCGTTGGCGAAAATCGCGCGGATTAGGCCGCCGGTTCGAGCTCCGAGAGGCGGCGCAGGTTGCCGGCGGCGCGGGCTATCAGTGCCGCGATCATCGCGGCCGCGATGGTGAGGCCGATCGCGTCGAGCACGCTCAGGCCGAGCACCTCGAAGCCGAGGCCCGCCGCTATCGACGTGTTCAGCGCGATCAACGCCAGGCGCGCCTCGGTCGGCCCGAGCCGGCCGTAGCCGAGCGTGAATACCCCGAACGCCTGCGTCTCGAGATACGTGTTGATCGACAGGATCAGGTAGGCGACCACGATCGCCAGGCCGACCGAGGCGCGCCTGGCGTTGATCGCGCTGAACACGTCGATAGCGGCGGGCCACGGCTTCGAGGTGCTCGTCCATCACC
>JAXDIL010000110.1:0-4257 GCA_034664005.1 Thermoleophilaceae bacterium | reverse complement strand
ACCTCGGTGGTCGGGCGCACGAGGTCGTCGATGAGCGCGTTGAGCGACTCGACGCTCGCGTTCCACGCGCCGCCGGCCGCACCGAGCGACGCGCGCTGGTCCATGCGTCCCTCGCGCCCGATCACGCGCCGCATGCGGCCGAGCTCCTTCTCCATGCTGGCGTTCATGCTCACCAGCTCGTTGTAGGCGGACGCGATCTCGCCGAGGAGCCCGCGCCGCCGGCGCGACAGGCGCCGCGAGAAATCGCCGTCGCGCGCGGCCACCAGTGCGTCGAGGATCTCCTCGAGGACGGCCGGCTCGGTCCCGGCGCCGTTCACGGCAGAGGGCTGTTCGGTGGCGGTTCGGCCGGCCCCGTTCGCCTTGGCGGGCGTGGCGCGCCTCGCGGCGGACTCGGGGGTCTTTGTAGCGGCCAACCTTCCTCCTCGGACCAGATGCGGCGGTTGAGGGTCCGGGGGCCAGACCAGACCGATGGTTTTCGGCGGCCTGAAGGTTGCCAGCCCGGCTCTGTTCGCGCAACTCGCCGGTGGACGGATGATCGAGCTTGTTGCGGCGAAGTAGGGTGCGGCGCATGAGCTACGAGCACGTCATCTGGGAGCAGGACGGCGGTGTTGGGCGGGTTACGCTGAACCGGCCGGACACGCTCAACGCTTGGAACGAGGACTTCGGCCGGGAGCTGAAGCAGGTCATCGGCGGCGACGCGGCCGACGACAGCGTGCGCGCGGTGATCATCACCGGCGCGGGCCGCGGCTTCTCGTCCGGGGCGGATCTCAAGGCGGGCTTCGAGCCTGATCCGGATGACGGCATGCCGAACATCCGCAAGGAGCTCCAGGAGCTCTACCACCCGATCATCGCCGGCGTGCGGCGGCTCGAGAAGCCGGTGGTGGCGGCCGTGAACGGCCCCGCGGTGGGGATCGGGGCCTCGCTGGCGTTCGCCTGTGACCTCGTGCTGGCCGGCGAGTCGGCCTACTTCGGGCTCGCGTTCGTGAACATCGGCCTGATGCCGGATGGCGGCTCGACCGTGTTCGTGCCGGCCGCGGTGGGCAAGGCGCGCGCGTTCCAGATGGCCCTGCTCGGCGAACGCGTGCCCGCCGACCGGGCGCTCGAGTGGGGGCTCGTCAACTACGTGCACCCCGACGACCGGCTGATGGACGAGGCGAATTCGCTCGTGACCAAGCTGGCCGCGGGCCCGACCCGCTCCTACGCGGGGTCGAAGCAGGCGCTCAACCGGATGCTCTTCCCGGAACTCGACTCGCAGCTCGACCTCGAGGCCGAGCTCCAGCACGCGCTCGCGCGCACGAAGGACTTCCAGGAGGGCGTGATGGCCTTCGTGGAGAAGCGCGAGCCAGCCTTCCAGGGGGCCTAGGCCCCGCTCGGGGCATCTGGCACGAAGTAGATGCCGTCCCAGACCCGGAGATATGATCCCGCGGCCTTGCGCGCCGGCATGCCCAGACGTCTGCTTGTAACCGCCCTCGGCGCGGTCGTTTTCGCGTCCCTGATCTGGGCGCCGTCCGCATTCGCGGACGCGCTGACGCCAGAATCGGGCGGTTCGCCGAACGCGGACGACATCGACACGCTCTACAAGCTCACGTTCTACATCGGGATCGTGATCTTCCTGCTCGTCTGGGGCACGCTGGCCTGGTCGCTCGTGAAGTACCGCGCGAAGCGCGGCGGGACGGCGGACCAGATCCGCGGCAACGCCCCGCTCGAGGTGGGATGGACCGTCGGCGCCGCCTCGATCCTCGTGGTGCTGACCGTGGTCGCGTTCCTCTATCTCGACGACATCGAGAACCCGCCGCCCTCCGGGCCGAACGGGCTGACCGCCGCGCAGGCCCAGTTCGCCTCCGTGGACCAGCCGGACCCGCCCAAGGACGGCGGGCCGGTGCTGCGCATCCGCGTGAACGGCCAGCAGTACATCTGGCGCTACGACTACCCGGGCGACGGCCAACTCTTCTCGTACCACAAGATGGTGGTCCCGACCGACACCACCGTCGTGCTGGAGCTCGAGGCCTCGGACGTCATCCACTCCTGGTGGATCCCGAAGTTCGGGCCCAAGGCCGACGCCGTGCCCGGCTACACGAACGAGACCTGGTTCAAGGTCCCGGCCGGCAGGGAGGGCAACTACTACGGCCAGTGCGCCGAGCTGTGCGGCCCGAACCACGCGGACATGCGCGCTGAGGTCAGCGCCGTGACCCCGGACGAGTTCCAGACCTGGGCACGCCACAAGCGCGCCCAGATCGAGGCGGCGAACAAGGCGGTCGCGGAGCAGCGCAAAGAACGAGAAAAGGCCGGGGGTAGCTAGTGGAAGCCGGAACCGTCACGCGACGCGAGCCGGTCGCGCGTCCTGAGATCGTCCTGCACGGGCTGCGTCCCGAGCAGCGCGGCTGGCTGCGCTGGATCACCACGACGGACCACAAGAAGATCGGGATCCTCTACCTGTTCGCGACCTTCCTCTTCTTCATCCTGGGAGGCGTCGAGGCGCTGATCATGCGCCTCCAGCTCGCGCAGGCGAACAGCACGCTGGTCAGCCCGGAGACCTACAACGGGCTGGTCACGATGCACGGCACCACGATGGTGTTCCTGTTCCTCGTGCCGGTGCTCGCCGGCTTCGGCAACTACTTCGTGCCGCTCATGATCGGCGCGCGCGACATGGCCTTCCCGCGGCTGAACGCGCTCTCCTACTGGATGTTCGCCTTCGGCGGGATCGTGCTCTACGCGAGCCTCTTCTCGAAGCACGGCGCCGCGCACACCGGCTGGACGGGCTACCCGCCGCTCTCCGTCGAGGCGATCGGCAACGGGCAGGACCTCTGGATCCTCTCGCTGCACATCCTCACCGTGTCCTCGCTGGCGGGCGCGATCAACTTCCTCGTGACGATCCACAACCTGCGCGCGCCGGGGATGCGCTGGATGCGCCTGCCCCTCTTCGTCTGGTCGCTCGAGATCTACGCGGGGCTCCTGCTGCTCGTGCTGCCGATCCTCTCGGCGGGCCTGACGATGCTGCTCCTCGACCGCCACGCGGGCACGCACTTCTTCGTCCCCGCCCACGGCGGAAGCGCCGTGCTCTACCAGCACGTCTTCTGGTTCTTCGGCCACCCCGAGGTCTACATCATGATCCTGCCGGCGATGGGGATGATCTCGGAGATCATCCCGGTGTTCGCGCGCAAGCCGATCTTCGGCTACAAGGCCGTGGCGCTCTCGACGGTGGCGATCGCATTCCTGTCGATGCTCGTCTGGGGCCACCACATGTTCGCGGTCGGGATGTCCTCCGCGCTCAACATCTGGTTCATGCTCGCCTCGATGGTGATCGCCGTGCCGACCGGGGTGAAGATCTTCAACTGGCTCGCGACGACCTGGCGCGGGAACCTACAGCTCGACACGCCGATGCTCTTCGCGCTCGGCTTCATCGGCGTCTTCACGATCGGCGGCCTGTCCGGGATCTTCCTCGCCGCCTTCCCGGTCGACCAGAACGTGACGGACACCTACTACGTCGTCGCGCACTTCCACTACGTGCTGTTCGGCGGCTCGATGTTCGCGATCTTCGCCGGGCTCTACTACTGGTGGCCGAAGATGTTCGGACGCATGCTCGACGAGCGTCTGGGGAAGTGGCACTTCTGGTTGACGCTCATCGGCTTCAACGTGACCTTCCTCGTCCAGCACAACCTGGGGCTGCTCGGCATGGCGCGACGCATCTACACCTGGGATCCCGACAACTACGGGAGCGGCGGCCAGGTCGAGGCGTACAACCTGATCTCGTCGATCGGCTCCGGGATCATGGGCGTCGCGATGCTCGTGCTGCTCGCGAACATCGTGCGCACGTCGAAGGTCGGGCGCCGCGCGGGGAACGACCCGTGGCTCGGCGACACGCTCGAGTGGTACACGAGCTCGCCGCCGCCCGCGTGGAACTTCGAGACCGTCCCGTACGTGTCGAGCGCGCGGCCGCTGCGCGACCTGCGCCGCCGCATCGAGGAGCGTGAGCGTGGCTTCAACTCCTGACCTGCGCCCCGGGCCGTGGCTCCGCCTGACGGCGCTCGGGGCGGCGGTCGCGCCCGGGTTCGTCGTCGCGACCGGGTCGCTCGGCCTCGGGAAGTGGCACGACGCGATGGCGCTGCTCGGCCTCGCGCCGCTCGCCGCGCTGGTCGTCGCCGCCTGGTGGGCGCACCGCCACCTGCTGCGCGCCGCGCTCGTGGCGCTGCTCCTCTTCCTCGTGGCGATCGCGTTCGGCGGGCTCCTCGCGGTGACGGGCAGCGACTGGGCGCGGGG
>JAXDIL010000106.1:0-20256 GCA_034664005.1 Thermoleophilaceae bacterium | reverse complement strand
CTACTGGTACTCGGAGATCTCCTCCGAGTACCAGTAGCGGTCGAACGCCGGCTTCGACTCGAACGCGGCCATCTGGACGAAGTCGTTCGGGTCGTCCTTCGAGCGGAAGAAGCTCCAGCTGGTGGCGCCGTAGTCGAGCGCCGCCTCGGCCGCCGGGCGCCATCCCGCGGCGACAAGTTCGCCGCGGAACGGGTTCGCGACCCAATCGATCTGCACCTGGATCATGCGCCCACTTCCGCGCGGATCGCCCCGGCTCCGTCCGCGGTCTTGCCCTGGCCCTCGGCGTCGGCTCCCACGAGGATCGAGATCTTGCCGAGGTGCTTGTTCTCGAGCATCAGCTGATGCGCCTCGGGGACCCCCTCGAAGCCGAGCGTGCGCCACAGCACCGGCCGGATCTGGCCGGATTCGATCAGCTCGTTCGCCTTGTTGCACTCATACGCGTTGGCGAAGTGTGAGCCGATGATCTGCTTCTGGCGCATCCACAGGTAGCGCACGTCGAAGTCGAGGTTGTATCCGGTCGTGCCCGCGCAGATCACGACCTTGCCGAACGGCTTGACCGTGAAGACGGACGTCGGGAAGGTGGCCTGGCCGACGTGCTCGAAGACGATGTCGGGCTGGTCGCCGAGGATCTCCTTCACGCGCTTCGAGAAAGCGCGCGAGACCTTGAAGCGCTCCTTCTCCTCCTCGGGCGTCTCGCCGCCCTTTCGCATCATCCCGCTGAACTCCGCGCGGTCGATGTAGTCGACGGCGCCCAGCTGCTTGACGAGCTCGCCCTTCTCGGGGCTCGAGACGACGCCCACCGCGTGGGCGCCCGCCATCGCGCAGATCTGCGTGGCGAACACGCCGAGGCCGCCGGCGGCGCCCCAGATCAGCACGCGGTCGCCCGCCTGGATGTTGCACTGGGTGATCAGCATCCGGTAGGCCGTGAAGTAGACGAGCCCGTACGAGGCCGCCTCGTCCCAGGTGAGCGCCTTGGGCTTCGGCAGCAGCTGCTGCGCCTGCACCTTCGTGAACTGGGCGAACGAGCCCCAGGTGGTCTCGTAGCCCCAGATCCTCTGGCTCGGCGCGGCCAGCGGGTCGAGGCCGTGCACCTCAGGGTCCTCATACGACGCGATGTTGCAGTGGATCACGACCTCGTCGCCGGGCTTCCAGCGCGTGACGCCCTCGCCGACCTTCCAGACGACGCCCGAGGCGTCCGACCCGCCGATGTGGTGGCCGTACTCGGGATGGTCGCCGTAGCGCCAGACGCCCACCGGCTCCCCGAGCGCGGCCCAGACGTTGTTGTAGTTCACGCCCGCGGCCATCACGCGCACGATCACCTCGAAGGCGCCCGGCTCGGGCACCTCGATCTCCTCGAGCTGGAAGGCGTCCTTGGGCTCGCCCTCGCGCTCCTCGCGGATCACCCACGCAGCCATCGTGTCCGGGAGCTCGCCCGGCTCGACGTCGATCTCTGAAACCTTGTTGACATCCACCGCCATGAGGGGCGGCAGATTACCGAGTGGAGCCCGTAGGATCGGCACGTGCGCGCGACACTCTTCGGCGTTCCGGCCTCGCACCCGTCCCTCGCGGCTGAGCTGATGCTCCAGCACAAGGGCGTGGACTACCGCCGCATCGACCTCGTCACGGCCGCGCACCGGGGGCTTGTGAGGGCGCTCGGCTTCCCCCGGAAGACCGTGCCCGCGCTGAGGCTCGACGGGGCGAAGGTGCAGGGCACGGGCGAGATCGCGCTCGCGCTGGAGGCGCTCGTGCCGTCGCCGCCGCTGTTCCCGGCCGATCCCGCCGCGCGCGCCGCGGTCGTGGAGGCGCAGGCGTGGGGCGACGAGGTGCTCCAGCCGGTCCCGCGCCGCCTGATCTGGAACGCGCTGGGGCGCGATCGCTCGAGCGTGGCGAGCTACCTCGAGGGCGCCAAGCTCGGCATCCCGACACGGCTCGCCGCGCTGACCGCGCCCCCGATCTCGGCGGCGGCGCGCCGCTTCAACCACGCCACCGACGAGAACGTCCGGCGCGACCTGGCGGCGCTGCCCGGGCTGATCGACCGCGTGGACGAGCTGATCGAGCAGGGCGTGATCGGCGGGCCGGAGCGCAACGCGGCCGACTTCCAGATCGGCACCAGCGTCAGCCTGCTGATGACCATGGAGGACGTGCGGCCCATGATGGAGGGCCGCCCCGCGGAGCGGCTCGCGCGCGAGCTGGTGAAGCACCAGCCGGGCCACATGCCGAGCGTCTTCGCAGCCTGACAGCCGTTCCGTCGGGACCTCGGCGTACGCTCGTCAGTCCACATGGAAGCAGCGACTCCACTCAGGCAGCCACACGTCCGCGTGATCGGCGATCGCGTGACGATCGACGGGCTCGTCGTCGACGACGAGTGCGCCGTGCGCCTCGTGCGCACGCGCGAGGAACAGGGCGACGATCCGGTCAAGACGGTCCGCGACGCCGTCGAGATCGGCGCGCGCGTGCTCGACCGCGAGCAGGCCGGCGCGAACGCCGAGTTCGTCAAGACCGAGTTCGAGAAGGCCGCCACGGATCTCAACTCGCAGTTCACGAACCGGGCGCGCGAGGTGGCCGAATACTTCAACGAGCGCGTCGAGCAGGTCTTCGGCCCGGAGAACGGGCAGCTCTCGCGCGAGCTCGAGAAGCTGTTCTCGGACGGCAGCACGGCGTCGGTCCAGAACCGCGTCCGCGAGCTCGTGCAGGAGGCGATGACGCGCTCGCGCGAGGACCTGATGAAGCAGTTCTCGTCGGCCGACGGCTCGAACCCGCTGGCCGACTTCAAGGCCGGAACGATCCGCGTCCTCAAGGCCGCCGAGGAGCGTCAGCACGAGACGCAGCAGCAGATGCTGCGCCAGATGGCCGAGCTCGAGAAGCAGCTTCAGGCGCTGCGGCTGGAGAAGGAGAAGCTCGAGGAGGTCGACGCCGAGCGCGAGCGCGGCAGCGCGAAGGGGCGCACGTTCGAGGAGGCCGTGGCCGACGCGGTCGACGCGATCGCGCTCACGCAGGGCGACGTGGCCGAGGCCGTCGGGGACTTCAAGGAGGCCACCGGCAAGGTCGGCGACGTCGTCGTGGCAATCGACGCCTGCAACGGGCCCGCTCGTGGCCGCATCGTGTTCGAGGCCAAGGACCGGCAGCGCCTGTCCGGCGTGAAGGCGATGAAGGAGCTCGACGACGCCATCGCTGAGCGGAGCGCCGACTTCGCGGTCATGGTCGTGCCGAGCGACGACAAGGTTCCGGCCAAGATGGAGCCGCTGCGCGAGTACAACGGCGACAAGCTGCTGGTGACGTTCGACCCCGCCACGCCGCTCGCACTTGAGCTCGCCTACCGGCTCGCACGAGCCCGGGCACTGATGAAGCGGTCGGGCTCCGAGGGCATCGACGGCGCCGCCGTGAGCGCTGCCGCGGAGCGGGCGCTTGCGGCCCTGGAGGAGGAGCGCAAGGTCAAGCAGCAGCTCACCGGGGCGAAGACCAGCATCGACAACGCCTACGGACTGGTGGCGGAGATGTCAGCGCGCGTGCGCGGGCTGATGCAGGAGATCGACGCGCTCGTCAGGCCCGCTGCCGACGACGCGCCCGCGCCGCCGGACGACCAGCTCGAGCTCTAGGGCAGCAGCAACTCGTTGTTCGAGTCTTTGCGCTTCTTGCCGATGCTCAGGACCGCGGGGCGTATCTCCCGCCGGACCGCCTTCTCCGAGCCCGCCTTCACCGTGTAGCTCCCAGGCTCGAGCGTCTTCTGGATGGTGGCGGTGTCGCCGGGCGCCACCGGGCCCTGGCGCTCGATGATCGACTCACCCTCGAGCGTGATCGAGTGCGCCGCGTCGGTCTGGTTCGAGATCGTGATCTCGACGGGCCCCGCGCCGACCTTCGCGGGCGAGACCGTGAGCTCGTCGTCCTGGATAACACCGGTGAGCGCCTCGCGCACGGGCTCGCGCGGCTCGTTCTTGAAGTCCTCGCCGCCGCAACCGGCCACGAGCACTGCGGCGATCGCCAGCCCGGCACAGGCTTGAACCCTCGTCCCCACGGGAGTGGAACTTAACCGAACCCGGCCGCGCGAGGCGCCGGTCAGCGCGACGCGAACGGCAGCTCGACGACCTCGGCGGGCACGCCCCCGACGTCGACCGTCGCACCCAGCTCGGCCTCGCGCCGGACGAGGGCCAGGCCAACCGGGCCAAGCCTGGGGGAGACGCAGGTGGAACCGAGCCTGCCGACGATCTTTTCGTCGAACGCGATCTCGGTCCCGCGCTCGGCCGGCGCGGACAGCCGAAGACCGCGCAGGTGCCGGTTCGGCTTCCCCTTGTAGTGGAGCCGGGCGACAGTCTCCTGGCCCACGTAGCAGCCCTTCGTGAAGCTCACGGCGCGGTCGTTGATACCGGCCTCCTGCGGCATCGTCTCGGCGTCCATGTCGTACCCGAGCCGCGGCCGGCCGGCCTCGATACGGACGCACTCGGCCGCCTCATCCGAGACGGCCTCGACGTCGAGCTCGGTGCCCGGGTCGCAGATCACGTCCACGCCGAGGAGCGTCGCCACGTAGATCCCCTGCTCGCCGGTCACGAACGCGTTCTCGTCGTCCGGCGGCGCCGCGTCGAGCCGCTCGCGCGCGGCCGGACCCACCAGCGACAGCAGTGCGCGCGACTCGGTCACGTCCTCGAACTGGACGTCCCTGCCAAGCGAGTAGGTGCGCAGCATGTGGGCGAGCACCGCGTGGCCGATCGCCTCGGTGTCGAGCCAGAACCAGTCGTCGCCGCGGAGGACGCGCAGGTCCGTGCGGAGCTTCCCCTTGTGGGTCAGGACGGTGGCGTAACAGCCCCGGCCGGGCTCGAGCGCCTCGACGTCGTTAGACACCTGCCCCTGAAGGAAATCGGCGGCCTCGCCGCCGCGCACGAGGAACTTCGCACGGTCGGAACGGTCGACCAGACCGACCGCCTCGGTGACGAGCTCGTAGTCGCTTGTGGCGATCACGTCACCCATGATACTTTTAGGCAAGGCTAAAGATGAAGATTGGGCAGGGCAAACTTTCGCGGCGCAGGCTGCTCGGGGGCGCGGCGGTCGCTGGAGCGGCGTTGCCGGCGCTCCATCAGGCCATCCCGCACCACGGCCTCCACAACGCGGTGGACGACGCGTTCGCCCAGGACGGCCACGGGGGCGGGCACGACACGCAGCCGGGCCCGATGCACCCGGCGCACGCGGGGACCGTGGGGACGGTCGACCCGCGCACCAACGGCTTCGACCCGCAGGAGATCCTCCGCGACTTCGACGAGGGCCGGGTCGTCAACGGGGTGCGCGAGTGGACGCTGCTCGCCCAGGAGAAGACGATCGAGGTGGCGCCGGGCGTGAAGTACAACGCGTGGGCCTACAACGGCCGCGTGCCGGGGCCCACCCTCCGCGCCCGCGAGGGAGAGCGCCTGCGCATCCACTTCACGAACGGCGCCCAGCACCCGCACACGATCCACTTCCACGGCATTCACACGTCGGGCATGGACGGGATCCCGGGCGTGGGCGCGGGCAACATCGCTCCCGGCGACTCGACGACCTACGAGTTCGACGCCACACCGTTCGGGCTCCACCTCTACCACTGCCACACGATGCCGCTCGCGGACCACATCGCGAAGGGGCTCTACGGCGCGTTCATCATCGACCCGAAGGAGGGCCGCCCGCCCGCCGACGAGCTCGTGATGGTCATGAACGGGTTCGACACGAACTTCGACCGCTCCAACGAGATCTACGCGGTCAACACCGTGGCGTTCGACTACATGCACCGTCCCGTCCAGGTGAAGCGCGGCGAGCTGGTGCGGATCTACCTCGTGAACGCGCTCGAGTTCGACCTCCTGAACTCGTTCCACGTGCACGCCAACTTCTTCGACTACTACCCCACGGGCACGCGCCTCGAGCCACGCGACTTCACCGACACGGTGATCCAGGGCCAGGGCGAGCGCGGCATCCTCGAGCTCCGCTTCCCCTACACCGGCAAGTACATGTTCCACGCCCACGTGAGCGAGTTCGCCGAACTCGGCTGGATGGGCTTCTTCGAGGTCACGGACTGATGGAGGCGGCCACCGCTCGGTCCACGCGGCGGCCACCGTGGCTTGCCGGGGTCGCGCCGCTGGCGGTGCTTGCAGCTGTGATCGGCCTGTTCGTGGCGCTCGATGCGCCCGGCCTCGACCGGATCGGAGTTCCGCAGGAGAAGCTGGCCGTCGAGCGCACCGTCCTGAAACCGGGCGAGATCCGGCTGCACGTGCGGAACGAGGGCCCGGACACCGTGCGGGTGCGCCAGGTGATCGTGAACGACGGCTTTGCGGAGTTCACGCAGTCGAAGGCGGAGATCGGCCGGCTCGGCGGGTCCGAGATCGACGTGAGCTACCCCTGGATCGAGGGCGAGGACTACGCGGTCAGGCTGCTGACCGACACCGGGGTGACGATCGACCACACGATCACCGCGGCCACGGAGACGCCCGGCGCGGACGTGGGCTTCTACGGGCTGATGGCGCTGATCGGGCTGTACGTGGGGGTGATCCCTGTCGCGATCGGGATGCTCTGGCTGCCATGGCTGCGCGGGGTCGACACCCGCTGGGTCCGCTTCCTGCTCGCGTTCACGATCGGCCTGCTCGCCTTCCTCGCGGTCGACGCACTGCTCGAGGGCACGGCGATCGCCGCCACGGGAGCGGAGGCGTTCGGAGGCGCGGCGCTCGTCTGGCTGGGCGCCGCAGGCGCCTTCCTGGCGCTGGCGGGCGTCGACGGCTGGCTGCGCGGGCGCCACGGGAGCCAGAGCACCGCCAACCTCGGCTACCGCGCCGCGCTTCTCGTCGCCATCGGCATCGGGCTTCACAACCTCGGCGAGGGACTTGCGATCGGGTCGGCCTACGCGGTCGGGTCGCTCGCGCTGGGCGCGACGCTGGTCGTCGGGTTCGCGCTCCACAACACCACCGAGGGCCTCGCGATCGTGGCTCCGGTCGCACGCGACCCGGCCGCGCGCGTGCGGCGGCTCGCGCTGCTCGGCCTCATCGCGGGCGCGCCAGCGATCCTCGGCGCCTGGATCGGCGCCTCCGCCTTCCATCCCGGCCTGGCGGCGCTCATGTTCGGCGTGGGCGCCGGTGCGATCGCCCAGGTGGTCGTGCAGATCGCGCCCCAGGTCCGCGACAGCGCGGGGCGGCTGCTGCATCCGCTCGCCGTCGGCGGTCTTCTCACCGGACTCGTCGTCATGTACGCAACCGGATTGCTGGTGTCGCTCTGATGGCCGCCGCGGCCCGCTCCGAGACCGTCGACATCTCGAACGCGGTCCAGGACTACGCGAAGGCGATCTGGTCGATCGCGCAGCGGAGCGACGCGCCCGTCTCCACGTCCGCGCTCGCCGAGCGCCTCGAGGTGTCGCCCGCGTCGGCGTCCGCGATGGTGAAGCGGCTCGAGTCGCTGGGCCTGGCGTCGCGCGAGCCCTACCACGGCGTGCAGCTCACGCGGGCCGGCAAGCGCGTGGCGCTCGAGGTGCTCCGCCACCACCGCCTGCTCGAGCTCTACCTCGCGGAGGCGCTCGGCATGCCCTGGGACCGCGTGCACGCGGAGGCCGAGAAGCTCGAGCACGCGATCTCGCCGGAGCTCTCGGAGCTGATCGCCGCAAAGCTCGGCAACCCGACGCACGACCCGCACGGCGACCCGATCCCCACCCGGGACGGGGAGATCGACGAGGCGCCGACGCGCGCCCTGGCCGACCTGCGGCCGGGCGACCGCGGCGTCTTCTCGCGCGTGTCCGACTCGAACCCGGACATGCTCCGCTACCTGTCGGAGCGCGGCATCGCTCCGGGGGACGAGCTCGAGCTCGCCGGGCGTGAGCCGTTCGGCGGCCCGCTGACGGTGCTGGCGAACGGCCGTGCGCACGCGCTGGGCGACCAGCTCGCGCGGGCGATGCGTGTGGAGCGCGGCCAGTAACGTTCCGGGCCGTGGCGCTCGCCGACGACTTCCAGGCTGTCCTCGACTCGCTCCCGCCCGACTGGACCCAGCTCGAGCTCGATCTGCGGATCGCGAACGAGGACCGCTACATCGACGCCGCGACGCTGCTCACGCAGATCAACGCCATGCCCTACTCGGAGCACGACTGGCACTGGCGCATCCGCTCCGCCCACGAGTTCGGCCACGCCGCCGCGCCGGAGACCGTGCGCGGCACGCTCGCGCTGCTCGACGCCGAGGGGATCGAGGGCGAGCTGATCGTGCGCGAGGCGCGCTCCGGCCGCGTGGAGGTCGTGCAGATGTGGGGCCGGCCCGAGTCGGTGCGCCAGGAGTTCAGCCGGCGCCGCGCGCAGTGAGCCTTCGGGTAGCGCTGCTCGTCCCAGACCTGCTGTTCGGCTCGAAGCTCCAGGGTGCGCTGCGGGCGGCCGGTCATGAGCCCGTCGGGCCTGACGACGTGGCCGACGTGCTCGTGGTCGACCTGACCGACGACCCCGATGCGCGCATCGAGCGCTCGGCAGCCGCAACCGTGCCGCGGCTCGGCTTCTACTCGCACGTCGAGCAGGACGTACGCATCCGCGCGGAAGAGGCAGGCTTCGACCGCGTGGTGCCGCGCTCGCGCATGGCGCGCGAGGCGGCGGCGCTTGTCGAGTCGCTCGCCTAGGCGCCGGTCGGCTTGGCGCCCTTGGGGGCGTAGCGGTGGTGGAACATCAGCCGGTTGCCGTCCGGGTCCGTGAAGTGGGCCATGTGGCAGACGCCGCTGTCCATCGTGTCCGCGGCGAACTCCACGCCGCGGCCCTCGAGCTCCTCGCGCGCGGCCGCCACGTCGTCCACCTGGAGCGCGATCGGGTGCGAGTGAGGCTCGCACTCGAGACCGAACGCGTCCGACTGCATGACGGCGATGGTGAGCGACCCCGCCTCGAACTCGCCGGCGGGCATGTTGCCCCAGCGCTTCGAGCGCTCGAGCCCGAGCACCTCGCCGTAGAACTGGTCGGCCTTCTCGAAGTCGCGGGTGGGCACGGTGATGAAGTCGACGCCTGTGATGTCCATGGATGGACGAACCTAGCCGACCTGGAAGGCCTCGTTCAGGTCGGGCGCCTTCTTCAGGATCCCGAAGCGCTCGTCGAAGCGGGCCCAGCCCTCGAGCGCCCTGCGGTCGAGCCGGACGGGCGGGCGCAGGGCGGGGCCCACCGCCCTCAGCTCGGCGCGGATCAGCGGCTCGTCGGCGCCCGAGGCGCGGACCAGCTCGGCCACGGTCGCGTCGCGCTTCCGTAGCGCCTTCTCGGTGCCGCTTCTGATGGCGTCGAGCATGCGGTCCACCAGCTCGCGCCGTTGCTCGAGCGTCTCGCGCGTGACCGCGAGCACGAGCTCGGGATAGCGCGGCGCGCCGTACTCGTCCACACGGAACTCGCGCGTGGCGATGCCGCGCAGGCGCAGCGCGACGCCCTCCGCGTTCCAGAACGCGACGACGGCGTCGACCTTCCGCGCGATCAGGCTCGGCACCGCCGAGAAGCCGATGGTGACCGTCTTCACGCGGCCGTAGTCGCCACCGTCGTGCTCGACCACCGCGCGCAGCACGGCCTCGTCGGAGGGGAGGCCGGTCACGCCCACGCGCCGGCCCTCCAGGTCGCGCGGCCGGCGCACGTCGCCCTCGCGCGCGATCACGGCGGCGAGCGGGCGTTGCACGAGCGCGCCCACGCCCACGACGTCGCTGCCGGCCTCGCGCGCCAGCCCGAGGTCGTGGATGTCCAGCACCGACATGTCGGAGCGGCCTGCCGCGAGCAGCTTCAGCGAATCGGTGCTCGCGCCGGGCACCCGGATCCGAAGGCCGCTCGAGTAGATGCCCGCGTGGACGGCATTCGGCTGGAAGTCGAGCGCGATCGTGCCGGGCGTAGAAGCGCCGCCGGATTCGCTGCCGCCGCAGCCCGCGAGGCAAGCGAATAGCGCCGTCAGGGAAAGGAATCTGCGCACGGCGGCGAACAGTACGGGCGAAACGCCATGAATTACCCGGAGGTGACCGAAGTGCAGGACCGTGGGCCCGCGGCCTATATCGCCGAGTTCGTCGGCACGTTGTTGCTCGTCTTCTTCATTACTGCGGTCGTCTCGCTGTACGTGACGGCGCCGAGCGCCCAGAACCCGAACCCGTTCATCGACTTCTCGGTGATCGGACTGGTGCACACGTTCGTCCTGTTCGGACTGATCCAGACGCTCGCGATCGTCTCCGGCGCGCATTTCAACCCCGCTGTCACAGCGGTCATGACGGCCCTGCGCCAGATCGGGCCGGTCGACGCGGCCATCTACGTCGTCGCGCAGCTCGCGGGTGCGGTCGGCGGCGCGCTGCTCACGAAGCTCCTGCTGGAGGACGAGGGCAAGGCCGTCAACTACGGCGCCACGCTGGTGTCGTCGCGGCTCGACGGCGACATCTTCCCCGGCATGATCGTCGAGGCGCTCGGCACGTTCTTCCTGGTCTGGGTGATCGTCGGCGTCGCCGTGAACCCGCGCGCCACCAAGGAGTGGGCCGCGCTGGCGATCGGCGCTGCGCTCGGCATGCTCGTGATGGTGCTCGCGCCGCTCACGGGCGCCGGCTTCAACCCGGCGCGCAGCTTCGGCCCGGCGATCGTCTCGGGCGAGTGGGGTGGGGCCGCCGACTTCCTGGTCGTGTACACGATCGGGCCCGTCGTGGGCGCGCTCCTGGCCGGCTTCCTCTACTTCAGCCTGTTCATCACACCCGGCAAGAAGGGCGTGGGCGGAGCAGAGCCGGTCGGGTAGAAGGCGCGGTCGAACCCGCGCGCGATAGGGGCTAGCGAAAGAGGTCCTGCTCGGGCGCGCGGCGCAGCGCCGCTGCGCCGGGACCGTCGTCGCGTGTCACGTAGCGCCCCAGCCCGCGCACCAGCACGGCGGGCTCGAGCGAGTCCTTCGCTCGCGCGAGATCGGCGGCGGCGGCGATCGAGTCGGCCACCGCGATCGAGGTCACGCGCAGGTCGCGGCCGAAGCCGTCCGGGCGCCCGATCCACTGGTCGAGCGGCACGAGGCCCGCCGCGCCCAGCGCCATGTCGGTCTGCCCGAGCCGCCACGCGCGGCCGAAAGAGTCCGCGACCACGACCGCCGGCCGCACTCCGCGCGCCGACTCGATGGCGGCACGCAGCCGGGCCGCGGAGCCGTCCGGGTCGCGCGGCAGCAGGATCAGCTCGCCTTCCTCGGCCGACGCGTTCGACTGGTCCACGCCCGCGTTCGCGCACACGAAGCCGTGGTGCGTCACACAGATCAGCGTGCCGTCGACCGCGCGCAGGAGCTCGACCGACTCGTCGAGCACCGCCTGGACGAGGCGCGGGTCCTTGCCGTGCTTTGCCGCGAGCGCTTCCGCGCGTCCGCCCGGCTCGATCTCGTCCAGGCGGCGCACGCTTCCCTCGGCCTTCGAGACGACCTTGTGGGCGACCACGAGGACGTCGGTGTCGGCCAGGTCGGTGGGCGCGGCGGACGCGATCAGCGCAGCCAGATCGTCGCCCGGCCGGATCGCGGGGAGCGGGGGAAGCGAGGTGACGCTGAACGAGCTCAGGCCGGCGCCTGTGCCGCGCGCACGGGCTGTGTCCCGGCGCGATCGAGCTGGTGGAGCGCACCGCGAGTCAGTGGCGCCTCGCCGCGGCGCACCTCCAGCTCGGCCGCGAGCTCCGCGAGGTCGGCCGGCGTGTCCACGTCGAGAGCGAGCCCGCGGAGGTCCGCCACGCGGTGCGCCACCCCGGCGTCCCGCGCCGCGGCCACGTGGCGCTCGCGGCTGCCCGGCCCGAAGCTCGGCTCGATCACGTCCGGCGGGGTCAGCACCAGCGCGTTCGTGCCGGTGCCGTGACGGTCGGGGACGATCACGACGCCCGGCGCGTCCGCGAGCAGATCGGCGAGCTCCGCAGGCCGGACGAGCGGCGTGTCGCCGGCAATCAGCAGCACCCGCCCGTAGCCCTCCGAGAGCGCGTGCCGGATGCCTACGAGCCCCGCCTCGGAATGTCCGGGCGGGCCGTCGTCGGGCAGCACCCGCACGCCCTCACCTGCGGCGGCCGCCTCGGCGGCCTTGTCCGAGGTCACGACCACGATCCCGTCGAGCTCCGGCACCCCCCGCACGGCGCTCAGCACGTCGGTGAACATCGCCTGTGCGAGCGCCTGGCGCGAGCCCGCGCCGAGCACCTCTGAGAGGCGCTGCTTTGCAGCACCGAAGCTCTTTACGGGGAGGATCGCGAGCGTCTTCACGCAGGGCAGGGCCGGGTCGGGGCGAGACTAGCGCGTGTCCGTGAGCGAGGCCGCGAAGTCGAGCACCTCGTGCGCGAGCCGGGCGCGGTCGGCCGCCGTCTCCATCAGCGTGTCCGTGACCAGCTCGGGTGTCCCGTCCGCGGGCTCGTCGGCCACGATCCCGTCGATCACGTCGCCGTAGGCGCCGGCGATCCCGGCGGCGCTGAGGGCGATGCCGGCGTGCTCGCAGAACGGCTCGGTCGGGCCCTTCACCGAGCCGCCTCCCACGAACGGGCTCACGGCGACGACGGGCGCCGGGGCGGCTCGCAGCGCCGCGCGCATGCCAGGCAGGGCGAGGATCGGGCCGATCGAGATGACCGGGTTCGAGGGGCCGATCACGATCGCCTCGGCCTCGGCGATGGCCCGCAGCACGGCGTCGGATGGCCGCGCCCGCTCGAGGCCGCGCAGCTCGACGCCCTCGATCGCGCCCTCGGCGTGCTCGACGATCATGAACTCCTGGAAGGGGAGCTCGCGGCCGCCGACGGTCACCCAGGTCGCGAGCGGCTCGTCGCTCATCGGCAGCACGCGCGCGCCCGCCTCCAGCGCGTCCACGACCACCTGGTGGGCACGCGTGAGCGTGTCGCCGGCGCGCAGCCGCTCGGTGCGGAGGAGGCACATCGCGAGATCGCGGTCACCGAGCCGGAACCAATGGGGCCGGCCGGCGCGCTCGAGCGCCTCCATCACCTGCCAGCTGTCGTCTCGAAGGCCCCACCCTCGCTCGTCGATCTCGTCGGCCAGCCAGTAGGTCACGAGGTCGGGATCGGGGGACACGTGAACGCCGTAGATGTCGATGTCGTCGCCCGTGTTCGCCACGACCGTGAGGTCGTCGCAGGCATCCAGCAGGCCGCGCGCGAGCTTCGCCCCGCCCGTCCCGCCGGACAGCAACACCACCGAATCCATTGCGGGTAGTGTGCCCGCCTGCCGTGCGACTCGCAGATCGAACAGCCCTCGTCACAGGCGGGGCCTCGGGAATCGGCGCCGCCACCTGTCGCCGGCTCGCCGCCGAGGGGGCCCGCGTGGCGGTGACCGACGTCAACCTCGACGGCGCCCGCGCGGTGGCGGACGAGGTCGACGGCGGGGCGTTCGAGTTCGACGTGCGCTCGACCGATTCCGCGCGCGCGGCGCTCGAGGCCGCGGAGGCTCAGCTCGGGCCGGTGGACATCCTCGTGAACAACGCGGGCTACGACGAGTGGAACTGGTTCACCGCCACCGACGAGGCGCTCTGGCAGCGCGTGCTCGCCGTGAACCTGTTCGGGGTGATCGCGTGTACGCACGCGGTGCTGCCCGGCATGCAGGAACGCCGCCGCGGCCGCATCGTGAACGTGTCGTCGGAGGCCGGTCGCGTGGGGTCGAGCGGCTCGGCCGTCTACTCGGCGGCCAAGGGCGGCGTGCTCGGCTTCACGAAGGCGCTCGCGATCGAGAACGGCCGCTACGGGATCACGGTCAACGCCGTGGCGCCGGGCCCGATCGAGACGCCGCTCCTGATGGCGGCGCCCGAGCAGCTCGGCGACATCGGCAAGCGGATCGTGGACACGATGATCAGCTCCACGAACCTGCGCAGGCTCGGCCATCCGGACGAGGTGGCGGCCGCGATCGCCTTCCTCGCCTCCGACGACGCCTCGTACGTAACCGGTCAGTCGCTCGGCGTGAGTGGCGGCCTTGCCAGAATCTGAACGTGCCTGAACACGTTCGGATCCGCGAGGTGGGCCCGCGGGACGGCTTCCAGAACGAGCCCGAGGTGATCGAGACGGACGACAAGGTCCGGCTCGTGGAGCTGCTCGCGCGCACGGGCGTGAGCCGACTCGAGGTGACGAGCTTCGTGCGCGCCGACGTGATCCCGCAGCTCGCCGACGGGGCCGAGGTGCTGCGCCGCGCCGCGATCCCGGACGACGTGGCCGTGACCGTGCTCATCCCGAACGAGCGCGGGCTCGACAACGCGCTGGAGCTGCGCGACCACTTCGACGAGGTGAACCTGTTCCTGTCCGCCTCGGAGACGCACAACCGGAAGAACGTGAACCGCTCGGTCGAGGAGTCGCTCAGCGGACTCGAGCGCGTGATCGCGCGTGCCCGTGACGAGGGGCTTCGGTGCGAGGGCGTGATCTCGGTGTCGTTCGGCTGCCCCTACGAGGGTGAGGTGCCGCCCGAGCGCGTGCTCGAGATCGCGCGGCGGCTGGTGGCGGCGGGCTGTGAGGAGATCGCCTTCGGGGACACGACCGGAATGGCGAACCCCGTTCAGGTCGAGCGCTTCTTCGACGGGCTCGACCTGGGCGCCGAGCTGACCGGCCACTTCCACAACACGCGCGGCCAGGGGCTGGCGAACGTGGCGGCCGCGCTTCGTTCCGGGGTGCGCAGCTTCGAGAGCTCGTTCGGTGAGCTCGGGGGTTGTCCGGTGCCGCCTGGCGCGACCGGGAACGTGGCGAGCGAGGACCTCGTCTCGATGTTGCACGAGATGGGCTACCAAACCGGCATCGACCTCGGGCGGCTGCTCGAGGCGGCGCGCGCCGCGCAGGACGTCCTGGGCCGGCCGCTCGGCAGCCACGTGCTCACCGCCGGGCCGGTCGAGTGGCAGCACGGCTAGCCCTCGCCGTCGCGACGGGCGCCGCGAGCGTCCTTCCGGGCTTTCTCGTCGGAGCGCTGGCGCTTCAGATACGCGGCGACCTCGACGTGCGCGTCGAGGCCGTGGCCGCGGGCGTGACCGTCTTCTTCCTCGCGGGCGCATTCGGCGCCGGGTGGGGAGGACGCCTGGCGGACCACATCGGCGCGCTGCGCGCGATGCGACTGTGTGTGTTCGTCACGGCCGCGTCGCTCGCGGCGGCCGCGCTCGCGCCGACGCTGCTCGTCCTGTTCGCGCTGCTTGCCGTGGCGGGGGTGGCCAACGCGGTCACCCAGCCGGCCGTCAACCTGTTCGTGGCCGAGCAGATCCCTGCCGACCGGCAGGGCCTTGGCTTCGGGATCAAGCAGTCGGGGATCCCCGCCGCGATCCTCGTCAGCGGCCTGGCGCTGCCGTTGCTGGCGCTGCCGCTGGGCTGGCGCGCGACGCTCGGGCTGTGCGCGCTCGCGCCGCTTGCGGTGGCACTCGTCCTGCCACGCGGCGGGACCACGCACGTCTCGAGGCGCGCGGCCTCGCGCCGGCCATCGCGCGCGCTCTTCCTCACGGCGCTCGGCGCGGCGCTCGGCACCGCCGGGCCGAGCGCGCTCGGCGCGTACCTGGTGGCGTCCGCGGTCGACGTGGGCATCGGCGAGGGCACGGCAGGCCTGCTCGCGGCGCTCGCCAGCGGTATGAGCCTCGCCGCGCGCGTGTGGCTGGGCGCGCGGGCGGACCGCAAGCACGACTATGGGCTCGCGGTGGTCGTGGTTCTGCTCGTGGCCGGGTCGGTCGGATTTGTACTGATGGCGAGCGGGGCGGTCGGGATCTTCGTCGTCGGTGTCCTCCTCGCGTTCACGCTCGGCTGGGGGTGGCCGGGGCTCTTCAACCTCGCCGTCGTGGCCTCGAATCGCGAGAGCCCCGGCAGCGCGAGCGGTGTAACCCAAACAGGTGTCTACGTTGGCGCCGCGGGCGGTCCGGCTGTGTTCGGCGTCGTGTCGGCGAGCGCCGGCTACGGCGCCGCCTGGCTCGTCGCGGCGGCCACGACCCTGGGCGCAGCCGCAGTCCTATGGCGAGTTGCGAGCCCTCGCGCGCGGCCTATTCATGATGGTTCGAGGGTTTAACCGTCCTGGTCCGGGTATAACCCGAACTCAGCCGCCGGGGCCGGTTTTCGGTACATATGGGTTCCCCCGACCCTGCCCCGGCATTCGCGATACGGGCCCGGACCACGGCATCCGGGCCCGTCGCATTTCTGGGGCCGGACGCGGCCGCTAGCGGCCCACGAACTCCGGGTCGCGCTTCTCGAAGAAGGCGCGAGCGCCCTCGGCGAAGTCCTCCGAGGCGGCCAGCGTCTCCTGAGCGGCCACCTCCTGCTCGAGCGTCAGCGCGAGGGCCGGCTTGGCCGCCGCGTCGAGCACGCGCTTCGCGAGGCCGACGGCGCGCGGCGCGCAGGCGAGCAGCTCGTTCGCGAGCGCCTCGGTGGCGGCGTCGAGCTCGGCCGCCGGGGCGATCCGGTTCGCGAAGCCGATGCGGTGGGCCTCGCGGCCGTCGATGACTTTGCCGGTCATGATCAGCTCCTTCGCGTTGCCGAGGCCGACCACGGCGGGCAGCCGCGAGCAGCCACCGACGTCGGGGATGAGCCCCACCCGCACCTCCATGATCCCCGCCACGCCGTCCTCGGCCATGGTGCGGAAGTCACACGCGAGCGCGAGCTCGAAGGCGCCACCCAGCGCCGCGCCGTGGATCTGGCAGATGGTGGGCTTCGGCATCTCCTCGAGCAGGTTCCACGCGCTGAGGATCTGGCGACGGCTGTCGCGGAGGTTTTCCGGGCTCTCCGAGAGCTCGCGCAGGTCGTTCAGGTCCATCCCCGACGAGAACATTGGGCCCTCGCCCCGCACGACGACGACGCGAACGGAGGCGTCAGCCGCGGCGGCCTCGACGGCAGCCCCGAGCTCGCGAATGGCATCCCCGTTCAGTGCATTCCGTTTCTCGGGCCTGTTCAGGATCAGATGCCGAACCGCGCCGCGATCTTCTGTCAACACAAGAGCCATGGTGTTTGGGGAGGCTATTGCAGCGGGAAGGACCGTTCCCTGTGAGGACGAACGGACCCCGCATGGAAACGCGTGACATTGCCGCTGTCTTGATCGGGCTGGAGGTCGGACTCGGCATCGGCCTGCTCGCGTTCGGCACCACGCTGCTGGCGCCGATGGGGATGGGCCTCCTCGGAGCTGCCCTTGGGTACGCGATCCGCCGCGGTCGGCTGCAGCTGATCCGCCGGGCTCTGCGCTCCCAGCTGCGCGCGGCTCGCTGATACGTTCACGCCCATGTCGGACCTGAAGGACGCGCTCGAGCGCGCGCGTGGCGGCGGCCCCGAGCGCCACCACGAGAAGTCGCGTGACCAGGGGAAGCTCCCCGTGCGCGAGCGCGTCCAGCGCCTGGTCGACCCGGACTCGTTCGTCGAGGACGCACTGCTCGCGAACTGGGAGCAGGAGGGCTTCGGCGCCGACGGCGTCGTGACCGGCATGGCGACGATCGCCGGCCGGCCGGTCGCGCTGATGGCGAACGACCCGACCGTAAAGGCGGGCTCCTGGGGGCCGAAGACCGTCGAGAAGATCATCCGCATCCAGGAGCAGGCGCTCGAGCACCTCGTGCCGATGGTCTACCTGGTGGACTCGGCCGGGGCGCGCATCACCGACCAGGTGCAGATGTTCCCGGGTCGCCGCGGCGCGGGGCGCATCTTCCACACGGAGGTGAAGCTCTCGGGCGTCGTGCCGCAGTTGTGCGTGCTGTTCGGCCCGAGCGCGGCGGGCGGGGCCTACATCCCGGCCTTCTGCGACGTCGTGATCATGCGCGACGAGAACGCCTCCATGTACCTCGGCTCGCCCCGGATGGCGGAGATGGTGATCGGGGAGAAGGTCACGCTCGAGGAGATGGGTGGCGCGCGGATGCACACCGGCGTGTCGGGCTGCGGCCACTTCCTCGTGAAGTCGGACGAGGAGGGCATCGACCTCGCGAAGTCGTACCTCGGCTACTTCGGCTCGAACTGGCGCCAGGACCCGCCGGTGGCGCCGCCCGCGGAGGCGGCCGCCGAGTTCCCCGAGATTCCGTCCGACGAGAACAAGCCGTTCGACATGACCGGGCTGATCGACGCGCTCGTGGACGCGGAGTCGTTCCTCGAGGTGCAGAAGCGCTGGGCGAAGGAGCTGATCGTGGGCTACGCCCGGCTGGAAGGCCGTGCGATCGGGATCGTGGCCAACCAGCCGAAGCAGCGCGGCGGCGTGCTGTTCGTGGACTCGGCCGACAAGGCCGCACGCTTCATCTGGACCTGCAACGCCTTCAACGTGCCGCTCCTGTTCCTCGCCGACGTGCCCGGCTTCATGATCGGCACGCAGGTCGAGCGCCAGGGGATCATCCGCCACGGCGCGAAGATGATCTCGGCCGTGTCCGAGGCGACCGTGCCGAAGATCTCGGTGATCGTGCGCAAGGCCTACGGCGCGGGCCTGTACGCGATGGCGGGCCCGGCCTTCGACCCGGACGCCTGCATCGCGCTGCCGAACGCGAAGATCGCGGTGATGGGTCCCCAGGCGGCGATCAACGCCGTCTTCTTCAACCAGCTCCAGGCCATCGAGGACGACGAGGAGCGCGCCCGCCGCACCGAGGAGCTGCGTGCGGAGTACAGCGAGGAGATCGACATCCTGCACCTCGCCTCCGAGCTCGTGATCGACGCGGTGGTGCAGCCCGGCGACCTCCGCCGCGAGCTGGTGAAGCGCTTCGCTGCCTACGAGTCGCGTGACCGCTCGTGGCCCGACAAGCGCAACGCCGTTACGCCGGTCTAGCCTCAAAGGAGTGAACACCCTGCCGACTCCGCCGCGCTACCGCTGGGTCGTGCTCGGCGTCGGGTCGGCGGCCACGGCGTCGCTCGCCGCTGTGCAGGGTGGCCTTCCGGCCATCGCCCCCGCGATCCAGCGCGCCTTCGACCTCTCGCTCGTGGAGGTCACGGGCGTGTTCACCGCGTTCGCGGTCGGCACGGTTGTGACGCTGCTGGCCTGGGGGATGGCCTCGGATCGCCGCGGCGAGCGCGCGGTGATCGCTGTCGGCCTGGCCGGCGGCGCGGTGGCGATGTTCGCGGCGGCTCAGGCCAACGGCTACGTGGCCCTGCTCGCGTGCATGCTGCTGTCCGGGCTGCTCGGCTCGAGCGCCATCGCGGCGAGCGGCCGCGCGGTGTTCGGCTGGTTCCCGCGCCACGAGCGCGGCCTCGCGCTCGGGCTGCGGCAGACCGCCGTGCCCGTCGGTGCTGCGCTCGCCTCCTTCACGCTCCCACCGCTCGCGGGCGCCACCAACGTGGACGCCGCGCTGTACGTGCTCGCAGGCGTGATGATGCTCGCGGCGATCGCCTCGGCCATCTGGCTGCGCGACGGCCCTTCCGTGGAGTCCGCGGCGCCGCCCTCACCCGACGCCGCCCGTGACCCGCGCATCTGGCGGCTGAGCGCCGCGTCCTCGCTCATGATCGTCGGCCAGGTGGGGGTGACCTCCCTGCTCGTGCTCTACCTGTACACCGAGCGCGACTGGAGCGCCGCCCACGCCGCGCTCGCGCTCGGCTTCGTGCAGGTGGGCGCGGCCGTGGCACGCGTGTCCGCCGGGCGCTGGTCGGACCTGCGCGACGAGCGCATCGAGCCGTTTCGCCGGCTCGCGACGGTTGCCGGGATCCTGCTGCTCGGGGCGGCGCTCGGCGGGCCCACCGCGGTTCCGCTCGTCATGGCCGGGGGCGTGGCGGCGATGAGTTGGAACGGCCTCTCGTTCACCGCGGCGGCGGAGATCTCCGGGCGCCGGCAGGCCGGCAAGGCGATGGGCATCCAGAACACCGCGATGCGGGTCGTGGCCGCCGGCGTGCCGGTGGCGCTCGGCGCTCTCGCGTCGGCGGTGTCGTGGAACGCGGTCTTTTTGGTCATGGGCGCGACCCCGCTCGTGGCCCGGGTTTTGCTCGCTCCGCTCGTGGACGACGAGCGACGCCGCCGTCGCGACCGCCAGGCGCGCCTAGAATCACGCCGCCATGCGGGAGGGACAGCTTCTATGGACGCCGCCGGACCCTGACGGCACCGAGCTGTCCCGCTTCATGCGGGCGCGCGGCTTCGCCGATTACGAGGAGCTGTGGCGCTGGTCGGTCGAGGACGTCGAGGGATTCTGGGGCGCCCTCTGGGACTGGTTCGAGATCGATGCACCCTACGAACGCGTGCTCGGCAGCCGCGAGATGCCGGGCGCCGAGTGGTTCCCGGGCGCGTCGCTGAACTACGCCGAGCGGCTCTTTCGCGCCGCGCGGCCGGGGGAGGTGGCGATCGTCCACGCCTCGGAGTCGCAGGACATGGCGGAGCTCACCTGGGACGAGCTGGCCGACCAGGTCGCGCGCTGCGCCGCCGGGCTGCGGCGGCTCGGGGTCGCGCGCGGCGACCGCGTGGCCGCCTACATGCCGAACGTGC
>JAXDIL010000105.1:0-4301 GCA_034664005.1 Thermoleophilaceae bacterium | reverse complement strand
CACGCGCGCCGCCTTGATCACGCGACAGCCCGTCCGCCGCCTGGCCTCCCGGCAGTAGGCCGGGCCCTCGTCACCGTGCAGCTGGAGGAGCGAGAAGTGGCACACGTCCGCCGTCGCGGCCAGCTCGGCGAGGGTGGCGTTCACGAACACGCCGGCCAGCTCGACGCGCTGCTGCGCGACTACGTGGGCCGGCCGACGCCGCTCTACCACGCCCACCGGCTCTCGGAGCTCGCCGGTGGCGCGATCTGGCTGAAGCGCGAGGACCTCACGCACACCGGCTCGCACAAGATCAACAACGCGCTCGGCCAGGCGCTGCTCGCGCAGCGGATGGGCAAGCCGCGCGTCATCGCGGAGACCGGCGCCGGCCAGCACGGCGTGGCCGCCGCGACCGCCAGCGCGCTGCTCGGGCTCGACTGCGTCGTCTTCATGGGCACCGAGGACATGCGCCGCCAGGAGCCGAACGTGCAGCGCATGCGACTGCTGGGCGCCGAGGTGCGCGGAGTGGACGCCGGTGCGCGGACGCTGAAGGAGGCCGTCTCGGCCGCGATCCGGGACTGGGTCTCGAACGTGGACTCCACGCACTACATCATCGGCTCGTGCGTCGGACCGGCGCCCTATCCGGCGCTCGTCAGGGACCTTCAGCGCCGCATCGGCGACGAGGCCCGGGCGCAACTGCTCGACCAGGCGGGACGCCTGCCCGACCGCGCGATCGCCTGCGTCGGCGGCGGCTCGAATGCGATCGGCACGTTCATCCCCTTCGTCAACGACGCGGAGGTGGAGCTGATCGGAGTCGAGGCCGCGGGCGAGGGGCTCTCGACGCAGCGTCACTCCGCACCGCTCACCACGGGCGCGCGCGGCGTGCTCCACGGCGCGCTCACCGGCGTGATCCAGGACGAGGCCGGTCAGATCCTGGAGGCGCACTCGATCTCGGCGGGGCTCGACTATCCCGGCGTGGGTCCCGAGCACGCGTGGCTGCGCGACTCCGGTCGGGTGCGCTACGAGGCCGTCGAGGACGGCGCGGCTCTTGCGGCCTTCCACCGCGTGGCCGAGCTCGAGGGCATCCTGCCCGCGCTCGAGTCATCGCACGCGATCGCATGGGCGCTCGCGAACCCGTCGCCCGGACTGAGCCTCGTCACGCTCTCCGGCCGGGGGGACAAGGACCTCGCAGAGGTGCTGGCGCTGGGATGAGCGTCGAGTCAGCTTTCGCCGACAACGGGAAGCGCGCCGCCCTGATGCCCTATCTGATGGGCGGCTACCCGAGCATCGAGGAGTCCGTGGCCTGCGGGCTCGCAGCAGCGGACGCGGGCGCCGACCTGATCGAGCTCGGCATCCCGTTCTCGGATCCGCTGGCGGACGGTCCCGTGATCCACGCCGCGGGCACCGCCGCGCTGGCCGCGGGCGCCACACCTCACGGCGTCCTCGGCGTGTGCGAGCGGCTCGCGGAGCGGGTGCCCGTGGTGCTGATGGTCTACGCGAACATCGTGTTGACCGCCGGCGCCGAGGCGTTCGCGCTGAGGGCGGCGGCCGCCGGCGCCTCGGGGCTGATCGTCCCCGACCTGCCCCACGACGAGGCGGGCGAGCTGCGCGCCGCCTGCGACGCCGAGGGACTCGCGCTCGTGCCGCTCGTGGCGCCCACCACCACGCCCGAGCGGCTCGCCGCGATCGGGGCCGACGCGCGCGGGTTCGTCTACACGGTGTCGCTCACGGGCACCACCGGCGAGCGCGCCGAGCTTCCGGACGGCCTCGCCGACACGGTCGAGCGGGTGCGGGCGTCCACGGACGTGCCGGTGGCCGTGGGGTTCGGCATATCGACAGCGGAGCAGGCCGGTGCCGTGGCGGAGCTCGCGGACGGGGTGATCGTGGGAAGCCGCATCGTGCGCGCCGCGGGCGAGGGCGGGGCGGACGCCGTGGGCTCCGTCGTGGCCGAGCTGGCCCGGGGTCTGGACCCGTTGTAGGCTGGCGTGCATATGGCCGAAACCAGCACAGCAACGAATGTCGCGGCGGAGGCGCCCGCCGAGGCCAAGCCGGACGCGAAGCCCCAGCGCAAGCGCATCACCCGCCGCAAGGCCGTCGAGCAGAAGCTGCGGGCCTACTTCGACGACCTGGCGCGGCGCGACTCCGGGGCCGCTGCCGCGCACTGGCGCGAGGACGGCGTCGACGACATCGGCCCCGTGGGAGTGATGCGCGGGCGCGAGCAGATCAAGGCCTTCTTCGACACCCTCTTCGCTGCCGTGCCCGATCTCAGCACGACCGTCACGCGCCTGGTCGCGGGGGAGAGCGACTGCGCGGTCGAGTGGCGCATGGAGGGCACCTTCAGCGGCGCCACCTACATGGGGATCGAGCCGACCGGAAAGCACGTCGAGGTTCGCGGCCTGGATCTCTTCGAGCTGGAGGACGGCGAGATCGTGAGCTGCGCCGGGTACTTCGACGGCGCGTCGTTCGCGCGCCAGATCGGAATGCTGCCGGCGGATGGCTCCGGAGCGGATCGCGCCATGAAGGGCGCCTTCAACGCCGTCACGAAGGTGCGCCGGGCCGTCGCCGAGCGGAGGGGCGTCTGATGGCCGTTCTCGTCGCGCTCACCGTCGGGCTGGTCTGGTGGATCTGCGCCTGGGCCTTCGGCGTCAAGGCCTTTGACGCGTTCCTCGTGACGGCCGCGCTCGTGGTCGGCGCGGCGGCGTTCCAGATCGTGAAGCCCTTCCTCGATCAGATGCTCGGCCGCAAGGTGGCCGAGCCCGAGGAGCGGGGCGCCGGCTTCTGAGCCAAGCGGGCTAGCCGAAGAAGGTCTCCGCCGCCTCGTAGTCCTCGACCGGCACCGTCCGCAGGCCGGCGGCCGCCTCGGAGAGCGGCACCAGCTCGATGCGCGTGCCGCGCAGTGCCGCCATCGTGCCCCAGCGCCGCTCGCTCGCCGCGTCCGCGGCCGCCAGGCCGAGGCGGGTGGCGAGCACGCGGTCGAACGCGGTCGGCGTGCCGCCGCGCTGGATGTGCCCGAGCACGGTGGCGCGCGTCTCGATACCCGTGCGCCCCTCGATCTCGCGCTCCAGCCGCTGACCGATGCCACCGAGCCTGGCGTGGCCGAACTCGTCCTCGCCGGCGGCCATCACCTCCATGGTGCCCTCCTGCGGCACCGCGCCCTCGGCCACGACCACGATCGAGAAGTAGCGCCCGCGCGAGTGCCGGCGCTGGATCAGGCGGCAGACCTCCTCGATGTCGAACGGGCGCTCGGGGATCAGGATCACGTCCGCCCCTCCGGCCAGCCCGGAGTGGAGGGCGATCCAGCCGGCGTGCCGTCCCATCACCTCCACGATCATCACGCGGTTGTGCGACTCCGCCGTGGTGTGGAGGCGATCGATGGCCTCGGTCGCGATCTGAACCGCGGTGTCGAAGCCGAACGTCATGTCGGTACCGGCCAGGTCGTTGTCGATCGTCTTGGGCACGCCGATCACCGGCAGGTCGTGCTCAGCGTGCAGGCGGGCCGCGGCGCCGAGCGTGTCCTCGCCGCCGATCGCGATCAGCCCGTCAAGTCGCAGCTCGTCGAGCGCAGCGCGGATCCGCGCCGGCCCGTCGTCGCGCTTGAACGGGTTGGTACGCGAGGAGCGGAGGATGGTGCCGCCGCGAGGCAGGATGCCGCGCGTCGACTCGACCGTGAGCTCCTCGCTGTCGCCCTCGATCGGGCCGCGCCAGCCGTCGCGGAAGCCGACGATCTCGTGGCCGTGCGAGTCGATGCCCCTGCGCACGACGGCGCGAATGACCGCGTTCAGGCCGGGGCAGTCGCCGCCTCCGGTGAGTACGCCGATCCGCACGCCAGCCACGATAGCCGCGCTCGTCAGAATGGCCCGCCGTGGGTCTTGGTCGGACAGACGGATGGGGGGTGGCGCCCCTGCTTGCTCCCTGCCTCGCGACGCTTGTTCTCTCGGGCTGCCTGGGCGGGGACGGAGGGGACGAGCCGCATCGCGTCGAGGGCGGTGTCGCCACGGTCTACTCGAGCGTCCCCCGCCACGGGGTCTCTGCGAGCACGGCGGAGGCGGTGCTGGCGGGCGAGCGCCGCGCCCTCGCCGACCGCGGCGGGCGCGCGGGCGGGCTCAGAATAAGGCTGCGCGAGCTTCCGGCGACGGACGCGGACGCGGAGCGCCCCTGGGAGCCCGACCTCGTGGCGGAGAACGCGCATCGCGCCGCCGACGACCCGGACGCGATCGCCTATCTCGGCGAGCTCGACTTCGGGGCCACGGCGGTCTCGCTGCCGATCACGAACGACGCCGGGCTCCTCCAGGTGTCGCCGGGCGACGGGCTCACGAGCCTCACCG
>JAXDIL010000104.1:0-3328 GCA_034664005.1 Thermoleophilaceae bacterium | reverse complement strand
CACGCGCGCCGCGCTGCCTGGCCTGTCCGAGATCCCAGGGATCGGCCCGCTGTTCGACATGCACTGGATCGCCTACGTGGCGTTCGTGCTCGTGCCGATCATCAGCTTCGTCCTGTTCCGCACCGGGCTCGGCGCGCGCCTGCGCGCTTGCGGCGAGTACGCCGAGGGCGCGCGCGCCGTTGGGATCGACGTGATCCGCACGCGGCTCTACGCCATGGTGGTCAGCGGGATGCTGTCGAGCGCGGCCGGCGCCTTCCTGGTGCTCGGCGACATCGGCCTGTTCCGGCGCAACCTCACCGGCGGCCGCGGCTACATCGCGTTCGTGATCGTGATCCTCGCGCGCTACCACCCGGTCGGCGCGCTGCTCGCCGCCGCGGCGTTCGGGCTGGCGCAGGCGCTCACGTTCTACCTGCAGCTCCAGGGGATCGACATCCCCTCGCAGTTCATCCTCGCAACGCCCTACGTGGTGACGTTGCTGGCGATCATCCTCCTCGGCCGGCGCATCGGACAGCCGCCGGCCGAGGAGGGTCGACCGCTCCGGACCACGGCGTAGAACGCCGCGCCCGGAGCTGCTAGCCGCCGAGCTTGCCGGTGGCCTCGTAGTCGGTGCTGATCAGAGGCGCCTTGAAGCTGAGGACCTCGGTGTCCTCGAGCGCCACGACCTGGTGCTCGATGCCGGACGGGTTGAACGTCGCCTGCCCCGGGCCGACCTCGTAGCTGTCATCACCGGCGGTCACCTTCAGGCGGCCGCTCAGCACGAACGCGAGCTGCTCCTCGGGGTGCGAGTGCGGCTTCGCGCCCTTGCCCTTCTCGAATCGAAGCCGGATGGCCTCGAAGTGCTCGCTGCGCAGGACCGAGCCCTGGCCGTCGGAGTAGCCGGCGACCTTGTGGTCGGTTTCAGTCGTATCGTCGAATGTCACGAGCGGCATTCGGTCTCCTCTTCTGTGTTGGTTAGTCGTTGACGAGCGCGACGGCGCGGACGAAGCCCGCTGAGCCGCGGTAGACCTTGATCGGGAACGCGATCAGCGTGAAGCCGTGGCGCGGAAGCTGGTCCAGGTTGGCCATCTTCTCGATGTGCGCGTACGGCATCTCGAGCCCGAGCACGTGGCACGGCCAGAGGTACTTCGGATCGCGGTCGTTGTCGAGGTAGTCCTTGGCCCACTGGCTGCCGGGCCGGTCGAAGCTCCATGAGTCGGTGCCCACGGTCTTCACGCCCTGCTCGAGCACCCACTTGAGCGCCTCGCGGCCGATGTGGCCGCCGCGGCCCAGGTACTCCTCGGACTCCCAGTACTTGTCGTTGCCGGTCATCACGAGGAAGATGTCACCCGGCTTCAGCGTGTAGCCGACCTCCTCGAGCTGCTGCTGCACCTCCTCGGCCGACACCTCGTGGCCCTGGGGGATGTCCCGGATGTCGAGGACGAAGCCGTCGCCCATGCAGTGCTCGATGGGCCACTCGTCGATCGTGAGCGGCTCCTTCTCGTCCGGGATCGTGAGCGGCCCGAAGTGGATCTGGGCGTCCATGTGCGTCCCGGCGTGGGTGGTCGACTCGATCAGGTCGTCGCCGAAGCTCCGGCCCGGGAAGGGCCAGTCCTCGGGATGCACGCCGAGGATCTTCTGGTGCTCGAGCGCGCCGCTCTCGTGATCAAGGTTGGTGACCTTGACCGGGATCAGCGGACTCGGATCGTCCTTCAGGGTGATGGAGAGGTCCACGAGCCTGTAGCCACCGCCGCGCGGGTCGGGGCCAGTGCGCGCGGCAGGTTCTGTCGATGCCATTCAGCGCTCCTCAAGGGGTCGGAATTGGCGTCATGATACTTGATCCACGGCAGTCCAGGGGGGGTCCGAGGTCACTCACTCCCGCTATGCGGGAGTTAACGACGGCGGACCCCCTGACTGACGTCGTTTGGTGGAACCGGGCGGGCTAGCGGCGGCGCAGGCGGCGCAGCAGCAACAGCACGGCCAGGCCGGCGGCGATCAGGGCGCCGTAGCGGGCCGAGCGGGTCCCGGAGACGATCGCGCCCATGTCGAGCGCGTCGGGGACCTCGCCGGCCGGAGGCGCCGAGCGAGCGCCGCCCGTGGGGGAGTGCGCCGCGCCGCCGCCGCTGCCCGCCGTGGAGGGCTCGCCGCCGCTGCCCGCCGTCGAGGGCTCAGCGCCGCCGAGCTCGGCGGCCTCACCGCTGCCGTTGCCGTTGGCGGCGCCGGCGGCGTCGCCGCCGCCGGCGGCCTCGGCCAGCAGCGACGCCTCGAAGCGGCGCGCGAAGTCCTCGAGCATCGCTCCGGCGACGTCCTGCATGATGCCGCGGCCGAACTGGGCCTGGCGTCCGGTGATGCGGAGGTCGGTCTCGGCCACGACGCGCGTGCGGCCGCCGAGGTCCACGAGCCTGTTGCTGATCGTGGCCGCGGCGCGGCCCTGGCCGCGGGCCTCGCGGGCCTCGACGTCGATCGCGGCCGAGAGCGACTCCTCGTCGACCGCGCCGAGCCGGGCGGTGCCGCGGTAGGTCACGCTCATCGGCCCGAGCTTGACCTTCATCGAGCCGCTGTAGACTCCCTCCTCGCTCGAGGGCTCTATCTCGGCGCCGGGGAGGAAGCGGGCAACCCGCTCGATGTCGAGCAGGGCCGGCCACACCTCCTCGACCGGAACGGCTACTTCGAACTCGTTTGTCAGCTTCATGGCTGGCTCCCTGGTCGATCCGAATGCGCGGCCCTGGCGCGGGCCTCACACATGTATACTTGATCCATGTTCGGATCGCGCGCAGTTGGACGCACTGCCTGCGCGGAGCTCGCCGCCCGCACGCTCCCCGCTTCTCCACGGTGAAGCCGGCTGCCTTCGAGTACGCCCGGCCCGAGTCGGTGGCCGAAGCGCTCGCGCTGCTGGCCGGCGAGGGCGAGCGCGCGAAGGTGCTGGCCGGCGGCCAGAGCCTCGTCGCCCTCATGAACCTGCGCCTGGCCGCGCCGGAGCTCGTCGTCGACATCGGCCGCCTCGAGGAGCTTCGCTACGTGAGGCAGAACGGCGCGCTCAGGATCGGCGCGCTCACGACGCAGCGCACCGTGGAGCACGACGGCTCGATCGCAGCGAGCTGCCCGCTGCTCGCCGAGGCGGTCGGCCACATCGCCCACGCGGCGATCCGCAACCGTGGGACCGTGGGTGGCTCCATCGCCCATGCCGACCCGGCCGCGGAGCTTCCGCTCGTCATGCTCGCACTCGGCGGCGGGCGAACTCCTCGAACGCGAAGCCCTCGTCCTCGCCGGCGAGTGGCAGCGAGATCTCGGTGAGCAGCTCGTGCGGCTCGATCGCGGTGACGAGGAAGCCATGGAAGAAGTCGTCCGCCGG
>JAXDIL010000087.1:0-3831 GCA_034664005.1 Thermoleophilaceae bacterium | reverse complement strand
CGGCAGCTGGGTGCCGGTGGTGTTCGGGGTCGACTGCTCGAGCGCGACGTTCGACCTGCCGGGCAATCCCAGCTTCGTCGAGACGCAGGTGATGAAGCCGGACGGCGGGGCGGTGGCCGGCTTCGGCGACACGCAGGTCAGCCCGACCTGGCCGAACAACCACATGGCCTACGGCTTCTTCGACGCGATGTTCCCCGACACGAAGCCGAACTTCGGCTCTGACGTCGCGAGCGCGCGCCTCGGCGACATCCTGCTGAGTGGCAAGGGCTACATGGCCTCCCAGAACGATGGGGCCGCCGAGTACCAGGAGCACTACCTCTACCACCTGCTCGGCGACCCGTCCGCGCAAGCGTGGGTGAGCGTCCCGGTGCAGGTCGACGTGAGCAAGATCGAGGTGGTGCTCGTGCCGATCACGACGCCGGGCGGGCCGCCGTTCCGCGTGCACGTGGACATGGGCGACCAGGGCATCGAGACGCCGACGGTCGTGACGCTCTACCACCAGGGGAACGTGGTCGGCCGCGGCGTGGTCACGAAGGGCGCCGTGGACATCACCCCCGAGGCGCCGGTGGGCAGGAGCGAGCTCGTGACCGCGTTCGAGCAGGACAAGGCGCTGCCGGCCCAGAAGGCCGTCGCGCTCCGTTAGCTTGCAGCGCGTGCGTCGCCCGGCCGCCGAGAAGCTGCAGGCTTGGATCGTGACCGGCCCGCTGGGCCACCTCTGGAGCGCGCTCGCCGACATGGCGATCCTCTGGGCGCGCTACCTGGCCTACCGCGCGCGCCGGGGACGGGCGTAGCCGGTGGCCGCGGCACTCGGCTGGGGCATCGCCGCGGCGTCGTCGCTCGTGATCGGCGCGCTGGTCGGGCTCGCCCGTCCGTGGGAGAAGAAGACCATCGGGCTCGTGCTCGGCTTCGGCGCCGGCGCGCTGATCAGCGCGGTGAGCTTCGAGCTGGCCGAGGAGGGGGTGAAGATCGCCGGCGCTGCACCCGTGGCGGCCGGACTGGCCGTGGGGGCGCTCGCGTACTTCTTCGCGTCGATCAAGGTGGCGGCGATGGGCGGCGGCGGGGCGCTCGCGCTCGGTGCCTTCCTCGACGGCATCCCCGAGCAGATGGTGCTCGGCATCGGACTGGCCAGCGGGCAGCCGGTGAGCGCCGGGCTGGTGGCCGCGATCTTCGTCTCGAACCTGCCCGAGGCCATCGGCGGGGCGACCGACATGAAGCGCGAGATGCACAGCGCGCGCCGGGTCGCGCTGACCTGGCTCGGGATCGCCGCGCTGTGCGCGCTCGCGACGGTGATCGGCTACACGCTCGCCGACGCCGCGCCGGACGAGCTGCGGGCTGGGATCAACGGTTTCGCGGCGGGCGCGCTGCTCGTCATGCTCGTGGACTCGATGATCCCCGAGGCCACGGAGCAGGCCGGCCGCAGGACCGGACTCGTCACCGCGCTCGGCTTCGCGGTGGCCGCCGGCCTCTCGCTCGCCTGATCAGCCGCGCCGGCGCGACACGAGAAAGCCGAGCCCCGCGCCGATCAGCATCGACAGCGCGATCACCACGATCAGCGGAGTCCTCCAGTTGCCGAGCGCCCAGTTGACCTTCACCTCGTCGAGGTTCAGGGCCGCGAACGCGATCCCGAGCGCGGCGAGCACGAGCGCGGCGATCTGCCTTCTCTCCACGCGCGCAACCTACCGCAGGCTGGCGGGCGCCGGCAGCCGCCCGAGGCGCTGCCTGTAGCCGTTCATCACCGCGCGCGGGAAGTCGGCGTGGGTCTGGGTGCGCAGCCTCGCCACGCGCTCGCGGTGGAACGGGCTCTCGCGGTTCTCGTTGTGGCCGATCACGTTGCGCGTGGCGATCTCGTAGCGGCCCTGGAGCCAGCGCGTGAGGCGCAGCGAGGCCGCTAGCTGGCGAGCGTTCCCCATCACCTGGGCGTCGCTCTGGCCGACGTGCTCGATCCCGATCGCGGTGTAGTTGAGCCCCACCGTGTGGCGGCACATGATCGAGGTCGGCACGAGCTTGTAGACCGTGCCGTCGCGGTCGATCACGAAGTGCGAGCAGACGCCGGGCAGCTCGTGAAGCTCGGGGTCCGGCTCGTTGAGCGAGAAGTAGCCGAACACGGGCGCGAAGCTCGAGGTCGCCGTGTAGTGCTCGACGATCACGCGCGGATCCTTCAGCCGGTAGTCGCGGATGCCGTAGTGGCGCTGCGCGTAGTCCGCCATGTCGGCCTTGCGCTCGTCGCCGAACGGGATCGGCTTCGGGACCGCGCGCGGCGGCGCGACGGCGCTCGCGAGCGCGAGCACGGCGCCCGCGTGGCGCTTCACCCCCGCGCGCGGCAGCGCGCCGCCCGGCAGCTCGACCACGAACGCGGTGTCGCCGGGGAAGGTCTGGTTCTGCCACGAGACGGCCGTGCCGTGGTAGCGCGGCAGGCTCTTCCGCGGCAGGCCGCTGCGCGCCGAGTAGAGCCGTTCGAGCTGCGCGTCGCCGGTGCTCTTCACGACGATCTGGAGCGCCTGGTGGTACCAGAGCGTCACGCGCGGGCGCTCGCGCTCGACGAAGCGCTGCATCACCTGCGTCTCAGCCTCTGAAGCGGGCCCCGGCCCCGACTCGTAGACGCCGTCCTGCGGCTGCCAGCGGTAGGGGAAGTTGCGATTCAGGTCCACTCCGTTCGCGTTGTGGCGCCGGTTCGCGGCCGAGCCGTCCGGATTGGCGTCGTCCACGAGCCAGAGCGCGGTGCCGCGCGGCGGGTGCGCCCGCAGCAGCCGCGTGACCACGGCCCTGCCGGCCGGCTCGTTGCCGTGCACCTGCCCCACCACGAGCAGCTTCACCCGCGCACGCGGGCTGCCCACGAGCGCGGCGCGTATCGGGCGGCCCTGCTCGGACTGCCCGATCGTCTCCCAGGCCGGAGCCTGCGCGGGCGCGGGGCCCGCTGCCGCCGCGGCGGCGGCCACGCCGGCGAAGAAGGCGGACAGGACCACGCGTCCGAGTATGGCGACCGCGCTAGGGTCAACCGCTCGTGATCGAGGAGCTAGCGGAACGCGCGACCGCGGGAGGGCGGATCGCCATCGACACGGAGTTCGTCTCGGAGCGCCGCTACCAGGCGCTGCTCTGTCTCGTGCAGGTGGCCGTGCCCGATCCGGACGCCGACGACGGGGTGCGCACCGAGGTGCTCGACCCGCTCGAGGGCGACCCCGACTTCAGCCCGCTCGCACGCGTGCTCGCCGACCCGGACGTCGAGGTCGTGATGCACGCGGGGCGCCAGGACGTGGCGATCCTGCGCCGCACGCTCGACACCGAGGTCACGAACATCTTCGACACGCAGGTCGCCGCCGGCTTCCTCGGGTTCGGGAACCAGGAGGGCTACGAGTCGCTGGTCCGGAAGGTGCTAAAGGTGAAGCTGAAGGGCAGCGAGGGCTTCACGCGCTGGGACCGCCGGCCGCTGACTCCTCAGCAGCTCGAATACGCGGCCGACGACGCGCGCCTGCTGCTGAACCTCGGCGGCGAGCTCGAGCGGCTGCTCGAGGAATGCGGACGGCTCGAGTGGGCGCGCGAGGAGGCGCGCGCGCTCGAGGAGGTGAGCGACGAGCGCGACGCCCAGCGCTCGTTCGAGCGGCTGCCGCGGCTGGGCCGCCTGAGCGAGGCGGCGCGCGGCATGGCCCTCGAGCTCGTGGAATGGCGCGAGGGCGAGGCGCGCGGCGCGGACCGCCCGCCCGGCTCGGTGCTGCCGGACCAGGCGCTCGTGGAGCTCGCGAAGCGGACCCCGCGCGACAAGCAGGGCCTCGAGCAGATCCGCGGGCTGCCGCCGCAGACGCTTCACAGACGCGGCGACGCACTGCTCGGCGCGCT
>JAXDIL010000049.1:0-3693 GCA_034664005.1 Thermoleophilaceae bacterium | reverse complement strand
TCCTCGTAGTGGGCCAGCGCCGCGCCCATGCGGTCGTCGATCGCGCGGCGCAGGCGACCGACGGCGTCGTCGTCCAGGTCGTCGCCCTGCCGGAAGGGCGACAGCTCGGCGGTCCACAGGACCTCGTCGACCCAGGAGCGGCCGATGCCCGCGATCGTGCGCTGGTCACGCAGCAGCGGGTGCAGGTGGCGGGGCTGGTCGAGCAGCTTCGCGAACTCGTCCAGGGCGGGCGGCGGGTACGCGTCCGGGCCGAGCGTGGCTACGGCGTCGTCGTCCGCCACAGCGTCGGAGCGGAGCAGCTTCGCCCAGGCGCGCTGCTTTGTGCCGAACTCACGCAGCCGCAGCTCGCGGCCGTCCTCCAGTCTCACGAGGATCCGCGACGCGCGGTCGCGGAGCGAGGCGCGCTTGTCGAAGAGCTGGAGCCGTCCCGCCGACATCAGGTGCACGAGCAGCGTGAGGTCGCCGGATTCGACCGCGAGCATCTTCCCGATGCGGCGCACGCCGTCCAGCTCGCGGCCGGCGAGCGCGTCGAGCGGAGGGTCGAACGTCTTCAGCGATACGAGCCCGGGCGCGAGCGCGGACTCCACGCGCGCGCCGGCCAACGCCGCCGACAGGCGGCGTGCAGTGATCTCGACCTCGGGCAGCTCGGGCACGCGCTCAAGACTAGGCTGAGCGGCGTGAGGATCTCCATCGCAGCGGACGAGCGCATCGGCGTCGCCGAGGCCGTCCTGGACGAGCTCCGGCGACGCGGTCACGAGCCGCTCGTGCATGGCGCGCTCAGCGAGGAGGAGCGCGACGACTGGGCCTGGGCGAGCGAGGCCGCCGCCCGCGACGTGGCGGACGGGCGCGCCGACCAGGGCATCGTCTGCTGCTGGACGGGCACGGGCGCCTCGATCGCCGCCAACAAGGTGCAGGGCATCCGAGCGGCCCTGTGCGGCGATGCCGAGACCGCACGCGGGGCGCGCAGGTGGAACGACGCGAACGTGCTGGCGCTGTCGCTGCGCACCACGAGCCAGGCGCTGCTCGCGGAGATCCTCGACGGCTGGTTCGACTCCGCGCCGAGCACCGACGCGGACGACGTGGCGAACGTCCGCCACGTGGACGAGATCGCCTAGCGCGCCGGCGTGGTGCGGGTCGCCGCCGCGACGGGCGTGCCCGGGCCGAAGTGCTGGAACGCCGAGCGTCCCCGGCGCCTGCGGTTGCTCGCCAGCGCGGCGAAGTCACCCGGGACTCCCAGCGTGGGCTGGACGACCGCACGGCCGCGCCTGTTCGTCCTCGCCCGCGCACCCGCGACGCTCACGGCGGCCCCGCGCACCGGGCGCCCCGCGTGCCTCACGGTCACGGTCACCGTCGGGGTGAGCGTGTCCGCCCCGGTTGAGCGGGCCGTCACGTTCAGTCCGCGGCGTGCCCAGCGGCCGGCGGTGAGGTGGAGCAGCGCGACGCTGCGGCCGAAGGTGGGCTCGGGTGGGGGCAGTGGTGCGACCAGGAAGTGGAGCCGTCCGCCGAGCAGAGCGACATTGGTGAGTCCCTCGGCCTCTCCATGGATGTTGGGCAGCTCGAGCTCAAGGCGGCGTCGTCCGGTCGAGGTGTTCACCGACCAGACCTGGTAGGTCGTGCCCTGCGAGCCGGCGAGCAGGAGACGGCCGCGGTAGAAGGCGGCGCCGGTGATGCCGCTCGGCGGCACCGCTCCCGCCAGCCGCCGCACCGAGTGGATCGGAGCGGCCAGCGGCCCGGCGTTAGCCGCGCTCACGTCCGAGGCGCGGTAGGCGAGCAGGTCAGGGCCGGTCGAGGTCCACAGCAGCTGGCCGTCGGGCGAGGCCTCGACCCACATGGCCTTCAGGATCTCCGCGGGGTCGAGCTGTACGTAGTACTGGAACGCGAGGCTGGCGGGGTCCGCGCTGCCGATCGAGCCGGTCCCGCAGGTGTTCCCTCCGTTGGGGCCGCCCGGCGTGTAGCACTCGAGCGGCAGCAGCACGCGGCCGCCCTGGTAGCCGATGTCGCCGACGTGGTTGTAGCCCTCCGTCGCGAACACGGTGGGCGGGATCACCGGATCCACGCTCCCGGTCTGATGCAGGCTCCGGTCCGTGCGGTGCAGCCCAGTGAACAGACCCGAGAAGAACAGCGGCTGCCCGGGGCCGGCGGTGGTCACGCCCTGCCAGTAGTTCAGCGGCAGCGAGCTCCAGCCGCCGAGCGTCCACCGGCCAGGGTCGCGGGCGATCGCGGGCGCGCTCAGCGTCACGGCCAGGACCAGCGCGAGCACCGCGCTCTTGAGCAACCTCATGGCGTCAGCGTATGACGAAGAAGTTGCGAGGGGTGCTCTTGTGGTCGAAGTCGTCCACCACGGTCAGCACGCCGCGATAGGTGCCGCGCCTGAGCCGCCGCATGGTGAAGCTGCGGGTCCCGGCCCCGAGCCGACCCAACTTGACCGTGCGCCGGGACGGGCCCTTCAGCTTGTAGCTCACCGTCGCCGGCTCGTTCAGCAGGAAGCTGAGCTTCACGCGATTCCCGGTCCGCTTCGACTTGAAGTTGTCGAGCGAGTCGACCACGGCGTCGGTGCCGACCTCGATCACGCCCTTCATGAAGTCCTTGTGCGGGACGCAGACGTACTGGTAGCGGCCGGGAGTGTTGAAGGTGTGGGTGAACGAGGAGCCCTGCGCGTTCGTGCCCTCGTCTACCGACTTCCACGAGTCAGGCTGCCCGCGCAGGCTCACGCTCGTGTGACCGGGGGCCGTGAACGTCCAGGTGACGGAGTCCCCGAGAGCGATCCTGCGGTCCTTCGGAACGAACTCGAAGTCGATGACGTCCGTCTTCCAGTCGAACGCCGCCGCCGCAGGCGACGCGGCGAGCATGGAGATCAGCAGGGCAAGCGGGAGTGCGAGCCGGTGACGCATCGAGGCGGGAGCTTAGACGGGCGGCCGCTCGGCATCTGAGCGAGACTGCGCCAGAACATGCATCTCGGACTTCGTGGCCGCATCCTGCTGCTCGTGCTCGTGGCGCTGGCGCCGCCGACCCTCGTCGCGCTGATCGTCGCGCTCCAGGAGCGCCGCGAGGCCCGCGTGCACGCTCTGGCCGACGTCGAGGCGACCGGGCGGCTGGTGCGCACGGACGTCAAGCGCGTGCTGTCCGTGACCGCGAGCGTCCTCGGTGCCTTCTCGCGCGACCTAGCTTTGCACCCGGATCGCGAGAGCTGCGAGCGGCTGCTCGAGCTGCTGCCCCGGGCCTCGCGCAGGTACAGCTCCGTGGGCGTCGCGCGCCCCGACGGACAGGTCTACTGCGGCGCCACGCAGATGGGCCTCGCGCAGCCCATGAACGAGGTGGACGTGTCGCGAGCGGCGTGGTTCCAAGAAGCCCAGCGAACCGGCACCTACGCCCTCGGCGACCTTGGCACCGACCCACTCACGCACATGAGGGCTCTTGTCGCGGCGCAGCCGTTCCCGACCGCTCGGCACACCCGTCCGAGCGTGCTGTTCGGCGCCATCGACGTGCGCGGCCTCGCCAACGCGACCGTCCTCCAGGACGCTCCGCGTGGCACCGCGTTCGTGCTGTTCGACAACCGCGGGAGGATTATCGCGCGAGCGCCGCCGACCGAACACGCCGTCGGGCGGCGGCTGCGGAACCTCGCCTTCCTCCGAACCGTGCTGCGCGAGCGGCGCGGCGCGAAGGAGGTCAAGGGCCCCGACGGAGTGTCCCGCA
>JAXDIL010000198.1:0-9676 GCA_034664005.1 Thermoleophilaceae bacterium | reverse complement strand
CGCGCGCGCGCCCCCCCGAGGCGCGCGGACCCGCGCAGCCGACCGGCTGGCCCACCTCGACGGAAACGTCGGCCCGCCCGCGCGCGCGGCCGTCCACGAGCCCGCGGTCGCGGTCGACCCAGACCAGCTCCTCGCGAGAGGCGTCCCAGACGGCGCCGTCGATCCGCGCGGCCGCTTCTGGGCGGGCACGATGTCGCTCGCCGGGGATACGCGCACCGCTGCGCTCTACAGGCTGGATCCCGACCTGACCGTGACCTGCGCACTTCCGGGCCTGTCGGTGTCGAACGGGCTCGGCTGGTCGCCCGACGGCTCGACGCTCTACCACGTGGACTCGCCGCGGCGGCGCATCGACCTCTACGAGTTCGAGCTGGAGGCCGGCAGGGTCGCCGGCCGCCGCGCCGTGATGCCGGTCCCGCGGGAGCACGGCACGCCGGACGGGCTCACCGTGGACGCGGATGGCGGCGTGTGGGTGGCGATGTGGGGTGGCGGCGCCGTTCACCGCTACGCCGCCGCCGGCGAGCTCGAGGAGCGCCTCGAGCTGCCGGTCACGAACGTGACGTCGTGCTGCTTCGGTGACGCCGACCTGTCGACGCTCTACGTGACCACGGCGGCGCGCGGAGCCGCTCACGAGCCGCTGGCGGGCGCGCTGTTCGCGCTGCGGCCGGGTGTGCGCGGCCTCCCGGCAACTCCGTTTGCGGGCTGACCGTGGGCTCGTTGGCCGGACGCCGTGTGCTCGTGACCGGTGCGGGGCTCGGGATCGGCCAGGCGATCGCGGTCGAGCTGGCCCGGCAGGGCGCTGCGGTGTGCGTCCATAGCTCGGCGACCGCTCCGGACGAGACGCTCGCGCTCCTGCCCGGTCCCGCCAGCGCCGTCCGCGGCGACCTCGGCCTCGCCGACGAGTGCGCACGCGTGGTCGACGAGGCGGCGGCAGCGCTCCGCGGTCTCGACGGGCTTGTGAACAACGCCGGGCAGACGCTCGAGCTCGCCTTCGAGCGGACCGGGGCCGCCGACCTCGCGGCCCTGATCGGGCTGAACTTCTGCGGCTACTTCCTCTGCGCCCAGCGCGCGCTCCGGCACTTCCCCGGCCACGGCGCGATCGTGAACGTCAGCTCGATCCACGCGCGAGCCGCGCTGCCGCCGCACTCCGCCTACGCCGGCACGAAGGGTGCAGTGGACGCCTGGACCCGCTCGCTGGCCGTCGAGCTCGCGCCGCGCGTGCGGGTGAATGCCGTGGCGCCTGGGGTGATCGAGGTGCCGCGCACCCGCCGGCGTGCGGGTGCGGGATACGACCGCGGGGCCTACGGGCGCACGATCCCGGCCGGGCGGGTCGGCCGGCCGGAGGACGTCGCGCCGCTCGTCGCTTTCCTCCTTGACGACGCGGCTGCCGGCTTCATCACCGGCCAGGTCGTCCATGTCGACGGCGGAACCACGGCGAAGATGAGCTTCCAGCGCCCCTGAGCAGGGACGAGCGGCCGAACATCGAACCGGGTGGGATGGAGCTGCTCGAGGAGCCCGGCGTCCTCGCGGGGGAGGCGCTCTCGCACCACGCGCTTATCAAGGCGCTGGCCGAGGCGGACGACGACACCTACCGCCATTCGCACGAGGTCGCCGTCACCGCGACTGCCGTGGGCCGGCGGCTCGGGCTCGACCGCGCGCAGCTGGTCGAGGTGGAGCTGGCGGCCCTTCTACACGACGTGGGGAAGCTGTATCTGCCGCCGACGCTGCTGAGTAAGCCGGGCAAGCTGACGCCCGCGGAGCTTCACCTGATCAGGCAGCATCCCGAGTGGGGCGCCGACATGGTCGCGCAGATCCCGGGCCTCGAGGCCGTGGCCGAGATCGTCCGGCTGCACCACGAACGTCCTGACGGCACCGGCTATCCGCACGGCCTCACACTCGAGCGCATCCCGCTCGCCGCGCGCATCATCTCGGTCTGCGATGCCTACGGCGCGATGACGAAGCGCCGTCCGTACCGCGTACCGCTCCGCGTCGAGGCCGCCCTGACCGAGCTCGAGCGCCACGCGGGCACGCAGTTCGATGCCGACGTGGTCAGCGCGCTGACGTTCTACATCAACAGCGCGCGCGAGTACCCGTCGGTCGCGTAAACGCGCTCCGGCTCCGGAGTCGCGGCCGCTGCCGCCTCGCGGCGGGTCGCGAGCTCGTCGAGCACGCGAGCCAGGAGCTGGCCCTCCGCCTCGGTCAACCCGGCGAGGCCCTGGTCCACGGGCTCGTAAACCGGCTTCATGTACTCGCGCAGGTGCTCGCTCCCGGCCGGGGTGACCGTGAGAAGCCTCATCCGCCCGTCCGCCGGGTGACGCTCGCGCGTCACGTAGCCCGCCTCGATCAGGCGTCCCGTCAGCGCCGTGACGCCGCCCGAGGTGAGCCCCATCCGGTGCCCGAGCGCGCCCGGCGTGAGGCCGCCAAGCGCCTCGATGTGCTCGAGCGCGGTCAGCTCGACCTGCGGGGCGCCGACCCTCCGGGCGCGCGCCGCGCGGTGGTACGAGCCCGCCAGCTCGAAGCGGTGCAGCGCTTGAGCTATTGGCTCTGTACTCATTGGCCCAGCTCCCGGAGGATGGCCGACGTGACCCCGGAGGAGCGATTCGCGTCGAACCTCCGGCGGCATCGCAAGGCCGCCAAGCTCACGCAGGAGCAGCTGTCGGCGAAGGCGGGGCTGCATCCGACGGAGATCTCGCGGCTCGAGCGCGCCGTGCGCGAGCCGCGCCTCGGCACCATCGCGAGGCTCGCCAAGGGCCTCGGCATCGGTGCGGAGCAGCTCGTCGCGGGCATCCGTTAAATGCTACACCGAACTTGAGCTATTGGCCTATGCTGCATGGCTACGCCCGGTCCCGCTGAACATCACCAGCGCGAGACGACGCTTGTCGCAATCGACGAATGCGGCGAGACGGTGAGTCGTCTCTGCACAGAGCTGCTGCGGGGCACGGAGACGCGCACGGAGCTGCGCGTCGCCGTCGGCGAGCTGACAGAGCAGCTCGACCGGCTCGACGCGCTCGACCTCAGCCGCTGACGACGCCGGTCTTGCCGAAGACAGGCATCGTCCCGCCGGCGTCGGCGAGCAGGTTCTGCCAGAGGCGGTCGACCACGTCGGGGTTGTCGGCCGCCACGTCGTTCTCCTCGTCCGGGTCCCCCTCGGTGTCGAACAGCCGCCGCTCCTTGCCCTGGTTGTCGGCGATCAGGAGCCAGCGGCCGTCGCCGGCAGCGACGTGATCCGCGTAAGCGGTCGTCCAGTAGCTGCGCTCGGGCGGGTCGGCGCCGTCGAACATCACGGTGAGGTCCTCGCCGTCCATGCGCCCCGGCACGGTGAGGCCCTGGAACGACAGGATCGTCGGCGCCACGTCGTGCGTGGAGGCGAAGTAGTCGCTCGTCTCGCCCGCGCGCTTGCCGTCGGGGTGGCGGATCATGTACGGCACGGAGTGGATCTCCTTGCCGAGCATCGAATTGGCCTTGCCCATCAGGCCGTGCTCGCCCAGCAGGATGCCGTGGTCCGACAGGTAGTAGACGACGGTGCTGTCGGCCAGCCCGAGGTCGTCAAGCAGGTTCAGAAGCCGCCCGATCCACGCGTCTATGTAGGTCATCTCGGCGGCGTACAGCTCGCGCACCTGCTGCACCTGGTCCTCGGTCACGTCGAGGTCCTCGATCTTCGAGTAGGGCGTCTTGAAGGGCAGGATCGGCTCCACGCCCTGGTGGTGCTCGAAGCGCAGCCTGAACGCGGTCGGCACGTTCCAGGCCTCGTGCGGGTCGAACGCGTCGACCCCGAGGAAGAAGGGCTGCTTGTCCTTCAGCTGGCGCAGCGCGTCCATGCCGGCCTTCAGCACGCGCGCGCCCGACAGCTCGGCCCCGCTGCGGCCCCGGTTGAAGCCCACGTTCTCCGCGATGCGCTTCTCGGCCTCGGTCCCCGCGAGCGCGGGCAGGAGGTAGCTCTCGATCTGCTGCTTCGAGGCGACGCGGTCCTTGTCGATGCCGATGTTCCAGCTCCGGTACTCGCCCTGCTCGAAGATGGGCTTCGACACGTCGAGCGTCTTCCGGAAGCGCTCGAAGCGCGGCCCGATCAGGAACGGGTTGTCCGTCACGTAGCCGGTCTCGATCCCGGCTTCGTCCATGAACTCCGTGAAGATCCGCTTGTAGGGCGGGATCGGGCTCCAGCCGGGGAACTGCGGCAGCTTCGGCGCCACCTTCCAGTCGCGGAACGGGAACGACCGCGTGCCGGTGAGGAGCGCGCGCCGCACCGCGACCGTCGGCATCGCCTCCGGGACCGCGCGGTTGAAGAGGAGCCCCTCCTTGGCGAGCGCGTCGAGGTTGGGCGTATGGGCGAGCTCGTCGCCGTCGTAGGCGCTCACGAAGTCGCGCCGCGTGCTGTCGGTCACGATCAGCAGCACGTTCAGCGGCTCGCCCTTGCGCGACACCACCTTCTGCACGCGCGGCTTGCCCTCGTCGGACGAGTCGCTCAGGGCACAGCCGGTCGCGGTCAGCGCTGCCGCGCCTGCGGCGCCTGCGCCCGAGTAGCGGATCAGGTCACGGCGCGTAAAGCCCTGTCGTCCGTTCGAGCCCAAGCGGGGCGCACTGTAGCGGCGCACTCTGAGCGACGGCGGTAACCTCGACTCGTGACCCTGGTGGAGCCCGCAACCCGACTGCTGGACAACTACGTCGCCGGATCCTGGACCCCGGCTGCGTCATCCGAGCGGCTCGACGTGACCAACCCGGCCAACGGCGAGGTGCTCGCACGCGTGCCCCTGTCGAACGCCTCCGACCTCGACGCCGCTGTGCGCGCCGCCCGCGAGGCGCTGCCCGCCTGGCGCGACGTGTCGGTGATCGGGCGCGCCCGCCTGCTGTTCGCGCTCCGCGAGGGTCTGGAGGCCCGCAGCGACGAGCTCGCCCGCTCGGTCACGACCGAGATGGGCAAGACGCTCATCGACGCGCGCGCCGAGGTGGCGCGGATGATCGAGATGGTCGAGGCCGCCTGCGCGATCCCGACCACGATGCAGGGGCGCATCCTCGAGGACGTCTCGCGCGGGATCGACGCCGAGACGATCCGCCAGCCGGTCGGCGTCTGCGCCGCGATCGTCCCGTTCAACTTCCCGGCGATGGTGCCGTTCTGGTTCCTGCCATTCGCGATCGGCTGCGGCAACACGTTCATCCTGAAGCCGTCCGAGCAGGTGCCGCTCACGCAGCAGATCGCCTTCGAGGTGCTGGACTCGCTCGGCCTGCCGCCGGGCGTCGTGAACCTCGTGAACGGCGGCCGCGAGGTCGTTGAGGGGATGCTCGACCACCCCGACATCGACGCGATCTCGTTCGTCGGCTCGGCGCCCGTGGCGAGGCTCGTCTACGAGCGCGCCGCGAAGGCCGGCAAGCGCGTCCAGGCGCTCGGCGGCGCCAAGAACCACATGGTCGTGATGCCCGACGCCGTCGTCGACAAGACCGTGAGCGGGATCATCGGCTCGGCCTTCGGCGCCGCCGGGCAGCGCTGCATGGCCGGCTCCGTGGTCGTGACGGTCGGCGACGCCGACGAGCGGCTGCTGCCGGCCCTCAAGGAGGCAACCGAGGCCGTCCGCGTGGGCGACGGACTGGACGAGCGCAACGAGCTCGGGCCGGTCGTCTCGGAGGCGGCGCGCGAGCGCATCGTCGCGGCGGTCGAGCGCGGGGTCGCCGAGGGCGCGGAGCTGCTCGTGGACGGGCGCCAGCCGGGCCTTGCCGAGGGCTCGTTCCTCGGCGCCACGATCCTCACGGGCGTGACGCCCGACATGGAGCTCGCGCGCGAGGAGATCTTCGGCCCCGTCCTGTCCGTGATCCACGTCGACACGCTCGACGAGGCCATCGAGGCGGTGAACAGCTCGCGCTTCGGCAACGGCGTCTCGATCTTCACCGAGTCCGGCGCGGCCGTGAGGCGCTTCAAGCACGATGTCGAGGCCGGCATGGTGGGCGTGAACATCGGCGTCGCCGCGCCGGTCGCGTTCTTCCCCTTCTCGGGTTGGAAGGACAGCTTCCTCGGCGACCTGCACGCCCACGGCACCGACGCGGTCGACTTCTACACGCGCAAGAAGACCGTCACCTCGCGCTACTTCTCGAGCGGCGAGTCCGGCAGCTACTTCGTAGAGACCTGACCTCGCTCGTCCGCAGCCCGGCGTTCCGCGAGGGCCTCCGGCTTGGTGCGCCGTTCGCGGTCGCCGGCGGCATCCTCGCGGCCTCGTTCGGGATCCTCGCGGGCGAGGCTGGCATGTCCGACGTCGAGGCGGTGATCATGTCGGCGATCCTGTTCGCCGGCTCCGCGCAGTTCACGGCGGTCGCGATCCTGGGCGCGGGAGGCGGGGCCGGGGCGGCGATTGCGGCGGCGACGCTGATGAACTCGCGCTTCCTGCCGATGAGCGCGGCGGTCGGCCCGTCCTTCACGGGCGGCCCGCTCAAGCGCGCGCTGAAGGGCCAGGCGGTGGTGGACCACTCGTGGGCGCTGTCGTCGAAGGGGGACGGGCGCTTCGACGAGGCGCTCCTATTCGGCGCGTCCGCGATCGCCTACTGCACCTGGGTCGGCGGCACCGTCGTCGGTGCCCTCTGGGGCGACAAGCTCGGCGACCCCGACGCGCTCGGCCTCGACGCGATCTTCCCGGCGTTCTTCTTCGGGCTGCTGCTGAGCGAGCTGAAGAGCAGGCGGGCGCGCGGGGTGGCGGCGCTCGGCGCCGGGATCGCGCTCGCGCTCGTGCCGTTCACGCCGCCGGGCGTGCCCGTGCTCGTGGCGAGCCTCGCGTCGCTCGTCGGCCTCACGCGCCGCGCGCGCGCCGAAGCGCTCCAGCGCCAGGAGGCGGAGGGGGAGCCGCGGTGAGCACCGCCGCCACGACGATCGTGGCCCTCGCGCTGATCACCGCCGCGATCAAGGCGATCGGCCCGGTGGTGCTCGGCGGGCGCGAGCTGCCCACCTGGTTCACGAGCGTCGTGATCCTGCTGGGGCCGGCCCTGCTCGCAGCGCTCGTGGCGACCCAGGCGTTGGCCGAGGGCGATCGCCTAGCGCTCGACCCGGACACCGCCGGCGTCGCCGCCGGCGGCCTCGTGATCTGGCGCAGCGGCTCGATCATCGCGTGCGTGGTCGCGGCGGCGGCCGTCACGGCCGCGCTGCGCGCCCTCTGAGGGCCAGCTAGCTAGACGGCGTCGGCGGGAAGCGCTCGCTTGCGCTCCTGCCGGCGCTCGTCGACCCGCACCACGTCCCAGACGAGGCCGGTCGCCTCGAGCGCGCGGATGACGATCCAGGACGGGTCGATCTGCCAGAAGCGAAGCCCGTGGCGGGCGGAGGTGGGGAAGGCGTGGTGGTTGTTGTGCCACGACTCGCCGAACGTGAATATCGATAGCCAGGCGAGGTTGCGCGACTCGTCACCGGTGGCGAAGTCGCGCCGCCCGAAGAAGTGGCAGAGCGAGTTGATGCTGTAGGTCACGTGGTGCACCACGAGCATCCGCACACCGCCGCCCCAGAGCAGCCCCGTGAGCGCGGTGTTCAACGACCCGCCGATCAGATAGCCGAGGCCGAACGGGAGCGCGAGCCCCGCGACCACCCAGAACAGGAACGTGCGGTCGATGAAGCTGATCGTCGGGTCCGCGATCAGGTCCGGGGCGTAGCGGTCGCGCTTGCCTCGCTGGGTGTGGATGAAGAGCCAGCCCACGTGCGCGTGGAAGAGACCGCGGATCGCCCCGCTCCAGCCGCTCCCATGGCCGACGTGCGGGCTGTGCGGGTCACCCTCCTGGTCCGAGAAGGCGTGGTGCTTGCGGTGGTCGGCGACCCAGGAGATGACGGGCCCCTCGATCGCGATCGAGCCCGCGGCCGCGAGCGCGAAGCGCACCGGCTTCTTCGCCTTGAAGCTGCGATGGGTCAGGTGCCGGTGGAAGCCCACCGTCACGCCCATCGCGCAGACCAGGTACATGATCAGGAAGACCGCGACGTCGCTCCAGTGCAGCAGGTCGTTCCAGAGCTGCCAGCAGACGAACCCGAGCGCCACGAACGGAAGCGCGGTGATCGTGCCGGTGGCGATCCGGTCGGCGGTCTCGTTCTTTACGGGCTGGATGTCGTCGGCCGTTGGCCCGGCCGGCGACGCGGGGGCAAGCTGCGTCGTCGTCACTGTGCAGGACAGTACCCACAAAGGAGGCGGGAGGTTTCATCGTTGCTATCGTTTCCTTTGTGGGTAACGCCGTTACCCGCGAGGTTCTTGTCTCCGGTGGCAGTAGCGATCTGGGTCAGATGAATCTCCCAGATAGCTAGCGGTCGACTTGATCGGCCGCCGTCAGGAGCAGAATGCAGAAGCAGTCCTTTGCCGACCTCGGCGTGTCGCCGGTGGTCGCAAAAACCCTCGCGGGGCGCGGCCTGGAGAGTCCGTTTCCCGTTCAGGCGTCGGTTATCCCCGACGTCCTCGCCGGGCACGACGTGCTCGTGAAGTCCCCGACCGGGTCGGGCAAGACGCTCGCCCTCGGGGTGCCGCTCGTCGACCGGATCGAGGCCACGGACGCACGCGCGGCCGCGCTGGTGCTCGCCCCCACACGTGAGCTCGCCAGCCAGATCGTCGAGGCAATCCGCGACATCGCGACCGCGCGCGCCCTCTCGGTCGCCGCCGTCTACGGCGGCGTCGGTTTCGAGCGCCAGATCAAGCTCGCCCGCAAGGCGCACATCCTCGTCGCGACCCCCGGCCGGCTCGAGGACCTGATCGCGCGTGGCGCGGTCCGGCTCGACCGCGTCCGCGTGCTCGCACTCGACGAGGCCGACCGCATGCTCGACATGGGCTTCCGCCCAGCAGTGGACCGGATCGTGGCCCAGGTGCCACGTGACCGCCAGACCCTCTTTCTCTCCGCGACACTCGAAGGAGAGGCCGGCCGCATCGCTCAGGAGTACACGCGCGATGCGCGCCGGCATGAGCACGCGCCGAAGGACGACGCCCGCGCCGACATCGAGCACCGCTTCCTCGCGGTCGCCCACGAGGACAAGCTCGACTCGCTCGTGCGGGTGCTGCGCGGCGACGACTCGGGGCGCAGCCTCGTGTTCGTGCGCACCAAGCGCGGCGCGGACAGGCTCGTCAAGCGCCTGAAGAACCACGGCGTCGAGGCGGCCGCCATGCACGGCGACAAGTCGCAGTCCCAGCGCGAGAAGGCGCTGCGACGCTTCCACAACGGCGATGTCGCCGCGCTCGTCGCGACCGACGTGGCCGCGCGCGGGATCGACGTGGACGACATCACACAGGTCGTGAACTTCGACGCGCCCGAGGACCGCGACACCTATGTGCACCGCATCGGCCGCACAGCGCGCGCGGGCCGCACCGGCGTCGGTGTGACGTTCGTAATGCACGACCAGGCCCATGACGTCGGCAAGATCGCTCACGAGCTGCGCCTGCACGCGCAGTTCGACGAGAGCGGCTTGGCGCCGGCACGCACGAGTAGCGGTAGCGTCCGGCACGGTGAGCGCCGACATCCCTCACGTAGCAGGCGTCGCCCACGAGTTCGTTGACGCCGGCGGCCTGCGGACGCACGTAGCGACCGCGGGCGAGGGCCCGGCGGTCGTGCTTCTGCACGGCTGGCCCTCGCCCGCCAGGGCTACGTGCGTGCGCAGCCCGCCGGCGTTAACGAACTCGTGATCGACGCCTGTTACGTGAGGGATGTCGGCGCTCACCGTGCCGCACCGTATCCGGCTTCGCCGACCTGA
>JAXDIL010000196.1:0-6647 GCA_034664005.1 Thermoleophilaceae bacterium | reverse complement strand
GTGCAGGCGCGGGCTCGCGGCCGCGATCGCTTCCACGTTCTTGACGCCCTCGGCGGTTTCGAGGATCGCGTGGATCAGGATCGGCCGCGTGACCTAGTGGCGCGCCTCGAGCTGCGCCAGCAGCTGGTCGAGATAATGGATGTCCCAGGGGCCCTCGACCTTCGGGACCATGATCACGTCGAGCTTGTCGCCGATCTCGCCGACGAGCTGCGTCAGGTCGTCCAGGACCCAGGGCGACTCGAGCGCGTTGATGCGCGTCCAGAGCTGGGTCTCGCCAAGCTCGATCTCGGAGCCGACCCGGATCAGCCCCTCGCGCGCCGCCTCCTTGCGATCGACGGGGATCGCGTCCTCCAGGTTGCCCAGCAGGATGTCCACCTGGGGCGCGATGTCGGGCGCCTTGGCGACCATCTTCTCGTTCGAGAAGTCGAGGAAGTGGATCATCCGCGAGGGCCGGACGGGAATCTCGCGGAGGGGCTCCGGGGCGTCCATGGCGAGCGGCTTGAAGAAGTCTCTGGGGTTGCGCATGCGCAGCGCAATCTACAGGCATACTCCCGCCTCGCATGACGGACGAGGGAACCATCGGGGAGGTGATGCGCGGCGGCCTGCGCGACGAGCTGCCGCGGCGCTACGACGACTTCTGGGACGGACCGTTCCGGGAGGAGCTCGCCCGCCACCTCCGGCCCGGGGTGCGCATCCTCGACGTGGGATCCGGAGCCGTGCCGACGATCCCTCCCGAGGAGCGGCCCGCGGACACCCACTACGTGGGCCTCGACATCTCCCAGCACGAGCTCGACCGCGCGCCGGCCGGCTCATACGACCACACCGTCGTGGCGGACCTCACGGAGGTCGTGCCGGAGCTCTGTGATGACTTCGACCTGGTGGTGAGCTTTCAGGTGCTGGAGCACGTGCGTCCGCTCGACCGGGCGATCGAGAACATGCGCCGCTACCTGCGTCCGGGCGGCGGCATGGTGTCACGGCTGTCGGGAGGTCGCTCCGTCTCGGCGCTCCTCAACCGCGCCGTGCCGCACCGCGTGGCGGTCGCGCTCGAGGTGCGCCTGCGCGGCCGCGAGCCGGAGTCCGTCTTCCCGGCCGAGTACGACCGCTGCACGCACTCGGCGCTCACCGAGATGCTCGCGCCCTGGAGCGAGGCCAACGTGATCCCTCAGCACACCGGCGCCTACTACTTCAAGTTCCTGCGGCCGCTTCAGGCGCTCTACCTCGGCTACGAGGAGTGGGCCCTCCGTGGAGACCGCAAGGATGTCGCCGTGTACTACGTATTGAGCGCGCGCAGATAGCGTGGAGGAAAGATGACCGAGAACGAGATCCCAACCGACCAGGCAACCCGCGAGGCCTCCGGAGCCCGCCCGTACGGGCGTTACCTGGAGGACTTCGAGCAGGGAGCCACCTACAAGCACTGGCCGGCGAAGACGGTGACGGAGGCGGACGACCACCTCTTCTGTCTCCTCACCATGAACCACCACCCGCTGCACATCAACGACATCTACGCGGCCCAGTCCCAGCAGGGGCGCAACGTCGTGGTGGGTCCGCTGGTCTACTCGCTGGCGCTCGGGATGTCCGTGGCGGACATCTCAGGCAAGGCGATCGCGAACCTGGCGACCGAGGAGCTCAGTCACCCCGCGCCGGTCTTCCACGGCGACACGCTCTTCGCGGAGAGCGAGGTCCTGGAGGTGAAGCCGTCGCAGTCGAAGCCCGACCGGGGAGTCGTGCGCGTGCACACGCGCGTCCACAACCAGGACGGGACGCTCGTGGCCGAGTTCAAGCGCGCCGTGCTCGTGCCGCGCCGCGACCAGGGCTGACGTCTGGCGCCGGGCCCTGCCGGCGACGGGCCCCGACCCAGATCAGCGCGGCCACGAGAAACAGGTGCCGCCAGTGGTTCGAGTCGATTACGAACGACTCGATCACCATCCCGACCCATGCGCCGAGCAGGGCCGCCGACCCGATGCCGTACGTATCCCGGCCGGAGACGGCGTTGCTGAGCGCGAGCACCAGCGTGCCGAGCACGATCGCGAGGATCGAGAACAGGCCAAGGTAGCCCTGCTCCGACAGCGCACGTATGTAGACGTTGTGCGATGGCACGGGCGCCAGCACCTCGAACTGGCCCGGACCGATGCCCAGCGGGTGCGTGTCGCCGTAGTGGATCCCCTGGCGCTGAGCCTCGAAGCGCTGGGAGTCGTAGCTCTGAAGCTTCGCCCGCTCCTCGAGGAAGCCGAGCGAGCCGGTCGCGGCGAGCACGCCGCCGATCGCGACCGCTCCGCACACGAGGATCACCAGCAGGGTGAAGGCGCGCCGGGCGCCGCCGCGGCGCAGGGCGATCAGGCTCAGCATGGTGACCACGGCCAGCGCGAAGTTGACCCAGGCGCCGCGCGAGTACGACAGGAACAGGCCGATCATCAGGATCAGCAGCAGGAACAGCTTCCCGCTCGTTCGCAGGCGCAGGAGACGCGGGGTCAGGATCTCCTCGATCAGGATCAGCGCGATCGGGATCAGGAACGGCCCGTATACGTTCGGGTCCTCGAAGAGCCCCTTCGCGCGCTGCCCGCTCGCGGTGAGAAGCTCCGCGCCGGGGATGGGAACGAAGAGCGCGAGCGAGCTGAGCGTCGCGGCAGCCACGGCGCCCGCGAGATAGGCGACGACGACTCCGCGCGCGCGGCGCGGCGAGTCGAGGTAGCCGGTGAACCAGATCGCGAAGATCGCCAGGTAGAGGGTGATCGCCAGGTAGACGCCGGCCCGTACCGGATCGACCGCCTCCACGGCCGACGCGATGTTCAGGAGGATGTAGACGCCGGTGAGGGCGAGCATCGACAGCGGCGCGCGGTCGATGCGAAAGCGCCCCGTGACCAGCGCGACCGCGATCACGACGCCGAAGATCGCGTCCGGCGGCGCCGGCTCGACCCAGACGACGCCGAGCAGCAGGATCCCCAGCGCCACGGCCGTCTCGTAGCGCGCCAGCGCCAGCGCGAGCAGCGCGGTGAGGCCGACGCCGCCCGCGAGCACGAGCGCCATCGGGGGCGGGTTGTCGGCGAGCACGACGCCGAACAGCGCGCTTCCGAGCATGATCACGAGCGCTGCGGCGACGAGCGCGGCCTGGCGGCCCGCCGCCTCCATGTCGAGCGGCGGACGGCCGGCCAGATCCGACCTGTTCAGCGGCGAAGCGTCCATACCCCGAGCCTGTCGAGCATCCCCTTGATCTTCGGTTCGAACGCGAAGCGGTGGCGCCTGCCGTAGACGATCGGGTACAGCCACGCGCGCAGCAGGCTGAGATCCGAGCGCCGGCGGTGGTGGCCGCGCCTGCTGAACACGGCCGCGTGGTCGACGCGCATCATCCTGTAGATCGGAACGTGCTCGCGCCTGATCGACTCCAGGAGCCGCGGCCCGTGAACCCGCTGGCAGTAGGTCTCGAAGCCCGCACCCATGTGCACGCCTCGCTCACCCCGCTCCGCCGCGGTCAGCCACAGGTCCCAATCCTCGTAGTAGTACCCGTTGATCCGCGTCGCGTTCCAGCCTCCGATCTCCTCCAGCATGGTGCGCCGCCAGAGCGCGCTCGCCGGGTACTCGTTCGTGTACATGAGCCGGTAGGTGTCGATCGTCGGTGGCACGGCTCGCATACGCTCGTGCTCGCCGAACTCGCGGTAGTCCCCGTAGGCGACCGCGGCGCCCGGGTCGAGGTCGAGAGCCTCGACCATCTTCGCGAGCGCCCCGGGCGGTACGAGGTCGTCCGAGTCGAGCGGGAAGACGAGCGGCGCGCTGGTCGTGCGCAACCCGGTGTTGCGTGCGCCGGACACGCCGAGGTTCGTCTCGTGGCGGATCACCTTGACTCCGGTACTGGCGAGCTCGTCGAGCACGCGCTGCGTGTGCGGGTCGGGCGACGCGTCATCCACCACCACCACCTCCACCGGGATCGATGCCTCCTTCACCGAGTCGACGGTCTCGGTCACGAGCGCGCCGTCGTTGAAGCAGGGGACGATGACGGCGATCTGAGGCTGCTCCTCCACTGGAGCCACCCTAGTCGCCGTTCCCGCCGCTGACGGCCGCTTCATAGACGGCCGCGGTGTCGCGGACCATGCGCTCCACGCTGAACAGCTCGGCGTGGCGGCGTCGCCCGTCCTCCGCCATACGGGCACGCCGGTCCGGGTCGCGCAGCAGCTCGATCACCCCGCGCGCCAGCGCGTCCGGGTCGCGCGCCGGCACGAGCAGGCCGGTCTCCCCGTCGGCGACCGCCTCGGGCGTGCCGCCCACGCGGGTGGCCACCTGCGGGACGCCGCACGCCATGGCCTCGAGCACGGAGATCGGGAACGCCTCCCAGGCGGACGGCAGCACGAGCAGGTCGAGCTGCCGGAGCTGGCGCCACACCGGCGGGCGGAAGTCGAAGAAGCCGAACCGCTCGCCGAGTCCGAGCGCGGCGGCCTGGCTCTCGAGCTCGCCGCGGAGCTCACCGTCGCCGATCACCGCGAGCCGGGCATCGGGCACGGCCTCCAGCACCGCGGGGGCGGAGCTGATGAAGCTGTCCACCGCCTTCTGGCGGCGCAGCACGCTCAGGCACGCGACCAGTGGAGCGTCCCGGGCGAAGCCGGCCAGCTCCGGATCGGGCTCCGCCGCGCCGTCGCACCCGGGTGATCCGTTGTGGACGACGTGCAGGCGCTCGGGCCGTGTGATCCGGCGGCGGAGCGCCTCGTCGCGCTCGAAGTCGGCGACGCAGACGATCGCGCGCGTGAGCGGCGCGAGCGCCCGCTCGGCCCAGACGATTCCGTGGTGACCGACCGTCGAGCCGTCCCTCAGAAACGCGAAGCAATGCGGCGTGTACACCACCGGGGTGCGCGTGGCCGCGGCCGCGAGGCGCCCCACGACGCCCGCCTTCGAGGAGTGAGCGTGCACCAGATCGAACTCCCCGGCGCGGATCAGCTGCACCAGGTCACGCAGCGCTGCCGCGTAGCGGAGCGGCTCTACGCGGCGCCCCATCGGCAGCCGCGTGACCTCGATCCCCTCGCTCTCGAAGGCTGCGTAGGCCGCCGCCTCCGCGGGCCCCGCCACGACCGGCGTCCAGCCGTGCTGCCCCAGCCCGCGCGCCAGCTCCAGCACGTGGGCGGGGACGCCGCCGTCGGGCGGCTCGAAGAGCAGCAGGCAGCGGCGCATTCGCGCCGGATGGTAGAGCCGCTCAGCGGCGGATTCGCATGTGCTTCGAGCGCTGCGCCGTGACACGGCCGGCTCGCGGGAGGTAGCGGGCGCGCACCCTGTAGGTCCCGCGGTGAAGGCCGCGGAACACGCGCCGGAAGGCCTTGCCCTGCTTCAGCGGCGTGCTCGAGGCACGCACGACGCGCCAGCGCGCCCCGATCTTGCGGCGCAGGACGAGCCGGACGCGGCCACCCCGCGCATGGATGACCCGCCCGCGCACGAGCGCCGTGGAGCGCCGGCGCGCGGCCGACGCCCTGCGGGAGCTGGCGGCCAGCCTGGGGTTCGCGACGGCGCGCAGGACGAGCGTCGGCCTCGCCCCTGCCGCGCCGCGGTCCTTCGTCACGATCACCCTGCCGCTGGCGGGTGGGAGCTTGATGTTGCCGACGGTCTTGGTTGGGTTGCCGGGTTGGTTGACGATGGCGTAGCCGTTTTGGAAGTCGCGGCGTAGGAGGCCGTTCCAGTGGTGGCGGGGGCCGGTGGGGGCGCCGAGCTCGACGTTGTAGGCGCTCCACCAGTCGTCGGGGGTGTTGCGGTAGTTGGTGCGGAAGCCGTCGCGGTCTTCGGCTGTTAGGAAGTAGGCGGCGAGGTTGTATTCGGCTGTGTCTTTGGTGTTGGCGTAGGAGTCGTAGACGACGGCTTTGCCGTGGTTGTGGAGCCAGTCGACGTGCGCGAAGAAGGTCTCGAGGCCGTAGGGGCCGGTGCCGCCGGAGAAGTTGTCTGAGACGCCGCGTTCGAGGTCGATGTAGTCGGCGGCGAGCAGCGCGCGCTGGGTGTAGGGGTCTGTGTGGCCGGCGAACCAGATCGGGTTGTGGGCGATCTCGAGGTCGGGCAGCGCGGCCTTGACCTCGGCGCGGACCTGTTCGACGAACTCGGCCATGTAGCGGCGCCAGTCGGCGTCTGTCATCGGCTGGCCGGTGCGCGGGTCGACGGGCGCGACGTCGGTGCCGTTGCCATCGGAGACCTTCATCCAGAGGTTGACGTCGTCGATGAACAGGCCGCGGTAGCCGTTTCGGAGCGTGCGGATCGCTTCGTCGATCCACCAGCGCCGGAACTCGGGGTCGCCGATATCGGCGGCGAACTGGGGGCAGCTGCCGCCCTGGCAGCCCCACGGGATGTAGAGCCGGCGGCCCTGGCTGTCGCGCAGCACCCACCGCTGCGCCGGGTCCGACTCGCCGTAGATCGCGTAGGCGTCGCGGTAGCTCCACGCGTTCGGATACCAGGACGTGCGCGAGTCGAAAAACGGGGCGTAGGTCTTCTGGCGAAAGAAATGCTCGCGCATCCACGCCTGCTGCTCGACCGACGGGGCACGCACGAACGACTCGAAACCAGAGTCCGCCTCCTTCACGAAGCGCACACGCCCAGCATCCGACGACGCCGCCACAGCCACCCCGCCACAGCAAAGCACACCAACCACACACACAAACAACGCGCACAACACACGCGACCAACAAGACACG
>JAXDIL010000192.1:0-20239 GCA_034664005.1 Thermoleophilaceae bacterium | reverse complement strand
CACGCGCGCCGCCTTGATCACGCGACAGCCCGTCCGCCGCCTGGCCTCCCGGCAGTAGGCCGGGCCCTCGTCACCGTGCAGCTGGAGGAGCGAGAAGTGGCACACGTCCGCCGTCGCGGCCAGCTCGTCGAGGGTGGCGTTCACGAACACGCCGGCCAGCTCCACGCGCCGGTGGAGCTGTGCGCCGATCGCCTCCGCCTGCTCGACCGGGCAGGCCCGCGGGCTCTGCGGCCAGAAGATCATCCCGAGCGCCCAGGCGCCCAGCTCGACCGCCTGGTGGGCGTCGTCGAGGTGCGTCAGGCCGCAGATCTTCACGCGGGTCATGGCCCGCCTATGGTCGCAGAGCGCCGAGGCCGCGGACGCTCTAGGGGAAGATTCCGCCGCCGCCGCCGCCCTGGTCGCTCGGCGTGGCGCTGGCCGAGTCGGGCCGCTTCGTCAGCTCGACCGTGGCCGTCTCCTTCTTACCGCCCCGGTAGTAGGTGATCGTGATCTTGTCGCCCGGGTCGTGCGCGGCGACGGTGTTCGCCACGTCCGTCTCGTCCTGCATCTCCTTGCCGTCGATGGCCACGATCAGGTCACCGCCGATGGTGGTGCCGTCGGTCGTCTGCGTGCGCCCGCCGCGCAGGCCTGCCTTGGCGGCCGGGCTGCCCGGCGTGACCTCGACGACGAGCGCGCCGTGGTCCACCGGGAGGTTCAGGTCCTCCGCCAGCTGCTTCGTGACGCCCTGCATCCTCACACCGAGGTAGGCGCGCTCGATCGTCTGGCCGGCCTTCAGCTTGGGCAGCGACTCCTTGGCCGTGTTGATCGGCACCGCGAAGCCGATGCCCACCGAGCCCTGGCCGCCGCCGGTCGCGATCTGCGAGTTGATCCCGATCACACGCCCGTTCGCGTCGAGCAGCGGGCCGCCCGAGTTACCGGGGTTGATCGAGGCGTCGGTCTGGATGACGTTCGCGATCGTGAAGCCGTTGGGCGCCTGGATCTCGCGCTGGACGCCCGACACGATCCCGGTCGTGACGGTGCGGCTCAGCCCGAACGGGTTGCCGATCGCGATGACCGGGTCGCCCACCTGCACCTTCGACGAGTCGCCGAGCGGGATGGGCGTGAGGTTCTTGACCTTGGAGGGATCGACCTTCAGGACCGCGACGTCGATCGACTTGTCGATGCCCTTCAGGTCGGCGTCCACCGCGTCGCCGTCCTCGTCGAAGCTGACAGTGACCCTGTCGGCGCCGTCGACCACGTGCGCGTTCGTGATGATGTAACCGTCCTCGTCCACCACGAAGCCGGACCCGGTGGCCGTGCCCTGCTGCGGGGCGCCGAAGGGGGAGCTCTGGTCGGTCGTCACGCCCTCCGCGGAGATGAACACCACACCGCGGCCCTCCTGCTTGTAGATGTCGCGGACGCTGCGCCCCTCGGTGCCCGTGGATGTCGCCGTGGGCTGCGAGAACGACGACTGGCGCACGACGGTCTTCGTCTCGCCCGTGTCGATCACGCCGGTCGCGATCAGGACAGCGCCGATGACCACCACCACCAGGCCGCCGATCACTCCCGAGACGATGTTTGACAGCGAACGCGTTGTGGTCATGCGGGAAGAAATAGGCCGTCGACCTTAGGGCGGGGTAAATCTCTACGAGCGGGGTGCTCCGGGTGGTATTGCCAGTAGGCCCCGGAGCCGGTCATACAAGCTGCCGCGGGTGAGTTCGCGCCGGAGCGCGCGCCGCTCGCCGAGGCTGGGACCCGACGGAGCGCGGGGGTCGTATCGGTTGGCGCGTAGGGCCTCCGCGTACGCCTTCGACGCCGGGCCGGCGAAGCGCCCGAGCCGGCGCTCGAGCGTGAGCAGCGTCGTGGACGAGGGCAGGTCCCAGCCGAGCCGCGCGAGCGCGCGGCGGAGCTCGGACAGCTGCAGCTCGGCCACGGCATCGGGCGCGAGCGTGCGCAGCCGTCGCACGCGGCCGACAAGCACGAACGTCGCCGCCACGAGCGGCAGCAGGATCAGCGCCGGGACCGTCCAGCCCGAGCCGCTGTCGGAGCCGGCGGCCGTGCTCGTCCCGCCGGCTCGGTCCGGCGCCCCCACGCCCTGCCGGGTCTGGCTCACCTCGCCGGCGTCGGCCGCCGCCGCGCTCGTGGCGAGCGCGCTCGACTGCGACTGAGCCGGCGAGCGCGCGGGCGTCGGGTCGAACGGCACCCAGCCGATCCCGCTGAACCAGACCTCGACCCAGGAGTGTGCGTCCAGGTCACGCACGCGGTATTCGCGCGTGTCCTTGTTGTACGAGCCCGGCGCGAACCCGCCCGCCACGCGTGCGGGGATGCCCGCCATGCGGAGCATCAGCGCCATCGTCCCCGAGAACTGCTGGCAGTAGCCGCGCTTGTCGTCCTCCAAAAAGGCCATCAGCGGGAAGCGGTGGGTCGGCACGCGCTCGGAGTAGGTGAAGTTGCTCTGCAGCCACAGCTCGACGCTCTTGACCGCGTCGTACACGGTCGGTTCGTTGTCGGTCAGCTCGCGCGCCCGCTGGTACATCGGCGCGTAGGGCGAGCGCCCGATCAGGCGCTCGGCACGCGGGCCCCAGTCGGACGGGGCGTTACCGCGCAGCGGCACGTAGACGGTCTCACGCTCGAGCGCCCGCTGCCGCTGCACGAAGCTCGCGCGGGGGCGATCCTCGGTCGCGGAGTCCCCGGGATTCGGCAGCTGCAGCGACGTGTAGCGGACCAGGCTCTCGTCGTAGCCCTCGGGCGCCCCCCGCATCTGTGCCTTCGTCGGGTTGGGCGCGTAGGCCCGCACCGAGTAGCTGTCGCCCTCCTCGAGCCGGTTGTCGCCGATCATCCGCGTGGTGCCGTCGGACGTGAGCCGGGCGGGCGCGCCGTCGACGCGGAGGATCACCCCGGCGCCCACCACAAAGCGCGTGGACAGCGAGCGGACCGTGAAGCGGATGCGCTCGTCCCAGTCCAGGTTGTACTCGCCATAGCCCCAGCGCCCCTCGACCACCGGCTCCGAATACGCCACCTGGGTGCCGTACAGGCTGTCGTCGATCTCGCCCGTGTGGATCCAGCGCAGCCCGTCGAAGCCGTCGAGCGTCTCGGCCTTCCAGTACTGCGGGCGGTCGGACTTGACGTTCAGCACCGTCGCGCCCGCGCGCGACCAGTTGAGCGGGCCGTAGGTGTGGTTCCAGTTGAACCTGATCACCTCGCCGCTGCCGAACAGGTTCCAGCCGCGGTAGTCCCACCAGGCGCGGTTCGCGTCGAGCGCCGCGGCCAGCGGCAGCGAGAGCGCGCCCACGGCCGCCACCACGGCGCCCGCGACGAGCGCCTCCCTGCGCGGCATCCGTGGCAGCCACAGCCAGGCGGCGACCAGCAGGAGCAGGGCGAAACCGCGGAGCGCGGGCCGGCCGGGGTCGCGCTCGGCCACGGCGGCCCCGTACACGAGCAGGAGCGCGACGAGCCCGGCCAGGCGCAGCACGGGCGCGGCCCGGCGTGTCGGCCAGAACGCAAGCATGGCGCCGATCGAGAGGAGCGCCGGCGCGCCCAGCAGGACGGCGAGCCGGATCCACGGCTCCGGCCCGTGGTAGGGCCACTCGACGCCCTGGATCCCGGCGAGCCCGCGATCGATCCCGTCCACGAGCTCGCCCCAGTGAGTGGGCAGGAGGAGCCGCGCGGGCAGCCCCACCGCCATCAGCGCGAGCGAGAGCGTGACGAGCCCGGCGACGGCTGCGAGCGCGTGGATGGCCGCTCGCGGCAGCGGGGCCCGGCCCACCAGTGCGAGCGCAGCGCCGCCGCCCGTGGTCACAAGCACCACGAGCAGCACGCGGCCGCCCGGGGCGTCCGTCACGAGCATGCTCCAGTGCGCGATCACGAAGGCGCCCAGTGCGGCGAAGGCCACGAGGCGCAGAGCGAGCGACTCGGCGTCCACGGCAACGAGCGAGCGAGCGCTGCTCGTGCCCGCCAGCGGCGCGGGCGCGTCGGCCCCCGCCCCCGCCGCGGCCGGCGCCGGCGCGCGGCCAAAGGCAGCACTCACGAGTGCACCCCCGCGGGCCCCGCGCCGTTCAGGCAGTTCACGCCGCCACGCCCCGCCGCATACGCTCGACAAGACACCCGGTGCAGCCGGCCACCTCGAAGGCGGGCCGGATCCCTGGGAGAGCACCCGGCGCGACCACGTAGCGCGAACCGGCGGGGAGCCGCTCGAGCGCGCGCGGCGTCGCGCGCAGGTCAGCGCCCGTGACCCAGATCACCGCTCCGCCGCGCGGGCCGAGCACGCCGGCGGACGGGGCCGGGCCCTCCTCCACCAGCGCGAGCCGAGCGTGCACGCTGGGCCACGCGCCCATGTCGTGGCCGATGTCGATCGGGCGCCTGTCGCCCGGCAGGAGCACCGCGACGCCGTCCTTGCGGGCGAGCCAGACGCACAGCGACGCCGCCGCCCGCACGGCCATGTCGAGCTCCTCCTCGCCCGCCGGGTTCGACGGGTCGAGCACCACCAGCGGCGCCGAGTCGAGCTCGGCGACGAGGCGCCGCTCGAGCATCACCCCGTGGCGCGCCACCGACGGCCAGTGGATGCGCGACGCCGGCGAGCCCTCCCGGTACTCGCGCAGGCCGTCGATCTCGAGTTCCGCGGCCGACGCGTCGAGCCGCCGGCCCGACAGGCTGGGCGCCGCGCCGAGCCCGGCGTCCGCTCCCGCCCCGGAGCCACCGCTCCCGGGTGCCGTGACCGGCTCCACGCGCGGGAGCACGAGCACCTCGTCCTCGCGCTCGCCACGCAGCTCCCTCGAGTAGAGGCGGAGCGGGTCGCGGATCACGAGCAGCTCCGGCTCGAGCACGCGCCGTCCGCGGCGCGCGAAGCGCACGTTGATGCGGAGCCGCCGCGACCAGCGACCCCCGATCGGCACCGGCCAGCCGAGCAGCGGCTCGAGCAGCTCCCCGCCGGGCGGCGGGAGCAGGCCGCTGCGCACCTCCACCCGCAACGGGTAGGGGTCGTCCTCCACGACGGTGCCGGGGCCCGGCGCGCGCGCGACGGTCGCGCCGCTGGCGGCCAGCCGGACCCACACCACCGAGCCCACGGCCAGCAGCAGCAGCGCCACGCCGGGCACGTACAGCGACGCCGTGTCGAACGTCCCACCGGCCAGGCACAGCGCGAGCCCGAGCAGCGCCGTGAGGACTGGGCGGGCCATCAGCCGCTCAGAGAGCCGGAACTCGCTCCAGGGCGTCCCGGACGACCGCTCCGCGCTCCTCCGAGCCGCTGCCGGGCGCGAGCAGCAGGCGATGCGTCAGCACTGCGCCGGCCATCTGCTGGACGTCGTCGGGCAGCGCGTGGTCGCGCCCGTCGAGTGCCGCCAGCGCCTTCGCCGCCCGGAACAGCATCAGGCCCGCGCGCGGGCTGGCGCCAAGCTCCACGCGCGAATCGGCACGGGTGGCGTCGAGGATCGACACCACGTAACGGCGCAGCGCCTCGCTGCCGTGCACGGCCCCGGCCGCCTCCTGCGCGGCGAGGATCTCGGCCACGTCCGCCACGACCTCGAGGTCGAGCACGCGGTCGCGCTCGGCGTGGTCGAGCAGCATCTGGCTCTCCTGGTCGGCGGACGGGTAGCCGAGCGAGACGCGCACCATGAAGCGGTCGAGCTGCGCCTCGGGGAGCGGATAGGTGCCCTCGTACTCCACCGGGTTCTGCGTGGCGACGACGATGAACGGCCGCGCAAGCTCGTGCGTGTGGCGATCGACGGTCACGTGGCGCTCCTGCATGCACTCAAGCAGGCCCGACTGCGTCTTCGGCGAGGCGCGGTTCACCTCGTCCACGAGCACGACGTTCGCGAACACCGGACCGGGGCGGAACTCGAAGCGGTTCTCGCGCTGGTTGTAGACGTTCGTGCCCACCACGTCGGCCGGCAGGAGGTCGGCGGTGCACTGGATGCGCGCGTACTCCGCATCCAGCGAGCGCGCGAGCGCGCGAGCAAGGGCCGTCTTGCCGACTCCGGGGTAGTCCTCGATCAGCACGTGGCCCTCGGCGAACAGCGCCACGAGCACGTCGCGAATCACTCCCTCGGGCGCCTTGACCGCCCGCGCGATGTTGTCGCGGAGGCGCGCGCCGAGCTGAGCTACATGCGGGGGGTCGAGCTCAGGGACGGTCGACATGCTCCACCATGGTAGGGAGTACGCAGCTCAGGCCTGAGCGGATCCATCGGAGTGCGTGAGCTCTCGCACCGCCGCCTCAGGATCCGGCGCTCGCATCACGGCCTCGCCGACCAGGACGGCGTCCACACCCACCTGCTCGAGCTCCTCGATCTGGCCGCGGTGGTGGATCCCGGACTCCGACACGACCACCTTGCCGGCCGGCACGTCGGCCAGCAGGTCGAACGTCCGCTGGATGTCCACGCTGAAGTCCTCGAGGTTGCGGTTGTTGATCCCGATCACGTCGCAGTCGAGCTCGAGCGCCCGCTCGAGCTCCTCGTCGTCGTGGATCTCCACCAGCACGTCGAGGTCGAGCTCCTGCGCCTGCGCGTGCAGCTCCGCCAGCTCCGCCTGCTCCAGCGCGCCGACCACGAGCAGCACGCCGTCGGCGCCCGCCAGCTTCGCCTCGAAGAGCTGGTATGGGTCGATCGTGAAGTCCTTGCGCAGGATCGGCAGCTCGGTCGCTGCGCGCGCCTCGCGCAGGTCGGCGAGCGAGCCGCCGAAGTGCTGCTCCTCGGTCAGGATCGATATGGCCGCCGCGCCGCCGCGCTCGTAGGCGGTCACGATCTCCGCGCAGCTCGCGCCCTCCCGGATCGCGCCGGCCGAGGGCGAACGCCGCTTGTGCTCGGCTATCACCGAGGTGCCGGGGCGTGAGAGCGCCTCCGCGAACGGCCTGCCCTCCTGGCCGGTCTCGACCTCCGCGGCGAGGTCGGACAGCGGGCGCTCGCGCTGTCGCCGCGCCACGGCGTCGCGCGTCGCGTGAACGAGCTCGTCGAGGCGCGGGATCACGAGGAGGTCGCCTCGATCCAGCGGTCGAGGACGCTCGCCGCGGCGCCGGAGTCGACCGACCGCTCGGCGCTCCGCACGCCCTCGGTCAGCGTGTCCGCGCCCCCCGCGACGTAGATCGCCGCGCCGGCGTTGAGCAGCGCGAGCGAGCGCTCCGTGCCGGAGCCGCCGGCGAGCACGTCGCGCAGGACGGATGCGTTCTGCTCAGGCGTTCCGGCCCTCACCGCGCTGTCGGCCGTGGCCTCCAACTCGACCTGCTCGGGCGTCACGTCGTAGCTCGAGAGCCCGCCGTCTCTCAGCTCCACCACCCGGGTCTCCCCGGAGACAGAGAACTCGTCCAGGCCATCGGCGCTCGACACTACCAGGGCCCTCTCGGCCCCAAGCAGCCCAAGAGCCGCCGCCATTGTCTCCAGCTTGCCCGGGTCCGAGACGCCGATCACCTGGCGCGTGGCGCCGGCCGGATTGGTGAGCGGGCCGAGGAAGTTGAAGATCGTGCGCACCGCGAGCTCCTTGCGCACCGGGACGATGTGCTTGAAGGCCGGATGGTGGAGCGGCGCGAACATGAACCCGAAGCCGATCTCGCGGATGCAGCTCGCCACGACGTCCGTGTCCACGTCGATCCGGCCACCCAGCGCCTCGAGCACATCGGCCGATCCGCACTGGCTCGTGGCCGAGCGGTTGCCGTGCTTCGCGACCCGACAGCCGGCGCCCGCCGCGACGAAGGCGGCCGTGGTCGAGACGTTGAACGTGGGCCGGCCGCCTCCGGTTCCGGCCGTGTCGACCAGGCCATCCCCGGCATCCACCTTGACCGAGCGCTCACGCAGCCCGGCCGCCAGCCCCGCGATCTCGTCGACGGTCTCGCCCTTGGTCCGGAGCGCGATCAGGAACGCCGCGGCCTGCGCCTCCGAGGCGTTTCCGTCCACGATCTCACCGAGCACCGCGCCGGCTTCGCTCGCGTCGAGGTCCTCACCGCCGGCTACGCGGTCGATCGCCTTCGTGAGTATCGGGTTAGGCATCTGCGAGGAAGTTCGCGAGCAGCTGCTTGCCGTGCGGAGTGAGCACCGACTCGGGGTGGAACTGCACGCCCTCGAGCGGCAGCGCGCGGTGGCGCAGGCCCATGATCACGTCGCCCGAGCGGGCGGACACCTCGAGCTCGCCCGGGAGCTCCGGGTCGACGACCAGTGAGTGGTAGCGGCCCACCACGAGCGGGGATTCGAGGCCCTCGAAGATCGTCCTGCCGTCGTGCTCGGCATCCGCGGTCTTGCCGTGCACGGGCTCACCACGCACGACGCGCCCGCCATAGGCGGCGGCGAGCGCCTGGTGGCCGAGGCACACGCCCAGCACGGGCACACCGGCCTCCGCGTAGCGCCGGATCGCCTCCTTCGACAGGCCCGCCTCCTCGGGCGTGCACGGCCCCGGCGACACGATCACTCGGTCGGGGCTCCGCTCCAGCAGCTCGGGCAGGTCGTTGCGGACCACCTCGACATCCGCGCCCAGCTCGCCGAGGTACTGCACGAGGTTGTAGGTGAACGAGTCGTAGTTGTCCACGACGAGGACGGAGCTCACGACCAGTCCCCCTGTGAGCACGCGAGCCGGATCGCGTCCATGACGGCACCGGCCTTGGCCTCGGTCTCGCGCACCTCGTAGTCGGGCTGCGAGTCCGCGACGATCCCGCCGCCGGCCTGGATGTGCACCCGGCCGTCCTTCACGAACGCCGAGCGGATGTAGATGCAGGTGTCGAGGTCGCCGGTGTAGGACAGGTAGCCCACGCCGCCGCCGTACGGGCCGCGCCCGACGGGCTCGAGCTCGTCGATGATCTGCATCGCGCGGATCTTGGGGGCGCCCGACAGCGTGCCGACCGGCAGCGAGGCGCGCAGCGCGTCCATCGGTGTCACGTCCTCGCGGAGCGTGCCGGAGACCTGCGAGACGATGTGCATCACGTGCGAGTAGGTCTCCACGGCCATCAGCTCGTCGACGTTCACGGAGCCGTACTCGCACACGCGCCCGAGGTCGTTCCGGCCGAGGTCCACAAGCATCACGTGCTCGGCGCGCTCCTTCGGGTCGGCGAGCAGCTCGCGGGCTCGGTCGAGGTCCTGCTCCACGGAGTCGGCGCGCGGGCGCGTGCCGGCGATCGGGCGCTGTCGCACCTTGCGGCCGGTCACGGTCACGAGCGTCTCGGGTGACGCCCCCGCGATCTCGAAGTCCTCGAAGTCGAGGAAGTACATGTACGGGCTCGGGTTGATCGCGCGCAGGCCGCGGTAGATCGAGAAGGCGTCCACGGGGCAGTCGGCGCTCCAGCGCTGGCTCGGCACCACCTGGTAGATGTCGCCCGCGCGGATGTACTCCTTGGCGCGCTCCACGGCCTCGGCGTAGCCGCCCGCGCCCATGTTCGACGCGAACTCGGGCGGCTCGCGGCGGCCGGCAGCGACCTGTGGCACCGGGCCGCGGAGCCGCTCGCGCACCTCGGCGATCGCGGCGGCGGCGTCCTCGTATGCCCGCTCGAGATTCCCGTCGGCGACGACGTTCGCCAGCACGGTCACCTCGTGGCGGAGGTGGTCGAAGGCCAGCAGCACGTCCGTGATCATCACCGCGAGCTCCGGGATGCCGGTGTCGTCCGGGTTCGGCTCGCCGATGCTGGGCTCGGCGCTGCGCGCGAGGTCGTAGCCGAACATCCCTACGGCGCCGCCCGCGAACGGCGGCAGCCCCTCGAGCGGAGCGATCCGGTATCGCGCCAGCTCCTCGTCCACCAGCCGGTACGGGTCCGGGTGCTCGCCGCGGGCGAGCCGGATCACCGAGCGCGGGCGGAAGCCCAGGAACGACCAGCGGCCCACCTGCTGGCCCTGCTCGGCGGACTCCAGCAGGAAGGACGGGCCCTCGCCGCGCAGCTTCAGATACGCCGACACCGGCGTCTCGCAGTCGGCGATGAAGGTGTGCCGCAGCGGTACCAGCGAGTGATCCCTGGCCAGCTCGCGCACCTCCTCGAGCGACGGCGTCAGCTCGAGCTCAACGGCGACGGCCATTCAGAACCTCGTAGACATCGGGCAGCTCCACGCCACGGGCGGCCAGGAGGACGGCGAGGTGGTAGAGCACGTCGGCGGCCTCCTCGGCCACGCGCTCGTCCGACTCCTCGCGCACGGCGCGCACGACCTCCTCGGCCTCCTCCTGCACCTTCTGGCCCGCCAGCTCGGCGTCGGCGAGCAGCGTCGCCGTGTAGCTGCCGGCCGGCGCCGCCGAGCGGCGCTCGGCGATCGTGCGAGCGAGCGCGGCGAGCGCCTCGCCCGGCACCGGCTCGAGCTCCCCCTTGTGGAAGCAGGTGCGCTCGCCCGTGTGGCACGCCGGGCCCGCCGGCTCCACGAGCGCGAGGATGGCGTCCTCGTCGCAGTCGAGGCGCAGCTCCTTCAGACGCTGGACGTTGCCGGAGGTCTCCCCCTTGTGCCACAGCTCCTGGCGCGAGCGCGACCAGAACCACATCTCACCGGTTTCCCGCGTGCGCTCGAGCGCCTCGTCGTTCATGTACGCAAGCGTGAGCACCTCGCCGGTGCGCGCGTCCTGCACGATGCAAGGGATCAGGTCCACGCAGACGATTATGGACGGCTCGCGACCGACACCTTCAGAAACTCGTACGTCGCGCCGATCTCGTCGAAGCCGAGGCTGCGGTAGAGCTCCTGCGGCCAGTCGGCAGCGTCGGTGACCATGAAGACGCGGTCGCAGCCGTCCCGCGCTGCCGCGTCGGCGGCCGTGGCGACCGCCGCGCGCGCGTGGCCGCGCCTGCGGCGGGCCTCGAGCGTGCCCACCTCGTCGACCTGTCCGAGCCCGTCGTGCACGTACAGCCGGCAGACGCAGGCCGGGTCGTCCGGCGGCGAGCCGAAGTCGCGCGCGGCGAGCGCGCGGTCGTAGCGGGAGTCCATCTCGGCGAGCTGCTGCACGGACTCCTCGTGGGAGCCGAACGGCTGCTCGCGCCGGAACGCCTCGAGCACGGCCGCCCCGACGGCCCGCCCGACCTCGGCCCCGGTATCGGGCTCGGGTGCGCGGTCGGGCTCGCGCGAGCGCAGCATGATCAGCACGCGGAAGATACGCCAGCCCGCCCCGGCGAACTCGCGGCTGAGACTCGCCCCCTGGCTCTCGTCGTGGAAGACGAGCTTGCGGTGCCCGAAGGCGGCCTGGACGTCGTCGGCCTCCGCCATCAGCTCGCGCGCGCCCGCGTCCGGATCCTCCACCCTGATCGCGTTCACCTGCCACACGAGCGGCAGGCTGGGCGTGAGGAAGGCGGTGCCGTGGGGGGTCGGCACGACCTCGTCGCAGACGCTCTCCTCGGCGTGGCGCATGAAGGCGTGGATCCGCTCGATCACTCGATGCCCAGGCGGTCCAGCAGGCCCTCGTCGCGGCGCCAGCCCTTGCGCACGCGCACGTTGAGCTCCAGATGCACGCGGCGGCCGAGCAGGCTCTCGATCTCCTTGCGCGCCGCGGTTCCGACGGCGCGCACCATCTTGCCGCCGGCGCCGACGAGAATCCCCTTCTGCGACTCGGTCTCGGCCCACACGCGGGCGCGCACGACCGTGAGGCCGTCGTCGCGCTCCTCGATCTCCTCGACCTCGACCTCCACCGCGTGGGGCAGCTCCTCGCGGGTGCGCAGCAGCACCTGCTCGCGCACCAGCTCGGCGATCCGCAGCTCGAGCGACTGGTCGGAGTGCTCGTCCGGCGGGTACAGGAACGGGCCCTCCGGCAGCAGCGCGACGAGCTCCTGGACGACCGGCTCCACCCCCTCGCCGCTCTTCGCGCTGATCGGGTAGAGCTCGCCGGGAACGCCGAGCTCCGCGGCCTCTGACAGCGCCTTCACGGTGCGCTGCCGGTTGAGCTGGTCGACCTTGTTGAGGACGCTCACGGTCGGCACCCCCACGCGCTTCAGCGCCTCGGCGATGAAGCGGTCGCCGTGGCCGATCTGCTGCTCGCCGTTCAGCACGAACAGCGCGGCGTCCGCGTCGGCCAGCGCGCGCTCGACCTGGCGCTGCATCCGCTCGGTGAGCGTGTCGCGCGGCTTCTGGACGCCGGGGAGGTCGACGAGCACGAGCTGCCAGTCGTCGCCTGTGGCGACGCCGCGGATCTCGCGCCGGGTGGTCTGCGGCTTGTCCGAGACGATCGCCACCTTGCCGCCGACGATCTGGTTCACCAGCGTGGACTTGCCGGCGTTCGGCCGCCCCGCCAGCGCGACGAAGCCCGACCTCGTCACAGCTCCTCCAGCACGCGTCGCTGGAGCGCCAGCATCTCGCCGTCGTCGGTCTCGTGGTCGTAGCCGCACAGGTGCAGCACGCCGTGGACCACGGCCTCGGTCAGATCCTCTGTGTGCTGTGGGCTGATCACGACGTCTCCGAGCTCGCGCGGGCCGGCCGACGGGCCGCCCTCGTCCACCGGAAAGGAGAGCACGTCGGTGGGTGTGTCGACACCGCGGTACGTCCGGTTCAGCTCGTGGATGCGCTCGGCGTCCACGAACTCGACGGCCAGGTGACCGTCCTCGACCCCGGCGGCGGCGAGCGCGGCGAGCGCGGGCCCGCGGAGCTCCTCCGGGACTTCGATGAGGTCTATCTCGATCAGTGCGCCTCTAGCCCTGCTGGCGGCGGGCTTGCCGGAGCGGCGGCGCCTGGTTCTCGGCGTACTCGTTGTACGCGGCGACGATCCGCTGCACCAGCTTGTGGCGCACCACGTCCTCGCCGCCGAAGCGCACGAACTCGATGCCCTCGACGTCCTTGAGGATGTCGGCGATCACGACGAGGCCCGAGCGCTGGTCCTTGGGCAGGTCGATCTGCGTGATATCGCCCGTCACGACCATCTTCGAGTTGAAGCCGAGCCGCGTGAGGAACATCTTGATCTGCTCCTGGCTCGTGTTCTGCGCCTCGTCGAGGATGATGAAGGAGTCGTTCAGCGTGCGGCCGCGCATGAACGCGAGCGGCGCCACCTCGATCACGCCGCGCTCGAGGTGCTGGTTCACCTTCTCGGGCTCGAGCATGTCGTAGAGCGCGTCGAACAGCGGGCGCAGGTAGGGGTCGACCTTCGCGGCGATGTCGCCTGGGAGGAAGCCAAGCCGCTCGCCGGCCTCGACGGCCGGGCGGGTGAGAACGATGCGGTTGACCTCGCGGCGCGAGAGCGCGGCCACGGCCATCGCCACGGCGAGGAACGACTTGCCGGTGCCCGCCGGGCCCACGCCGACGGTGATCGTGGACTGCCGGATCGCGTCCACGTAGTGCTTCTGGTTGACGGTCTTCGGCGCGACCCGCAGGCCGCGGTGGCGCCAGACGACGTCCTCGAGGATCCGGCTCGGGCTCTCGTGGCGGTCGAGCGCGCTCGCGATCGCCTCGATCGTCCCCGGCGCGATCTCGTGGCCCTGGCGCACCAGGTCCTCCATCTCGCGCACGACGGTACGGGCCATCCGCACCGCCTGGTCGTCGCCGTCCAGCGTCAGCACGTTCCCACGCAGGAAGACCTCGCAGTCGAGGTGCTCCTCGAGTGTCTTCATCACCGCGTCGCCGGGACCGGCTAGCTCGGCGGCAACCTCGTTCGGAAGCTCGAGTTGGACTCTCACTACGGGGTGAGCATCTCCTTCACCGCGGCGCTTACCCGCTTTCCGTCGGCGCGACCCTTCACATGCGGCATCACGAGCCCGATGACCTTGCCCATCTCCTGCGGCGAGGAGGCGCCGGACTCGGCGACGGCATCGCCCACGATGGCGTGAAGCTCCTCGTCGGAGAGCTGCTCGGGGAGGTACGACGCGATCAGGTCGGCCTCGCGCTGCTCGGCGTCGGCGGTGTCTGTGCGCCCCGCCTCGCGATACGCCTCCGCGGCCTCCAGGCGCCGCTTGCGCTCGCGCTGCAGGACCTCCTCGGGGTCGCCCCCGTCGTCCTTGTCGGCCTTCTGGAGCGCGTCGGCGATCAGGCGCAGCGCGTGGACGCGCTCGCGGTCGCCCGCCTTCAGCGCGGTCTTCACGTCATCCTGCACCTGTTCGAGCAGAGCCATCTCGCTCCAAGTGTAGGCGCGGCCGGGGCGCTACGGCGCCGGGGTCCGCAGCCTCACGGCATGACCCCCGACCGTGCCGCTGATCGTGGCGACCGCGCGCGCTTCGTCCAGGGGCCAGCGAATCCTCAGCCCTCCTCTGATCGCGCCCACGACCCTCACACGGGCAGTCACGGAGCTTCGGCGACGATCCCAGACCAGCTCGCCGCTCACGGCGAGATCGCGGACGAAGCGCACCCGGCGCAGGCGCAGCCTCACCGGCGTGTACGCGAGGTAGTCGCCGGTGGCGGTGAAGGAGCCGCCCCGCAGTCCATGGCCATCCGATCCGGACATCAGCCACCAGCGCGCGAGCGCATCGCCCGTGGCCCATGCGGCCGCCCACGCCGCGCGGCGCTCCAGAGCGGTCGAGCGGTCGCCTCGGCCGGCGCTCGCCGAGGGCGGCGCGGCAGCCGTGTGGGTCGGGAACTCGGGAACGACGTGGATCTCCGGCGTGGCCGCCGTACAGCTCACATCGCCGGTCGAGAGTGTCTCCAGGAAGCGGCGCACGATGCCCGCGGCACAGCCGGGATAGTCGGCGAGGGCCGTCACGTGCCCGACGTTGCGCACGATCACCAGGCTCGAGCTCGGGAACAGCGAGGCGGCCTGCCGCGCGTCGCCGAGCGGCGTGATCACGTCCACGTCGCCGTTGAGGACGAGTACGGGCACGCTCGGGTAGGACGCCACCGCCGGCACGGGCGGGTCGGGCTGGTCGGGAGCCGGCCACTCGATGCACCCGGTCACGTACTGGTTGATGTAGAGCGAGCGCAGCCAGATGTCGTTCGGGAAGGGCGCATAGGCCTCCCGCTCGAGACCCGAGCGCGCGGCGGCGTACTGGGCACGCCGCTGGGGAATCGACGCGGAGGGGTCCCACAGGGTCGGGTAGTCGTGGCACGCCACCGCGGCGTAGGCACCCTCGGAATAGCTCCTCACGGGACCGCCCCCCGTGAAGGGCAGATCCTCGGCGGCCAAGCGCAGGAGCGGGCCGCTATCGCCGCGCGCGTGAGCCCGAAGCGCCGCGAGCAGATCGCGATAGAGCGTGTAGTAGAACGAGGCATCGCCGGCCATCTGGCCCAGAGCCGCCCCGTCGAGGCGGATCCGGTGGCGGCCGCCGTCGGCGTCGCGGCCGGTGGCCACCAGCGGCCTGCGCTCGAGCCGGATGGCCCAGCGCCGGAGCGTCGCCAGGACGCGATGGCTGCAGCCCACAGTCCGCCGGCAGACATCCCGCCAGGCGGCGCGCAGGGCGACCGACTCCTGACGGATCCAGGGGTCCGAGCCCTCCACCCCGAAGGCTCCGTCGAGCACCACCGCGCGGACACGATCCGGGTGCCGCACGGCAAACGTCTGCGCGAAGTACGTGCCGTAGGAGTCTCCGTAGATGCTCACCACCGGCACGCCCAGCTTGTCGAGAACGGCGGCGAGGTCGTCAGCCGCGGCGCCGGTGCCGTACGCGTTCGCCGCCCGGCCCAGTCTGCGAGCACAGCGGCCGACCTCACGCGAGTACGTGCCCTTCCCCGCCTGGAGCCGCGGACAGTTGATCGCCCCGGAGCGGCCGGTGCCGCGGTTGTCCATGACGATCAGGTCGTGGCGGCGGCCGAGCGGGCCGAGCATGAAGCGGTAGGAGTCGGCCGAGTCGATCGTGGCGTAGCCGGGCCCTCCCTCCGCGGCGACGATGGGCGCCAGCGCGGGCCGGTCGCGTGCGGTGTGCGGAAAGACGCGGAAGTGCACGCGCAGCTTGCGGCCGCCCCCGTCCGGCGCGCCCCGCAGCAGCGGGACCAGCAGCGATCCGCAGCGGGCCCTGTGGTTGTCCTTGCACCGCGCCGTGGTGGCGGCGTCTGCCGTCTGCGGCACGAACGCGACGAGAGTCGCTACATAGGCGACGGAGCGCGCGCGCATAGGTGCGCGAGCCTACGCTTCCCGCATGAACCGAATTCGCGTGGCCACGTTCGACTGCTACGGAACGCTCATCGACTGGGAGGGCGGGGCGGCGGCGTTCCTCTACGACCTCGCGCGCGAGCACGAGCCCGACCCGCCGCCCGGGCGGGTACTGCGGGAGCGCTGGGAGGGGATCCAGTTCGAGCTGCTGTCGGGTGACTATCAGCCCTATCGCTCCGTCCTCGCCGCGAGCCTCGAGGCCTGGGCTGCCGAGCGGGACTACTCGTTGAAGGGCGACGAGGCCGAGGCGTTCGCCCGCTCCATGGAGAGCTGGCAGCCGTTCCCGGACACCGTTCGCGCCTTACGGGACGCGCGCGAGGCGGGCCTGCGGCTCTGGATTATCTCCAACACCGACCGGGCGATCATGCGGCACTCGCTCCGGAATCTGGAGGTCGAGTTCGACGGGGTGACCGTCGCCGAGGACGCCGGCGCCTACAAGCCCGCGGACGCCCCCTTCAGCCACGCGCTCGACGCCATCGACGCCGAGCCCGGCGAGATCGTCCACGTGGCCTTCGGCTTCAAGTACGACCTCGCCGCCGCGCAGCGCCACGGGATGCGCACCGCCTGGGTCAACCGCCACCGCGAGCCCCGCCCCGGCCCCGAGCAACCCGACCACGAGTGGGACGATCTCTGGCCGCTCGCGGGGCTAGTCGGGCACTAGCCCGACCACCCGCGCCGGCGCGGCGCTTGCGCCCACGATCTTCAGCGGGAAGCAGGCCACCTGGAAGCCGGTCGGGGGTAGCTCGCCGAGGTTCACGAGGCGCTCTATCTGCGAGTACGGGATGTCCGCCTGATGGGCGGCCCAGAAGATCCCCGGCTCGTCGCGCTCCAGGGCCTCCTGCGCCTGGAGGTGGAGTGGGCCGTCCCAGCCCCAGGCGTCGATGCCCATCACTCGCACGCCGCGCTCGTACAGCCAGAGCGTGGCCGCCGCGGTCACGCCCGCGCCCAGCGCCATGTAGCCGGGGTCGTCGACGAACGCGTCGCGGCCGGTGCGGACCAGGACGATGTCGCGCTCGCCGAGCTCGTGGCCGATGCGGGCGAGCTCGGCCTCGACGTCCTCGACGCCGATCGTCTCGCCCTCCTCCTTCGAGCTCATGTCGAGCACGACGCCGGGGCCGAAGAACCAGTCGAGCGGGAGCTCGTCGATCGTCTGCGCCCGCTCGCCGCGGACGCGGGAGTTGTAGTGCCAGGGCGCATCGACATGGGTCGCGTTGTGGGTGCCGAAGCGGGTGAACGTCTCGACCGCCCAGCCCTCGTGGTCGCGGAGCAGGTTCGAGGGCACGCCGAGCAGCGCCTCGATCTGCGCGGCGCCCTCCTCGTGGCCGCTGAACTGGATGTCCGTGCGCAGCACCTCGGGCAGGTCGTGAGAGCTCTGCCTGATGGGCGCCGAGAGGTCCACGAGTCGCACGGTCGGCAGCGTATCCGGCCCGGCGCCGGGCTGGACGTATGTCCTAAGTAGGCAGCTCCGATGGGTGCCGATACGGACGACGACTGCGGAGGAGAAACGCCTACAAGCCCTAGCTACGGGGGTAACGTCTAGGGCCGGGTCAGCAGGAGGGCGCTCCACCCCTGTAGTCGTTGGCGGCGGTCACGGGGGCAACCGGCGCGGGTCCCGTGCGCAGGTCGTAACGCTCGACGCTCTCCAGTTCGGCTCCATTCACCGCCGCATTGGCGAGCGTGGCCTCCACCGCGGCGGTCTCGTTGTCGAAGGCGGTGACGGGCCCGAACCCGAGCTTCACGGCCGCGATGGCGAGCACACCGGAGCCGCAACCGAGATCGGCGAGCGGGCCGCCGGGCTCCAGCTCCTGGAGCAGCTCCAGGCAGAGGCGGGTGGTCGGGTGGGCGCCGGTGCCGAAGGCCTGGGCGGGGTCGATCACGATGTCGACGCCGTCGTTCGGCGGCTCGTGCCACGGCGCTCGTACGTGGATGTCGCGGATCTGCGCGGGCCGGTGGAACTCGCGCCAGCGGTCGGCCCAGTCGTCGCCCACGGCGGTGGTCGAGACGTGCACCTCGGTGGCGCCGATCTGGGCTGGGCCCTCGGGCAGCTCGGGCAGCTCGCCCGGCGCGCCGTAGAGCGCGAACTCCACGTGACCGTCGCCGTCGACCTGCTCGAAGCCTTCCGGCGCCAGCTCGAGCAGCTCGGCGAGCACCAGCTCGGCGTCCTCCGCGCGAGCGCGGACGGCGAGCCGAATCAGCGGAGCGCCCGCCTCACCTTCGAGAGCAGCGATTCGTCGGCCTGCTCCTCGAGGTTGTCCGGCGTGAGCGACTCGCGGAGCTCGTCCAGCAGCTCGCGCTGGCGCGGGCTCAGGTTGCGCGGGATCACCACGTTCAGGACCACCTGCTGGTCGCCGCGGCGGCCGCGGCCGATGGTGGGCATGCCGCGCTCGCGGAGCGTCACGACGGTGCCGGGCTGTGTGCCCGCGGGCACGTCGACCTCCTCGTCGCCGTCGAGAGTCGGCACCGTCACGGTCGTGCCGAGCGCCGCGGCCGGCGCGGGCACGTCCACCACGGTCACCAGGTCGCTCCCGTCGCGCAGGAAGCGTTCGTCCTCGGTCACCCGCACGATCACGTACAGGTCACCCGGCGGGCCGCCGCGCTCGCCCGCGTGGCCGCGGCCGCTCAGCCGGATGCGCTGCTCGTCCGCGATCCCCGCCGGGATATCCACCTGAAGCGTCTTGCGCACCGCACGCCGGCCGCGGCCACCGCACTCGCTACAGGGCTCCGAGGGAATGCGGCCGTCGCCGCCGCACGCCTCGCAGGCCTGCTCGCGCACGAGCTGGCCGAACGCCGTGCGCGTGACGGCGCGGACGCGGCCCGCACCCCCGCACGTCGGGCAGGTCTCGATCGGCGTGCCGGGCTCGGCGCCGTTGCCGTGGCAGTGCTCGCAGGTGTCCACGAGCTCGTACGCGACCTCCACGCTCCTGCCCGCGGCCGCCTCGGCGAGCGAGACCTCCACCTCCACGGCGATGTCGCCGCCCTGCACGCGGCCGCCGCCGCCGCGTCCGAAGGCGCCGCCGAACGGGTCGCCGCCGAAGAACGCGTCGAAGATGTCCGCGAACGAGCCGAAGCCGTGCGCCTGCGAGGCGTAGCCGCGCGAGTCGAGGCCCTCGAAGCCGTAGCGGTCGTAGGTGGCGCGGCGCTCGGCGTCCGAGAGGATCTCGTAGGCCTCGGCGGCCTCCTTGAACTTCTCCTCCGCCTCCGGGTCGTGCTGGTTCACGTCCGGGTGAAGCTCGCGCGCCAGCAGGCGGAAGCTCTTCTTGATCTCGGTCTCGCCGGCGCCACGCGCCACGCCGAGCACCTCGTATGGGTCGCGCCTCACTCGTCGTACACCTCGGCCACGAAGCGCGACAGCTCACTGGCCGCCTGGCGCACCGCGATGATCGCCCCCGGATAGTCCATGCGGAGCGGGCCGATCACCGAGACGGCGCCCAGGTTGCGCCGCGCGAGCCCGTAGTTCGCGGCCACGAGGCTCAGCGAGCGCAGCTCCGGCGCGGCGTTCTCGCTCCCGATCCGCAGGTACACGCTCGGCTCGGTGAGCGACTCGCGCAGCACTCCCAGCAGCGCGCGGCGGTGCTCGAGCACCTCCATCAGCGCGCCGATCTGCGACAGCTCCTGGAGCCGGTGCTCGGACAGGAGCCGCGCCGCGCCGTCCATGAAGAGCGTGCTCTCGGCGGTGTCCTCGAGCTCGGTGAACGCCGGTGCCAGCGTCGCCAGGAACGCGCTCTCGCGCACGCCCCCCGGCGCCGCCAGCCGCGACTGGAGCATGCGCGAGCCCACGTCGAGGCCGCCGAGCGCCTCGTTGAGGTAGGCGCTCGCCCAGTCGACGAGGCCGGGATCGACGGGCGAGTCGTACGAGATCACGCGCTTCGTGACGCCGCCGGTCGAGGTGATCACCACGACCATCGCCACCTGCGGCTGGAGCAGCAGCACCTCCACGCGCCGGATCGTGGCGGTCTCGATCGGCGGGGCCGTGACCAGGGCGAGCAGGTTCGTGACCTGCGACAGCTGCTCGCTCGTGGCGCGCATCGCCTCGTCCACCTCACGGCGCATCGTGGTGAGCTCGAGCGGCTTGCGCGGCACCGGCAGGTTGCCCTGGGCCAGGATCTCGTCGACGTACAGGCGATAGCCGCGATCGGTGGGCACGCGCCCCGCGGAGGTGTGCGGGTGCTCGAGCAGGCCGGTGTCCTCGAGCTTGGCGAGCTCGGCGCGCACGGTGGACGGCCCCCAGGGCACGTCGTCCTGCTCGGCGATCCATTTCGAGCCCACCGGCTGGTCGAGATCGCGGTACGCCTCCACCAGCTTGCGCAGGAGGAAGCTCTGACGGGGCGTGATT
>JAXDIL010000190.1:0-21589 GCA_034664005.1 Thermoleophilaceae bacterium | reverse complement strand
TAGAGCGCTCGCGAGCCGTCCATCGTCGCCGTGTTCATCGAGAGCACCAGGCCACCGACGATGCAGGCGATCATCACGTGCGCGAGGCTCGACCCGACGATCGAGTCGAAGGCCTGCTTGTAGAACGCGATGAAGGTGCCGTCCTCCGCCACCGCGGCGGTGCCGAGCGTGCCGCCCACGCCGAGCGGAAGCAGCACGTACACGACGCCGGAGAAGAGCGCCGCTGAACGCAGCGCCCGCGCGGTGTCGCGCTCGGTGTCGTGGTACTCGGGCGTGAAGGTCGCCACCACCTCGATCCCGTACGAGGACCAGCACATGAAGTAGAGCCAGACGAGGGCGAGGGCGAGGCCGCCGTTGGCGCCGATCGCCCAGTCCATGTTGCTGCTGGACCAGTCGCCCGTGAGGTACGGGAGGAACATCAGCACGAAGGCTGGGATGATCAGCAGGCCGCCGGTGAGGTAGCCGAACCAAACGGCGGGCCGCACGCCGAAGACGTTGAAGGCCCAGACGAGGAGGATCAGGCCGATGCCGATCGCGATCGGCAGCGATAGGTCGAACGTGCCCGCCGACTCGGTCCAGGTGCTGTCCGAGAACCACTCAGCCTGGATGAGCGTGCCGGCCACGAGCCCGTTGATCGAGAGCACGACCGACCAGCCGATCCAGTAGCCGAACGTCGCGAGCGGGCCGATGAAGGTGAGGTACTTGCGCCATGCCTCGTGCGCGTACAGGGCGATGCCGCCGGACTTGCTCGGGAACATGCCGGCCAGCTCGGCATGGATGTTGTTCTGAAGCGCGCCAAGGGTGATCGAGATCGACCACAGCACGAACGCTCCGGTGGTTCCAAGAGCGCCGATCGAAGCACCGAGTGCAGCGATCAGGAACCCGGGGTTGGCAAGCGCGACTACGAAGCCGTCCCACCATGTCATCGCCTTGAGGAGTTGCCTCTCCTCAACCTCGGCATGCGCCATGAAGCCTTCCTCTCCCTCGAATAGGTCAGCGGCCAGCGGTCGTACCAATTGGTACAGCGCCCTTGTACCATGCGTCACGGACGCACGTCAACATGGCGCAACTGGTCGATCGCCGAGAAGGCCGCACCGAGCGGGGTGAAGCAACTCGCGCGCGCCCTGTCGTGCTCGCGACTCTGTCCGTGCGGCTGGACCCGACTGCCGAGCGGATGGCGATCGACAGTGCGCTGGAGGCCGGCGTGCCGCTCCTGCTGGTGAACGTGATCCGGCTGCCGCCCTACACGACGACGCTGATCCTCATGGGGCCCGAGCACACGACGCTTCCGCACGAGGAGGACCTCGACGCCGTGCGCGCCACGGCCCGGCGCGCCGCCGAGCTCGGCGTCAAGACCGAGCTGCTGCGCGTGCGCACCACGCACCCGGTGAACGCGCTCCTCGAGGTGGTCACCGAGCGCGACGCCGGGCTGCTCGTGTTCGGGCCCGACCTCGGCCGCATCAGTCGGTTTCGCTTCCGGCGCGCCGCCCGGCGCATCCGGCGCGAGGCGGGCTGCCTCGTCTGGATCGCGCCTGACGGGTAGCCGGGTTTGCGTCTCCGGCGGTCGGGCATTTTCCCCATGCGGTGCAGCCCGTTCTCGATCGCATCGACACGCAGTCCAGCGGCATCGTCGCCGCCCGGCCGGTGATGCTCGCGACGCTGTCCTCGCGGGTCGACCCGGCGGCCGAGCGGCTCGCGATCGACAGCTCGCTGGACGCCGGGGTGCCGCTGCTCGTGGTGAACGCCGTCGTCGCGCCGTTCTCTCCGCACACGCTTCGTCTCGGTGCGCTCGACCCCAGGCGCGAGGACTACGACGCCGTGCGGGCGACAGCCGAGCGCGCGGCCGCGCTCGGCATCCGCGTGGAGCACCTGCGCGTGACCACGCCGCGGCCCGCGAAGGCGATCGTCCAGGTGGCGAACGAGCGCGGCGCCGGCCTGCTCGTGCTCGGCCCCAAGCGCGGCCGCGTACCGCGCTGGCGCGTCCGCCGCGCCGCTCGCGAGGTGAGGCGCAACGCCGCCTGCCTCGTCTGGATCGCGGGCGACTGAGCGCGGCGCCGCTCGGTCAGACGACCTTGATGCCGAGCTTGCCCAGTGTGTGCTTGTTCCGCAGCGCGGTCATTGCCTCGCCGGCCTCCTCGAGGCCGAAGCTGTCCTGGATGTAGACCGTGATCGTGCCGGCCTCGAGGAGCACTGCCAGGCGCTCCAGGTTCTCGGTGCTCGGGCTGGCCATCACGTTCGTCCGGCCCGGGCCCCCGCCGGCCGACCCGAGCGGCGTGCTGGCGTGGCCCGCGTCCTTCAGCGCGGCGGCGTTCGCGTTGAAGTCATCGGGGCTGTGGGAGACGAGGTCGACGAGGCCGTCCACGCCGTCGGGGTGAAGCTCGCGTACGGTTGCGGCCACGTCCGCGTTGCGGTCGATCAGCTCACTCGCGCCGAGTCCGCGCAGGTACACCTCGTCCTCCGGCAGGGCGGTGGCGATGACGATCGCACCCGCATGGGTGAGTAGCTGGACGGCGAAGCTGCCGACGCCGCCGGTGGCGCCCACCACCAGGACGGTGTCGCCCTCGGACACCTCGAGAGCGTCCACGCACAGCAGCGCGGTGATGCCCGCCAACGGCGCCGCCCCCGCGGCTTCGGCGTCCACGACTCCGGGGCTACGGCTCACGAAGTTGTCCTCGGGAACTACGATGCGCTCCGCCCAGCTCCCGTCGTGCACCGTCGGGTTGGCGTGGAGCAGGAAGCCGTAGACGTCGTCACCGACGGAGTAGCGCGTCACACCCGAGCCCACCTCCTCGACTACGCCCGCGTAGTCGCGTCCCAGCACGACCGGGAATTCGTGCTCGAGCATGTCCTTCAGCAACCCGCCAGCGATGGCGGCGTCCACCGGGTTGACGGAGGAGGCCCACACCCGGACCAGCAGTTCACCCTCGCCGGGGCTCGGCGTCGGCACGTCCTCGCGCAGGGCGGGCGGTTCTTCGAAGCTCGTAAGCGTGAAAGCTCGCATGCCTCGAAGCTAGCGTTACATGGACAGCACCCGCCTAATGCGGTAGAACCGGCATGTACATATTTGTACGAACGCGCGTTGGCAGAACCCGACTCGGGAGTGATCGATCGTGGAGAAGACGTGGGGAGGAGAGCCCTTCTGGGGTCTCGGCTACGAGTGGGACCCGGACTGGTTCCTGACCGAGCGCCAGAAGGAGCTGCGCGCCAAGCTGATCGAGCTCTGCGAGACGGAGATGCGCGCGAACGCGAAGCGCTCCGACGACGAGCTCCTCTATCCGCGCCGCAACTTCGAGATCCTCGCGGAGAACGGGTTCCTCGCGCTCACGGTGCCCGAGGAGTACGGCGGCCTCGGTGAGAACCACCTGGCCTTCACGATGGTCTGCGAGACGCTCGCCCGCTACGGCTGCGCCTCGACGGCCATGTGTTACGTCATGCACACGGCCGCGGTGGCCACGATCATGCTGCGGCCCACCCCGGAGCTGGTGGACAAGTACATCCGCCCGCTCAACTCGGACGTGAAGATCGGCACGCTGTCCTACTCGGACCCCGAGACCGGCTCGCACTTCTGGTACCCGTTCTCCTCGAAGGCCGAGAAGTCGAACGGTGGCTACAAGGTCAACAAGAAGGCCTCCTGGACGACCTCCGGCGGGTTCGCCGACTTCTACGTCGTGCAGACCACGAGCCCGGACTTCAAGGGCTACGACGACCTGTCGGTGTTCGTCATCGACGGCGACGAGGTGAAGGCGCAGCCCTCGCTCTGGGACGCGCTCGGCCTGCGCGGCAACCAGTCGGGCCCGATCCAGGTCGAGGACGTGGAGATCCCGGGCGACCAGATCGTCGGCCCGCTCGGCGACGGTGCCGCCTCCAACGACGAGGCCGTGGACCCGTGGTTCCTGATCGGCTCGTCGTCGGTGTGGAACGGCATCACGATGGGCGCGATCGACATCGCCAGGCGTCACACCACCCGCAAGCGCCACGTTGACGTGGGCATGCGCGTGGCGGACTACCCGACGATCCAGGACTACGTGGGCGAGGCCGTGATGGACACGAACGCCTGCCGCGTGTTCGTGATGTCGGTGGCGCAGGCGATGGATCGCGTGACCGACGACAACCGGCGCATCCTCGAGGTGGGTGAGACGGCGCGGGCCGACTACCTCCACTGGGCCTGGCAGATCAAGTTCGAGGCGGCCAAGAACACGGCGCACCACGTGGACAAGATGCTCCACGCCTGCGGCGGCTCGGGCTACAAGCGCGACATGGAGCTGGAGCGCTACGTGCGTGACGCCAAGGCCGGCTGGGTCATGGGCCCGACGAACGAGGTGCTGCGCCAGTTCGTGGGCAAGGCCGTGCTGCTCGGCTTCGATGCGCTCGACTACTGGAACCAGACCTACAATCGGCGTGTGGTCGAGAACGAGGTGAAGAAGCTCGACTCCGCGGCCAAGCGCGACCTGGCCAAGGAGCTGATGGAGCAGGCCGACAAGGACGAGGCCAAGGAGCCCGCGGCCAAGGCGTGACCGTTCAGGCCACGCCTCCGTCGCTGATAGCCGGGCTCCGGCCGGTCGACCGGAGCTTCGAGAGCTGGTGGGTGCGTCCGGGCGCGGCCACGGCGGTCGAGCTCCACGCGGGCGACCGCGTGACCATCATCGACCCGGACGGCGGGCAGCCGGCTGAGCTGACCGTCGTGGGCGCCGAGGCCGCCTCGGGGCGGCTCTGCGACGACCCCGGCGCGCTCGGCCTGCGCGCGGACGCTCCCGCGAGCGTGCTGCGCGGCCTGCTCGCGAACGGCGCGGAGGACGGCTTCCTCGGCCTCCTGCATGCGCGCGGGCTGCGCCCGGAGGAGGCGCGTGCCGCGCTCCTGTTCGGCGCCGACAGCCCGCCCGGCGCGTCCGAGTCGTTCGCGGTCGAGCGCGATGCGACGCTCGTCGTCGCCGCGCCGGGGGGCCGACTCGTGGACGGCGACCCGCCCGCATCCGCGCTCGTCATCGAGATCAAGCGGCACAGCCCCCGCAAGCCGGGCGACGTCCCACTCCCGGAGCCGCTCGCCGAGCCGCGGCTCGACCTCCGCGTGGACCGCGCGAGCGCGCTCTCCTACGAGGTGCGCGAGGGCGAGTACATCCAGGTGATCGACGTGCAGGGCCGCCAGTGCTCGGACTTCCTGGCCTTCCACCGCGCGAAGCTCGACAAGGGGCTCGAGCGCGGGATGGACGGCGTGACCACGCGCACGCTCATGGGTGCCGCCTATCCGCTGCCCGGCCTCTACAGCAAGTTCTTCGACGTGGACATGGACCCGCTCGTGCAGGTGGTGCGCGACACCGTGGGCCGCCACGACACGTTCGGGCTCGCCTGCACGCGCCGCTACTACGAGGACATGGGCTACCCGGGCCACGTGAACTGCTCGGACAACTTCAACGAGCAGGTGGATCCGTACGGGATCGCCGCGCGCGCCGGCTGGGAGGCCGTCAACTTCTTCTTCAACACGAGGGTCGAGGCGGACAACGTGATCGTCTCGGACGAGCCGTGGTCGCGTCCCGGCGACTACGTGCTGATGAAGGCCATGACGGACCTCGTGTGCGCCTCGTCCGCGTGCCCGGACGACATCGACCCGGCCAATGCGTGGGAGTGCACGGACATCCACGTGCGCGTCTACTCGCCCGAGAACCGCTTCTCGACGGCCATCGCCCATCGCGTGACCCCGGAGGCAGAGCCAGTGCTGACAAAGGAGACGGCGTTCCACCCGCGCACCTCGGAGCTCACCGAGAGCTTCGTGGAGTACCGCGGCTACTGGCTCCCGCATTGCTTCAACAACGAGGGCGCGATCGCGGAGTACTGGGCCTGCCGCGAGAAGGCGGTGGTCATGGACCTCTCGCCGCTGCGCAAGTGGGAGCTGCTCGGGCCTGACGCGGAGGCGCTCGTGAACCACGCCGTGACGCGCGACATCCGCCGGCTCGCCGTCGGCCAGGTGGTCTACACGGCGCTCTGCAACGAGACCGGCGGGATGTTCGACGACGCGACCGTCTTCCGGCTCGGCGACGACAACTTCCGCTTCATCGGCGGCGACCCCTATGACGGCGTCTGGCTGAAGGAGCTGGGCGAGCGGCTCGGCCTCAAGGCGTTCGTGAAGCCCTCGACCGACCAGCTCCACAACGTGGCCGTCCAGGGGCCGGCATCGCGCGACATCATGCGGGAGCTGATCTGGACGCCGCCGACGCAGCCGTCATTGGAGGAGCTCAAGTGGTTCCGCTTCCTGGTGGGGCGGATCGGCGGCTACCAGGGCATCCCGGTCGTGGTGTCGCGCACGGGCTACACGGGCGAGCTCGGCTACGAGGTCTTCTGTTACCCGGACGACGGCGCGGCGGTGTGGGACGCGATCTGGGCGGCGGGCCAGCCCCACGGCCTCAAGCCGCTCGGGCTCGAGGCGCTCGACATGATCCGGATCGAGGCGGGGCTGATCTTCGCCGGCTACGAGTTCGACGATCAGGTGGACCCCTTCGAGGCGGGCATCGGCTTCACGGTGAAGCTCGACTCCGAGGACGACTTCGTGGGCAAGGAGGCGCTGATCGAGCGCTCCTCGCACCCGCAGCGGAAGCTGGTCGGTCTCGAGCTCGACGGCAACGAGATCGCGGGGCACGGCGACGAGGTGTACGCCGGCCGCCAACGCGTGGGCGTGGTCACGAGCGGCACGCGCAGCCCGACGCTGCGGAAGAACGTCGCGCTGTGCCGGATGGCGATCCAGTACGCGGACGAGGGGACCGCGGTCGAGGTGGGGAAGCTCGACGGCCTCCAGAAGCGCATCCCGGCCCAGGTCGTGGGCTTCCCGTTCTACGACCCGCAGAAGGAGCGCCCGCGCGCGTGACCGAGCCGCAGGAATTCCAGTTTCCGATCAGCTTCACGGGTCCGGACGGAATCGGGGCGAGCCCCTACGACGAGTATGCGGAGGCGGAGCATCCCGATGTGGGGGAGGACGGGCAGGACCCCGCGGTCGCGCTGCGGCGCACGCTCGGCATGTTCGCAACCGGGGTCACCGTGATCACGGCCCTGAAGGGCGACGAGGTGCACGGCATGACCGCGAACGCCTTCATGTCGGTTTCGCTCGAGCCGCCGCTGGTGCTCATCTCCGTGGACCGCCGTACGAAGATGTGCTCGATGCTCCACGAGGGCATGCATTACGGCGTGAGCGTCCTGTGCGCCACGCAAGCCGCGCTGTCGGACCGGTTCGCCGGGCGCTCGACGGAGGCGGACCCGCGCTTCCAGATCGTGCGCGAGACGCCGCTCGTGGACGGCGCGCTGGCCCACTTCGTCGCGCGCGTGGAGCGCTCGTACTGGGGCGGCGACCATTCGCTCTTCCTGGGCCGCGTGGAGTACGCGCGCCAGAACCCCGGCACGCCGCTGCTGTTCCACGGCGGCCGCTACGAGAAGCTCGGTGCCTAGAGCGATCGTCGTAGGGGTGGTCGGCGACTCGGGCGCCGGGAAGACGACGATCACGCGTGGGCTCACGCGGGTGATCGGCGATGCGCACGTCACGCACGTCTCCGCGGACGACTATCACCGCTACGACCGCAGGCAGCGCCGCGAGCTCGGCGTCACGCCGCTGCACCCGGACTCGAACCACCTCGACATCCTCACGCAGCACCTCTCGCACCTCCGTCGGGGAGAGCCGGTGCTCAAGCCGGTGTACAGCCACCGGACCGGGGAGTTCGAGCCGCCCGTCTACGTCCGGCCGTCGAAGTTCCTGCTCGTCGAGGGAGTCCTCAACTTCCACACCGAGACGCTCCGCAGCCTCCACGACGTCCGTGTCGCGCTCGCTCCTCCAGAGGAGCTGCGGCGGGCGTGGAAGCTGAAGCGCGACTGCACGCGCCGCGGCTACACGACGGACGAGGTGCTTGCCGAGCTCGATGCGCGGCAGGCGGATGCCGAGGCGTACGTCCGCCCTCAGACGAGGCACGCCGACATCGTCGTGGCGTTCTCGCAGAGCCTCGACGCGGACGTGATCCTCCGCGACTCACTCCCTCACCCCGACCTGTCGCCCCTGCTCGACCGGGAGGGCCCCGCGCTGATCAAGCGCGAGCGCGAATGGCTCCTGCGGATCCCGGGCGACCTCGATCCGGCTCACGCGGCGGAGCTCGAGGAGGCGGTCTGGGAGCGGATGAGCTTCGCCTCCCACCTGCGGATCACGCGGCTGGGGGAGTTCACGGTCGGCACGGACCTGTTCCGCTCCGACTCGCTCGCGCTCGTGCAGCTCCTGATCCTCTACCACGTGGTCACGGCCAGGGCCGCGCTGGCGATCGGCGGCTCGCCGCCGCGGGCGGACCCGCGCTTCCCCACGGGCGCGGACTCCGCTTTGCACGCTTAGCCGCTTCTCTATACGTTCTTCTTCTCGTATGGCGGTGACGCTCACCCAGCTGGTGTCGTTCCTGACCGTGGTGCGTCGTGGGTCGGTCACGGCGGCGGCGGAGGAGCTGGTGGTGACGCAGCCGTCGGTGTCCGCGGCGGTGTCGGCGCTGGAGCGGGAGCTCGGCGTGACGCTCACCGAGCGCGCCGGCCGGACGGTGCGGCCGACCGCGGCGGGCGAGGCGTACGCGCCCTACGCGAGCGACGTGCTCGGCCTGCTCGCCCAGGGCCAGCGCGCGGCGCGCGAGGCCGAGGACGCGCGGCCGCACACGCTGCGGATCAGCGCCGTCACGACCGCGGGCGAGTACCTGGTGCCGCAGCTGATCCAGGCCTTCCGCGAGCGGCGCCCGGAGGTGGAGATCTCACTCGACGTGGGGAACCGCGAGGTCGTCTTCCAGCGCGTGCTCGACCACAAGGTGGACGTGGCCGTGACGGGCCGGATTCCCGAGGACGCGCGCTTCTTCGGAGTGGACTTCGCCGACAACGAGTTCACCTTGATCACGAGCGCGGGCGACCCGCTTGCCCGGCGGCGCTGGGTTGCGATGGAGGAGCTTGCCTCGCGGCCGTGGCTCCTTCGTGAGCCGGGGTCGGGCACTCGAACGCTGTGCGAGGAGTTTCTGGCCTCGCGTGGGATCGAGCCCAACGTGCTGACGCTCGGCTCGAACGGCGCGATCAAGCAGGCGGCCCGCGCGGGCCTCGGAATCGCGCTGCAATCACGCGCGGCGGTCGAGCTGGAGCTGAAGCTCGGCCTGCTCGACACGATCACCCCGAGCGGCGGCCTCCCCGAGCGCCGCTGGCACGTGGTCCGCAGCGTGATCGGCCCCCTCCGCGAGGACGTGGAGGCCTTCATGAGCTTCTGCACATCGCCGGCCGCCCGCCACGCGCTGGCAGGTGGATGACGATCGTTGCGTTTTCCGCCACGTTTGTCATCCACCTGACGGAACGGCGGCCCCGTCGGTGCTGTCGTTTCGCGCTAGGCCGCGCCGGCTGCTACGGCGGTGGGCTCGTCCACGAGGGTCGCGTCGAGCGCCGCCAGCACGCGGTCGGCGGTCTCGGCCGTCGCGTTCTGGCCCATCAGCCCGATCCGCCACATGGCTGGGGCGTCCGGGCCGAGGCCTCCGCCGATCTCGATGCCGTGCTCGCGCAGCATCCGGCCCTGCACGGCCTTCCCGTCCACGCCCTCCGGCACCCGCACGGCGGTGAGCGGAGCGAGGCGGTGGTCCGGGTCCGCGAGCACCGCCAGCCCGCGCGACTCGACCTCTCCCCGCAGATGCGCGGCTGCCTCGGCATGCCGGGCCCAGCGCGCCTCGATCCCCTCGCTGAGTACGCCCCGGAGCGCCTCGTGCAGCGCGTAGATCGCGAGGATCGGCGCCGTGTGGTGGTAGGTGACCGGGCGCTCGATCCAGTAGCGCTCTAGCAGCAGCAGGTCGAACGCGAACGGGACCGGCGTGCGGCGCGAGCGCAGCCGCTCGAGCGCCCGTTCGGATACCGCCACAGGGGACATCCCGGGCGGCGCCGCAAGGCACTTCTGCGTGCACGAGTAGGCGAAGTCCACGCCCCAGGCGCCCACCTCCAGCGGGACGCCCGCGAGCGAGGTCACGCAGTCGGCCATGAGCAGCGTGTCGCGGTCGCGCATCAACGCGCCGAGCTCGGCGAGCGGATGCTCGACACCGGTGGAGGTCTCGGCATGAACCACGGCCATCATGCGCGCGCCCGGGTGGCGATCGAGCTCAGCCATCAGGGCGTCGTTGGAGACGCACTCCCCCCAATCCGCCTCGACAGTGACCACCTGCGCCCCATGGCGCGCGGCGATCTCCGCGATGCGCCGCCCGAAGAAGCCGCACTGCCCCACGATCACCGTGTCGCCCGGCTCGACCAGGCTCGTGATGCCCGTCTCCATGCCGGCCGTGCCGGTGCAGTGGAGCGGGAGCACGAGGCCGTCGGGCATGCGGTAGACGCGCCGCAGCATGTCCACCAGCTGGTGCAGGATCTCGTGGAGGTCGGGATCGAGATGGCCGAGCATCGGCCGTGTCATCGCTTCGAGTACCGCGGGATCGACGTTCGTGGGGCCGGGGCCGCAGAGCAGTCGCTCGGGCGGCCGAAGCTCGGGAATCGCTGGTTCCATCCTGAGAGGGTGGCGTACCCGCACAGTGAGCGCAAGCTAAGAGTTTTGAGTAACACATAGACAAATTCCTCTATCAAGTCTTGCCCGATCGGCCGGTCGCCGCTCTACTGCCGGCATGACGCCCAAGAAGACCCGCCTCCACCGCTCAGAGCTCGCCGTGCCCGGCAGCAACGTACGGATGCTGGAGAAGGCGCCGTCGCTGGGCGCCGACGTGGTGATGCTCGACCTCGAGGACGCGGTCGCGCCGGACGACAAGGAGCAGGCACGCATCAACCTCGTCGACGCGCTGCGCGAGCAGGACTGGTCGGCCTGCTCGGTGTCGGTCCGCATCAACGGGCTCGACACGCACTGGTGCTACCGCGACATCGTCGACGTGGTCGAGCAGGCCGGCGAGCACGTGGACGCGATCGTCATCCCCAAGGTCAGCGGCGCGGGCGACGTGCACCTGGTGGCGACGCTCCTCACCCAGATCGAGGAATCGATGGGGCTCGAGCGGAAGATCGGGCTGACGGTGCTGATCGAGACCGCGCTCGGGATGGTGCACGTGGACGAGGTCGCCCAGTCATGCCCGGACCGGATGGAGGCGATGATCTTCGGCGTCGCTGACTACGCGGCGTCGATCCAGAGCCACACGGCCTCGATCGGCGGGGTGGACGAGAACTATTCCGTGCTCACCGATCCGGACGACTCGGACGCGCGCGACCGGCACTGGGGCGACCAGTGGCACTACCCGCTCGCTCGTATCGCGGTGACCTGCCGCGCGCACGGGCTGCGGCCGATCGACGGCCCGTACGGCGACTTCACCGATCCCGAGGGCTACGTGTCGGCTGCGCGGCGCTCCGCCGTGCTCGGCTACGAGGGCAAGTGGGCGATCCACCCGTCGCAGGTGGCGCTGGCGAACGAGGTCTACACGCCGGCGCCGCGGCTGGTGGAGCGCACGCACCGGATCGTGGACGCGATGCGCGAGGCCGCCGCCGAGGGCAAGGGCGCCGTGTCGCTCGACGGGCGCCTGATCGACGCCGCCTCGATCCGCATGGCCGAGAACCTGCTCGCCAAGCTGGAGCAGATCGAGGCGCGCGAGCCGCACCCGGTCGCGTCAGCGGCGCCCGCGATGGCCGCCGCGCCGCCAATCCACGCGGCGTCCTAGCGTGGAGCGCTCGGCCGATCTCCAGCTCGCGTGCCGCGAGCTGCTGCCGGGCTACTCGAGCGCGAGCCGCGAGCCGGAGCGCTGGGCGGTGCTCACGCGCGCCTGCCTCGACCGGCGCCCGGTACCGCGCAGCGGCGAGCCGGGTCCGGCGCCTGCCGAGCGCTTCGACGAGATCGCGCTGCGCTTCCTGCTCGACCGGGCCGACCCGGGCTCGCTCGTGATCACCGAGGTGGAGCAAGCCTCCGACCTGCTGTGCGCGCTCTGGCTCGCGCGCCGGAGCGGGCTGTTCCTGCCGGGGTCGGCGTCGCGCGGCTCGGCCGGCTCGCGCTCGCGGCTCGGGCTCGTGGCGTCGTTCCGGCACGCCTCGCTGGGGCACGTCACCTACACGCTCGCCACGCTGTACGCGAACGCCGCCTACAAGCGCCACCTCGCCGCGCGCGGGAACGCCCAGCCGCTCCGGCTCGACGCCGCCGGTGCCGAGTTGCACCAGCGGCTGGCGCGGCAGGCGCGCTCCTGGGGCGTCGAGCTGTCGGTCTAGCTAGGCGTACATCAAGGAGCCGGGGGTCGTGAGCTGCTCACCGGTCTCGAGCAGCGTCTTCAGGCCCGAGAGGATCATCGGCCAGCCGCCGTAGAGCTTGTCGTTCGCGCCCTCGCGGAGCTGGTCATGGGTGACCGTGAGCCGGCAGGAGTCCTCCACCTGCTCGATCTCCCAGGTGACCCGCGACTCGCCCTCCTCCTGCACGTAATCGGCCCACAGAGCGGTGAAGCTCTGGACCAGCCGGCGCGGGGGGTCGACCTCGAGGTTCTTCCCCTCGGCGATCGGACCGCCGGCGTCGGGATGCGCCGAGGTGTAGCTCGAGCCGGGTGTCCAGTCGGATTCCACCCCGACCCCGAAGTTGTACTTCTGGCGGAGCTGAGGGTCGGTGATCGCCTCCCACAGACGCTCGGGCGTCGTCTTGATGTAGATCTCGAAGACCTTCTCCATTGTCCTGTCCTCCAGTTCGTGCTTGAGCCCGCTGAGCGTCGCGGCCCAGGGCTCCGCGTACTTGCTCACCCACCGGTCGTGGACGAGCCGGATTGGGACGGGATTCAGGAAGTGGAGCTTCTCGCGGCCGCGCCGCTTCGTCACGACGAGGTTCGCCTCCTCGAGCACCTTCAGGTGCTTCATCACGCCGAAGCGCGACATCGGAAGGCGCTCCTCGAGCGCCGTCAGCGTCTGCCCGTCCTCTCTGAACAGCTCGTCGAGCAGGCTGCGCCGCGTGGGGTCCGCGAGTGCCCTGAACACGTCGTCCATCGGTGTGGAGGATACGTGACCGTTCGGTCACATGTCAAGCGAGGGCGGGTAGATCCTCCAGCCACGCGGAGCGGCCGCCGTTCTCGTCGTACAGCACTGGAAAGAACGACTCGTCCATCGCGAGATCGCCGCGGCGGCGATAGCGCGAGTAGATGAGGTCCGTGTTCTCCGGGTGGAAGCGGGTCTCGACCGGTACGAGGTGCGACACGAGCGCCCGCCGCTCGACCGGCGACTCGTTCGGCCCGGACCCGTGGAAGGTGAGCGAGTGGTGGAAGGCGCAGCCGCCCGGCTTGACGACGACCGGGACGCGCTCGATCTCGGTTCCCTCAGGCGTGGCGTTCGCGAGCGGAGCGAGCCAGTCGTCGGGCGCGTGGAAGCTGCCGCGGTCGGGCGGCGTCTTCGGCCACAGGTGCGAGCCGCGGACGTACTCGATCGTCCCGCCCTGCGCGAACGTCTCGTCGAGCGCGACCCAGCAGGTAATCATCTCGGGCGGGCTCAGGTAGTCCGCGTACGAGCCGTCCTGGTGCATGCCGAGCGACTTCGTGCCGGGCGGCTTCCAGAGGCAGTTGTCCTGGAGCATGCGCGTGCCGCGGTAGCCGCCGAGCTGGGCCGCGATGCGACCGGTGCTCTCGCTCAGCACCTGGGCGGCGATGAGGTCGTCGGCGCGCCAGCCGTTGCAGATCTGACGAGTCACGTCGTCGCGGTCGCGGCCTGGCTTCCAGTTCACCTCGTCGGGCGCGATGCCCGTGGCGTAGTCGCCGGCGAAGATCGCGGCGAAGCGCTCCCGCAGCCGCTCGACCGCGGGCATGGGCACGAGACCCTCCTCGATGATGAGGAATCCGTCGCGGCGGAAGCTTTCGATTTGTTCAGGGGTGACGTCTTGAACCAATTTGTCCAGGTAGCCTAACTTCTCGTGACCGAGCTCGGCAAGCAGCCCCTCTCAGATTTCCTCGCCGCCGTCGCGGCCGCCACGCCGGCTCCGGGCGGCGGCACCTCTTGCGGAGTAGCCGCCGCGCTGGCGGCCGCTTTGGTTGAGATGTCGGCGGGGTTGGGAGGCCGCCCGGACGACGCTGGCCGGGCCGGCGAGCTCCGACTGCGGGCACTGGAGTTGGCCGAGGAGGAGCTGACTTCCTACGCGCCGGTGCTGGAGGCGCGGACGCCCGATGAACGCTCCGCCGCGTTGGTCGCGGCGAGCGAGCCGCCCTGCCGGATCGTCGAGGTGGCCGCGGACGTGGCGGAGCTCGGCGTGTCCGTTGCGGGATCGGCGTCGGCGGCGGTGCGGGGCGACGCACTGACGGGCGTAACGCTCGCGGAGGCCGCCGCCGCGGCGGCAGCACGCCTGGTCGAGATCAACCTGGGCTCAGGCGCCGTGGTCGAACGCGCCCACGCGGCGGCGGCGCGGGCCGCGACGGCTCGCGCCGAAGGCGCCTAAGCCGAACCGTTTCTACTTTTACCGCGATATACGCGGCTAACGTAGAAACCATCCACTGATCAGCGGATTCGGCCGCCCGCACCCCCGCCCCCCAATGCCAAACTGATCAGCATGCGCGTCGCGGCGCTGTACGACATCCACGCGAACGCCGGGGCCCTGCGCGCCGTGCTCGCCGAAGTGGCGCTCGAGGACGTGGATCTGATCGTCGTGGGAGGCGATGTCGTCCCCGGTCCGCTCCCGGCCGAGGCTCTCGCTCTGCTCCGAGCGCTGGGCGACCGGGCCGTCTTCGTACGTGGCAACGGCGACCGCTGGGTCGTGGATGCGTTCGACCGGGGCGCCACGCCGGCGCCTGGTGAGGAGCACCCCGGGAGGCGTGCTGCCGCCTGGACCGCCGCCAGGCTGAAACAGGAGGAGCGCGACTTTCTCGCGTCGTTCTCGGACCCGGTGACAGTGGAGGTCGATGGCCTGGGCCCGACTCTCTTCTGCCACGGCTCACCGCGTAACGACGAGGAGATCCTGACCGCCCTCACACCGGAGAGCCGCTGGCGCCCGGCGTTGGAGGGTGTCGAGGAGCGTGTGGTGGTCTGCGGTCACACGCACGTGCAATTCGCCCGGCAGCTTGCCGAGTGGCGGGTGCTCAACGCCGGGAGCGTCGGCATGCCTTACGAGGGGCAGGCCGGGGCGTACTGGCTGCTCCTGGGGCCCGAGATCGAGCATCGGCGTACCGACTACGACATCGCGGCCGTTCTCCCCGAGCTGCGCGCGAGCGGCTGGCCGGACCTGGACGAGTTCCTCAACGAGTCCTTCCTCGAGCCGGTCTCCGCGGCGGAGGTGGCCGAGTTGTTCGAGCGGCAGGCGGACTCCCCGAGCCAGTAGCCCTGGGGAGCGTCAGCGGAGCTGTCGGCCCATTTCGCTGACGTCGTACCCGCCGAGATCCGTCACCGCGCGGCGGAATTCCTCAGACTCGAGCAGCGCCCAGAGCGGTTCGAGGATCGGGTCTGGCTCGAAGACGAGGTCATAGGGCTCCTTCGCCACCGGCACGAAGTCGAGGCCGAACGCTCGCGCCGCGGCGAGCACGCCTAGTCCGCAGTCCGCCCGCCCCGCCGCCACCGCTGCCGCCACGGCGAGGTGCGTGTGCTCCTCGCGCTCATAGCCCTGGATCGCCTCGGGCGAGACGCCGAGCCGGGCGAGCTCGTGATCCAGCAGAACCCGGGTGCCGGCTCCGCGCTGGCGGTTCACGTAGCGCAGCCCGAGTCGCGCCACATCCGCGATGCCGGTCGTTCCGGTCGGATTCCCGGGCGCGACGATGAGCCCCTGCTCGCGATGAACCAGCCGCACCACGGACACGCCGACGTCTGGCATCAGCCGCTCGACATACGGCAGCGTGTACTCACCGCTCTCCGGATCGAGCAGATGCGAGCCGGCGAGGTGGCAGAGCCCGTCCCGCATCGCGGTCAGTCCGCCGAGCGACCCGACGTTCGAGGACGCGAGTGTGATGCCCGGGTCACGCTCCCGTAGCGCCGACGCGGCCAGGTCGAGCACCAGATCGTGCGAGCCCGTGACGACGATCGTCCGCTCGATCTCGCCCACGCCGCGCAGCAGGCGGACGTCGACCTCGTCGCCCGCGTGATGTCCTTCGAGCGCGGCCGGGACGACCAGCAGGCCGTCGGCACGGACTAGCGAGGTGAGCACACCGGCCCCGCGCGGCAGCGGGGTGGCCACGAGCTGGCCGCCCACGCGCCCGAGCCGGACACGCACCCAGTCGTCCATCCCCATCGCCGAGGCCAGCTTGCGCGCGAGGCGGGCGCGCGCCAGCGGGGCCTCGGGCGGCGAGGCGCCCTCGAGCCGGGCGAGGAGCGGCGCGGCGAAGATGTCGAACGTGAGCGAGGCGGACACGGGGTAGCCGGGCGCGCCGAGCACGGGCGTGGCGGGCTCGCCGTGCACCACGCCCAGCACCACCGGGTGGCCGGGCCGTACGGCCACGCCGTGCACGGCCAGCGTTCCTACCTCCGCCACCACCGCGGCGGTGTGGTCGTCGCGGCCGGCGCTCGATCCGGCGATCACGACCACTAGGTCCGACCGGGCGGCGGCCGCGCGCACCGCGTCGGTGATCTCCTCCGGCACGTCGGGTACCACCTGGAAGCGGTGCGCCTCGCAGCCGGCCGCCTCAGCCTGGGCCGCGAGCATCAGGGAGTTCGTGTCGGGCAGCTCGCCCTCCGCGAGGTCGGACCCGACGGGGCGGATCTCGTCGCCGGTCGGGATGACCGTCACGACTGGGCGGCGGCGCACGACCAGCTCCGTTGCGCCCGCCGCTCCCGCCGCGGCCACGTCGACGGGGCGGAGGCGATGGCCGGTGGGGAGAAGCAGCTCGGCGGCACTCACGTCCTCCCCGATCGAGCGAACGTGCTGGTAGGGCGCGGCGGCTGCGCGCAGCTCGACCGCGCCGTCGAGCTCGTGCACGTCCTCGCGCATCACGACGGCGTCGAAGTCGCCGGGAATCGGGTCACCCGTGTCCACGACCTCGAACGCGCCGGCATCCAGGCGCACCGGCGTGGTCTCGCTCGCGCCGACCGTGTCCGCCGTGTGGACCGCGATGCCGTCCATCGCGGCGGCGTCGAAGGGCGGCGACGAGCTCCGCGCCCAGACGGGCTCGGCGGTGACCCGGCCGACCGCCTGGTCGAGCGGCAACCGCACCGCCTCGACGCGCTCGGGGCAGCCCGCGCCCACGCACGCGTCCTGCCAGGCGGCGAGCGCCTCGGCGGCGGGGCGATCGTGGATGAAGGGAGCGGCGCGGGCCATCGCGGACATTGTCGCGGGCTGGCCCTACCGGTACAGCGTTACCTCGACCTCGCTGCCGGCCGCCAGTCCGGTCGCGGCTTCCGGCACGACCACATAGCCGTCGGCCGTTGTGAGGATCGAGAGGAGGGAGGAGCTTCCGGAGAGCGGCTCGGCCTCGTCGCCGGACACGCGCACCTGTACGACGTCGAGGCGACCGGCCGACGAGGGGAGATCGCGCGCGAGCGTGGCGCGCACGGTCGGCTCGGGCGGCGGCTCGGTGCAGCCGCCGACCATGCGCACGATCGGCATCCCGATCAGGCGAAAGACGACGAGCGCGGAGCGGGGATTGCCGGGCAGGCCGATCACGGGGACGCCGCCGCTGTCGGGTCGCGAGCGCCCACCGACGAGCCGGCTGAAATTACGAGGATGTCGCACTCCGGAAGCGCTTCCCGCAGCTTCGTAACGAGCGCGTCACGATCGTCCGGCACGATGCCCGCGAACTCGGGCGAGCCGCCGGCCTCGCGGACAAGGGCGGCAAGCGCCGGAGCGGAGGAGTCGCGGACCTGGCCCGCGGGGAGCGCGGCCGGCCCGGAGCCGGGCGAGTCAGGCACGGAAGCGGGCGACGCGGGCACGGAGGCGGGCGAGTCGGGGCCGGAAGCGGCGGCCGGCACCAGCTCGTCGCCCGTGGACACGATGATGACGCGCGGGCGCGCGTAGGCGGGGATCTCCACGAGGCCCGCCGCGGCCAGCATTCCGAGGTCGTGGGCGCGCAGTGGGCGGCCGGCTGGGGCAAGCTCGGCGCCGGGGGCCGCGTCCTCGTCGGCGCGGACCATGCCCTCGCCGGGCGTCACAGGGCGCATCACCTCGATCAGCTCCGCGGTGGCCGTCTGGGTGTGCTCGACCTTCAGCACTGCGTCGGCGCCGGGGGGCAGAGGCGCGCCGGTCGCGATCGCCACGGCGGTGCCGGGCCGGACCTCCGACTCGGGCGGGCGGCCCATGAGCGCCTCGCCGACGAGGTCGAGGTAGCTCGGGAGCCCCTCGGACGCTCCGTAGGTGTCCGCCGCGCGGACCGCGTAGCCGTCGACGGTCGCGCGTGCGAAGCCGGGCAGCGCGTGCGGCGCGACCAGCGCCTCGGCGGGCACGCGCCCGAGCGCATCGTCGAGGCCGATGCGCTCGACCGGCGTGCGCCGCGCGGGCCGGAAGCCGGTCAGCGCCTCCGAGACGGTCCTGACCGTGAAGAACTCGCCTGTGCCCCGAGGGGCCCCAGCCCCGATGTGGGTGCGCGAGCGGGCACCGCTCCCGAGTGGGGCGGGACGCTGCTCGCGCGAGGGCATGTCAGGAGCCGACGGCGCCGTCGGGCGAGTCGGGCGCGCCGTCCGTTTGGCCCGTCGTCTGGTCCGGCGGCCGCGCGGGCCGCGGGTGCGGGCGCGCCTCGGTGCCGCCTCGCTTCAGCCCCAGCACGCTGATCGCCGGGCCGAGGGCCACCTGGCCGAGGCCGCAGATCGAGGTGAGGCGCATCGTCTTCTCGAGCTCGATGATCGTGTCGCCCACGTCGTCGGGGCCGCCGCCGGAGTCCACGACGTCCGCGAGCAGTGCGTGCGCCTTCGTCGATCCCACCCGGCAGGGCACGCACTTCCCGCACGACTCGTTTCGGAAGAAGCGCAGCACGTTCGTCGCGGCTGCAAGCAAGTCGGTGCCCTCGGCGATCATCACGACGGCGCCCGAGCCCAGCATCGAGCCCGCCTCGGCGAGCGGCCCGAAGTCGAGCGGCACGTCGAGCTCGTCCGGGCCGAGAAAGTTCGACGACGCGCCGCCAGGCTGGAACGCCAGCAGCTCGCGCCCCTCGCTCACGCCGCCCGCCAGCTCCAGCAGCTCGCGCGTCGTCGTTCCCATCGGCACGCAGTACACGTCCGGCTTCGCCACGTGTCCCGACACCGCGAAGAACTTCAGCCCCGTGCCGCCGTTCACGCCCTGGGACTTCCACCACTCGGCCCCGCGCTCGGAGATCACAGGCACGTGGGCGAACGTCTCGACCGAGTTCATCAGGGTGGGCTTGCCCCACAGGCCGGCGATGCCCGGAAACGGCGGCTTGTTACGCGGCTCGCCGCGGTGACCCTCCATGCACTCGATCAGCGCCGACTCCTCGCCGAGGATGTAGCCGCCGGGCGAGGTGAAGATGTCCACGCTCACGCCCGCCTCGTCGAGCAGGCCGAGCCCGCGCAGGCGCTCGAGCTCCTCGCGCAGCACGTCCTCCTCAGGCTCGTACTCGTGCCGGATGAAGACCCAGCCCTCGCGGCAGCCCGTGGCGAGCATCCCGAGCACCAGTCCCTCGAGCACCAGGTGCGGCTGCTCCGCGAGGATCTGGCGGTCTTTGAACGTGCCGGGCTCCGACTCGTCCGCGTTGCAGATCGCGTACTTGGGCTCGGCCTCCTGCTTCGCGACGAGCTCCCACTTCGTGCCGGTCGGGAAGCCCGCCCCGCCCATGCCGCGCAGCCCCGACTCCTTCAGCTCAGCGATCAGGTCCCCGGTGTCGAGCTCCCCGCTGAGCGCGGAGCGGAGCACGCGGTAGTCACGCGCGTCCGCGCCGTACGGGTCGTTCGCCCGCTGCACCTCGGTGCGCCGTAGCTCGGCCTCGCTCGCCACGGCGGGCGCGCGGTCGCAGCGCCCGATGCAGGACACCTCGCGCAGCTCGACCGACGGGTCCGATCCGTGCTCGGCTCGCAGCTCCGCGATCCGCTCGTCCGACCCGTGCAGCCAGCAGGCCAGGTCGTGGCAGCACGCCACCTCCTTCTCGGGCGGAGGAGCGGTCCGGAAGTGCGGATAGAACGTGATCAGCCCCTCGATCTCGTACAGGGGCCGGCGGCGTTCGCGGGCCAGCTTCACGAGCTCCTCGCGCGGCAGCCAGCCGTGCTCGCGCTGGATCTCGTGGAGATCGGGGATGAGCGAGGGGCCCGGGAAGCGGCCTGCTCGGGCCTCGCTGCCGGGCGGGCGCTGTGAGATCACGCGGCGGGCTCCGCCACCGGAACCCCGGCGGGCTCGACCTTCACCGCGCAGAACTTGAACTCGGGGATCTTCCCGTGCGGGTCGATCTCGTCGATCGTCAGCACGTTCGCGGCCGCCTCGCGGAAGTGGAACGGGATGAAGCAGGTGCCGGGCGTGTCGCGGTGGGAGATACGCGTGGCCAGCTCGATCGAACCGCGCCGTGACGTGACGCGCACGAAGTCGCCCTCGCCGACTCCCATCGCCGCGGCGTCGTCCGGGTTCAGGTACACGTGCGCCTCTGGCTCGAGCGCGTCGAGCGCGAACGAGCGGCGCGTCATCGTGCCCGTGTGCCAGTGCTCCAGCAGGCGGCCGGTGTTGAGGATGAACGGGAACTCGTCGTCCGGCAGCTCCTTCGCCGGCAGCCACTCGGCAGGTACCAGGTGCGCCTTCCCGTCGTCGGTTCCAAAGCGCTCGTCGAACAGCACCACCGTGCCGTCCGAGTGCTCGGGATCCGGGTTCGGGTAGAGCTTGCCGCTCGCGCCGAGGTTGTCGTAGGACAGCCCCGTGTAGTTCGGCATCATCGCCGCCATCTCGTCGAAAACCTCACGCGGCGAGCCGTAGTCCATCGGCAGCCCGACCCGCGTGGAGATGTCGCAGATGATCTTCCAGTCCTCGCGCGCCTCGCCCGGTGGCTCGAGCACCTTGCGGCCGATCTGCACGCGCCTGTCGGTGTTCGTGTAGGTGCCCTCCTTCTCCATGTAGGAGGAGGCGGGGAGGACCACGTCGGCGAACTCGGCCGTCTCCGTCAGGAAGATGTCCTGCACCACCAGGAAGTCGAGCGCGCTGAGCGCCTTGCGGACCTTGTTCACGTTCGGGTCCGACAGGAACGGGTTCTCGCCCATCATGTACATCCCGCGCACGCCGCCGTGGAGCGCGCTGGCGATGATCTCGGTGACCGTCAGGCCGCGCTCCGGGTCGAGCTCGCGTCCCCACGCGCCCTCGAACAGCTCGCGCGCGTCGTCGAGCGTCACGAGCTGGTAGTCGGGATAGAACATCGGGACGAGGCCCGCGTCGGACGCGCCCTGCACGTTGTTCTGACCGCGCAGCGGGTGGAGGCCCGTGCCCTCGCGACCTACGTTCCCCGTGATCGAGCACATCGCGATCAGGCAGCGCGCGTTGTCGGTGCCGGTCGTGTGCTGGGAGATCCCCATGCCCCAGTAGATGACGGCCGCGCCCGCCTCCCCCCACAGTCGGGCGACGAGGCGGATCGTCTCGGCGTCCACGCCGCAGATCTGCGCGGCGCGCTCGGGCGGGTACTGGCGCACGACCTTCGCCAGCTCCCCGTAGTTCGTGACGCGCTCGGCGATGAACTCGCGGTCGACCCAGTCGTTCGCGATCAGCTCGTGCAGGATGCCGTTGTAGAAGGCCACGTCCGTGCCGGGC
>JAXDIL010000144.1:0-2919 GCA_034664005.1 Thermoleophilaceae bacterium | reverse complement strand
CGGCGTCGATAGCGCCGGCGGCGTCGGCCACGCCCTCGCTCACGGTCACGCCCGCCATGCTGCCGAGCGGCCACGCACCGTCTCGCAGCGCCTGCACCACCTGCGACGGCGGCGCGCCCGGGTCGACCGCCCGGACGAGCGCGGCCACGCCGGCCACGTGCGTTCCGTGGAGGTTGAAGTCGTCCGGACTGTCGCACGCAAGCCGTTCAGGATCGGCAGCAGCGGCCGCACCACCGTCAAGCTCAAGCCGAACAGGGCCGCCATGAAGCAGCTCAGGCGCAAGCGCAAGCTGAAGCTGAAGGCCAAGGCGGTGCTGAAGAACGCGGCCGGGCAGACCAGCAGCAGGACGGCGACGATCACGCTCAGGCTGCGCCGCCGCTAGCGCCGCGCAGCGCTCGGCCCAACCCTGACACGATCTTGTCAAGGTTGGTAGTCTGTTCGCCTTGGCCGAGCGCGATTACATCGAGGCCGTCCGCAGCCGCGTCGTCGTCTTCGACGGCGGTATGGGCGCGACGCTGGAGCAGTTCGACCTCACCCAGGAGGACTACGGCGGGCTCCAGGGCAAGTGCCACGAGGCGCTCGTCCTCAACCGCCCCGACGTGATCGAGGGCGTCCACGAGTCGATGCTGAACGCCGGCGCCGAGGTGGTCGAGACCGACACCTTCCAGGCCAGCCGCCTGAAGCTCGAGGAGTGGGGGCTCGACGAGCACACGCTCGAGATCAACCGCAGGGCCGCCGAGATCGCCCGCAAGGCCGCCGGCGACAGCCGCTTCGTGGCGGGCTCGATCGGCCCGACCGGCCACCTGCCGGCCAGCGACGACCCGACGCTCGGGAAGATCAGCTTCGGCGAGCTCGTCACGGTCTTCACCGAGCAGGCGCAGGGCCTGATCGAGGGCGGCGCCGACCTGATCATCATCGAGACCGCGCAGGACATCCTCGAGGTGAAGGCCGCGATCTTCGGCACGCGCGAGGCCTTCAAGCTCACCGGCCGCCAGGTCCCGATCCAGACGAGCGTCTCGCTGCTGCCGAACGGCGGCAAGATGCTGCTCGGCACGGACATCCAGGCCGTGCTCACCACGCTCACCGCGCTCGACGTGGACGTGATCGGGCTGAACTGCTCGACCGGGCCCGAGGACATGCGCGACGCGATCCGTTACCTGGGCGAGAACAGCCCGCTGCCGGTGCACTGCATCCCGAACGCCGGCCTGCCGCTCCAGGGACCCGACGGCGAGACGATCTTCCCCGAGGAGCCCGACCCGCTCGCGAACATCCTCCAGGAGTTCGTGGAGCGCTACAACGTCTCCATCGTCGGCGGCTGCTGCGGGACGACGCCCGAGCACATCGCGGCGATCGTGGACCGCGTCGGCGGCCGGGACGCCGCTCCGCGGCCCGAGACGCGCGAGGCGCTGATCTCCTCGATGATGACCGCCACGCCGCTCGCGCAGGAGCCGCGGCCGACGCTGGTGGGCGAGCGCGTGAACTCGCAGGGGTCGCGCAAGGCCAAGGAGCTGCTCCTGGCCGACGACTACGACGGCATCATCCAGATCGCGGAGGACCAGGTGACCGGCGGGGCGCACGTGCTCGACGTGTGCGTCGCGCTGACCGAGCGCCAGGACGAGGCCGAGCAGATGAGCGAGATCGTGAAGCGCATCTCGCTCACGCAGCCCACTCCGATCCAGATCGACTCGACCGAGCCTGACGTGATCAAGGCCGCGCTCGAGCGCATCCCCGGCCGGGCGATCGTCAACTCGGTGAACCTCGAGGCCGGGCGCGCCAAGCTCGACGTGGTCGTGCCGCTCGCGAAGGCGCACGGCGCCGCCCTGATCGCGCTCACGATCGACGAGGAGGGAATGGCGAAGACGCCCGAGCGCAAGCTCGAGGTGGCGAAGCGGCTCGTCGAGCTGGCCTGCGACGAGCACGGGCTCGACCGCGAGGCGCTCATCTTCGACGCGCTCACCTTCACGCTCACCACGGGCGACGAGGAGTGGCGGCCGTCCGCGGTCGCGACGATCGAGGGCATCCGCCTGATCAAGCAGGAGCTGCCCGGCGTGAAGACCTCGCTGGGCGTCTCGAACGTCTCGTTCGGCGTCTCGCCGCGGGCGCGCGCCGTGCTCAACTCCGTCTTCCTCCACCACTGCGTGGAGGCCGGGCTCGACCTGGCGATGGTCAACCCGAACCACATCACGCCCTACTCGGAGATCTCCGATGAGGACCGCGGCTACGCGGACGACCTCGTCTACAACCGCCGGGAGGACGCGCTCGAGCGCTTCATCGCTCACTTCGAGCAGCAGGGCGAGCAGGAGGAGGAGTCCGGCGGCGCCGACCCCACCGAGGGCATGGAGCCCGAGGAGGCGCTCCACTTCCACATCCTGCGCCGCAAGAAGGAGGGCGTGGAGGACTGGATCGACCGCTCCGTCGAGAAGATCGGCGCGGTCCCCACGCTGAACGACGTGCTGCTGCCCGCCATGAAGGAGGTGGGCGACAAGTTCGGCGCCGGCGAGCTGATCCTGCCGTTCGTTCTACAGTCGGCCGAGGTGATGAAGCGCGCGGTGGCGCAGCTCGAGAAGTACCTCGACAAGGTGGAGGGCTACGAAGGGCACCGTCGTGATCGCGACCGTGTTCGGCGACGTGCACGACATCGGCAAGTCGCTCGTGAACACGATCCACACGAACAACGGCTACACGGTCTTCGACCTCGGCAAGCAGGTCCCGATCGACACGATCATCAACGCCGCGGTCGGCATCTGCTTCGAGGTCGAGACGAGCAGCGCCGAGAGCCCGATCGCGTCCGCGTCGTGCTCGATCGCGGCGTTGATGATCGTGTCGACCGGGACCTGCTTGCCGAGGTCGACCACCGTGTAGCCGTTGTTGGTGAGGATCGTGTTGACCAGCGACTTGCCGATGTCGTGCACGTCGCCG
>JAXDIL010000122.1:0-23834 GCA_034664005.1 Thermoleophilaceae bacterium | reverse complement strand
ATCAACGACTCGGGCGGCGCGCGGATCCAGGAGGGCGTCGTATCGCTCGGCGCCTACGGCGACGTCTTCGTGCGCAACGTGCAGTGCTCCGGGGTGATCCCGCAGATCTCCGTGATCATGGGCCCCTGCGCGGGCGGCGCCGTCTACTCCCCTGCCATGACGGACTTCATCTTCATGGTCAAGGAGACGTCGCACATGTTCATCACGGGCCCCGACGTGATCAAGACGGTCACCGGCGAGGAGGTCGAGTTCGAGGAGCTCGGCGGTGCGATGACGCATAACTCGAAGTCGGGCGTGGCGCACTTCGCCGCCGACGACGAGGAGAGCTGCCTCGAGGACGTGCGCTACCTCATGTCCTTCCTACCGCAGAACAACCTCGAGCTGCCACCGCAGATGGACACCGGCGACGACCCGGACCGGATGGACGAGGAACTCGACCAGATCGTCCCGGACAACCCGAACAAGCCGTACGACATGCGCGACGTGGTGCACCTGATCGTCGACAACGGCGAGTTCTTCGAGGTGCAGGAGCACTTCGCGCGCAACATCGTGATCGGCTTCGCCAGGCTGAACGGGCGCCCCGTGGGCGTCGTCGGCAACCAGCCGGCCCAGCTCGCCGGCGTGCTCGACATCGGCGCCTCCGAGAAGGCCGCGCGCTTCGTGCGCTTCTGCGATGCCTTCAACGTCCCGCTGCTCACCTTCATGGACGTGCCGGGGTTCCTCCCCGGTACCTCGCAGGAGTGGGGCGGGATCATCCGCCACGGCGCGAAGCTCCTGTACGCGTTCACCGAGGCGACCGTGCCGAAGCTGACGGTCATCACGCGCAAGGCCTACGGCGGCGCCTACGACGTCATGAACTCGAAGCACATGCTCGCCGACTTCGTCTACGCCTGGCCGACCGCCGAGGTCGCCGTGATGGGACCGGAGGGCGCCGTCAACATCATCCACAGGCGCGACATCCAGAGCTCGCCCACGCCCGACGAGCGCCGCGAGAAGCTGATCGGCGACTACAAGGCCCGCTTCGCCAACCCGTACTCAGCCGCCGAGCGCGGCTACATCGACGACGTGATCATCCCCCACGAGACGCGCCCGAAGCTGATCCGCGCGCTCGAGCGGCTGAAGACCAAGCGCGTCGACACGCCGAAGCGCAAGCACGGCAACATCCCGCTCTAGGCCGTCACTCCTCCACGTCCGGCACCTTCGCCTCCTGGCGGATCCGCCCGCCGGGGAGGTGCACGTGGTCGAGCCGCACGCGAACCTCGTATTGCTGCTCGCCGTGCTCGCCGGGCTCGATGCGGTACGCCTTGTGAACCGTGCCTCCGGCGGCCATCGTCACCGGCTCGCCCAGGCACTTCCACTCGGCGTCGCACTCCGAGAGGAGCGGGCGTGTCGGATCGGACGACTTGAACGGTATGAGCTCGATCAGGTCGGTGCCATCCGCCTTGCACTTGTAGACCCTGCCGTGACCGGGCTGCAGGTACATGTTCAGCACGGGCGCGACGTCGATGTCGCCGAACTGGTTGCCAAGCGCTAGCCGCACGATCGTGTGGCCGTCGCTTGTCGTTTCCGACTTGACGTCGATCGTGGCCCGCGGGCGCTTCGTGCCGAGCACTGTGAGGACCGCGGCTGTCACGAAGCCCCACGTGAGCCCGAGCCAGACGACCCAAGGATCCGCCGGCCCCTGCCTCGCGTCGCTGATGATGTCCAGCGCGTACCCCTCCGCGGCGAGCAGGGCGACGACAAGCACTCCCTCCAGCACGCGCCTCACGCGCTCAAGGAGCCGTCCGAGCGGCATCCGCTTGGGGGCGCGCATCACCGGCGCCCCGACCGCCCGCGCCTCGATGACGAGGGCAAGCAGGATCACCGGGAGCACCTGAGCCGAGACAGAGAAGAACGTCTCCTCCGCCTCCGCCTCCGCGAAGACCAGGACAACGATCGCCGCCGCAACTCCGCCGACGGCGACGGGGGCCATCCGCTCCAGGGCTGCACATGCAGCTCGCCGTTTGGCGGGCTTCAGCTCAGGCCACTCGGCTTGGCTCGATTGCTTCCCGAACGTGGTTCAAACGTACGCCCCCGCGGGCAGCGGGTCAATCGCGCGGCGCTACTTCACGACGAGCTTCGCGGCCGACTTGACGTTGTCGCCGTCGCCGGACGTCCCGGCCACCAGCGCGCTGAGCGGCTCGAGGTACGGCTTCGCCTTCTGCCAGTCGGCGTCCGTGGCCGCGCCGCTCGCCTCGACGAGGTCGAAGATCGGCTGCATCAGCACGTAGAAGGAGATGGTGTAGTCGCCGAGCGAGTCGCGCGCCGCGGCGAAGTCGGGCGAGTCGCCGAGCTTCTGGCTCGGGTCGACGGCGTCCCTTGCCGCAGCGTCGCCGTAGGCGAACACAACCCTTCCGCTCTTCTGGAACACGTGGACCGGCTTGGGGATGCCGCCACCGCCCACCGTGAAGCCCTCGCCTCCGCCGGACGCTTGGAGCGGGCCGATCTCGAGTCCGCCGGCCTGGGCTGCCTGGCCCTTCACGAGCCGCTCTAGGGCGGCGATGAAGCGACCGGACGCGGCCTCGTCCTTCGTCTCGACGACAAGCGCGCCGTCGAGATCCGCCACGCTCGTGCCGCGAGCGAACACGCCGAAGTCGCCCATCCAGGCGATGACGTCCTTCTGGAGGTCGAGCCCGGTGGCCGCCGCGAACTGCTGCTCGACCGTGTCACGGCCGCCGGCCAGGCCGGCGAAGGAGTCGACGGAGTGGTCGATCAGCGCGCCGAGATCGGTCTGGGCGAACGCGAGCCAGGAGTCGGCCGGCAGGTCGGCCATGAGGTCGCTGCCGTTGCCGAGGAGCCCGGCCGTCTTGGCGAGCTGCGCGGGGAGCGCCCCCTCGAAGACCACGCCGTCGTCGTCGGCGTCGACCGTGGCGAGGAACGGCTCCTTGAGAGCGTCCTTGAGCGCCGGGGGGACGCCGGCGCCCTGCGGCATCGCCTTCGCGATCTCGGGCGAGTTCAGGTAGAAGAGCCCGAGCCTGTCCTCGGCGGCGTCGTCGAGCTTGGCCTTGAAGCCGTCGTCGTCCGAGAGCTTCGGGCCGCCCTTGCTCGTGTCGATCGCGGCCCTCACGCCGGGCTCGCTGCCGAGCACGAGGAAGCCGTCGAAGACTGCGCCGGCTTCACCCGACTCGTCCGTCAGGTAGTCCACGTCCTTGTAGGTGTGCTGGGTGGTCTTGCCCTCGGCCGACTTCTCGAGCGCCGCCTGCGCCTTGTCCTCGTCGTTAGTTGCGATCAGGGCCGCGGCGCTCCCTTTGCCGGCCGGCTGGATCAGGCTCCCGACCACGAAGAAGGCCGCCTGGTCGCCGAGCCAGGGCTCGATGTCCTTCTTGAAGCTCACCGGCGCGTCGGCGTCGCGCAGGCCCTTCTCGATCAGGTCCTTGAGCCGGTCGCTCGCCTGGCCGCCGCCCGGGAACTTGGCGAGGATCGACTCGACCGCCTGCTTCTGGTCGCCCTCCGGCTTGAGCGAGGCCTCGCCGTACATGAGCGCACCCGCAGGAACCAGCTCGGTCGCCCCAGAGGCGGTCTGCTCGTTGCTGCCGCAGCCCGCGGCTGCGAGGGCGATCACGGACAGGACGGCGAGGGTGAGAAGCAGTTTGCGCATTGGCCTTCGGCGGTCGGGGATGGCTAGAGCCTGACGCTGTCGGCTCGCACACGTCCGGCGCGGTGTGCCTCGATCAGCGCGAGGCACAGTGCGAGATCCTGAATGGCCAAGCCTGTTGAATCGAACAGCGTAGCCCCATCGGGGCCGGAGCGCCCAGGGTGGGTGCCGCACAGGACCGCGCCCAGTTCCCCGACCTGCTCACGCGTCACGAGGCCGGCCTCCACCGCCCCGGTCAGCTCGCCGCCGTGGCTCGCCTGGGCCCACTCGTCGCAGAACAGCTCGCAGCTCGCCACCGCCTCGGGCTCGGCCTCCGCCTTTCCGGGACCGTCCGCGCCGAGCATGTTGAGATGCATCCCAGGCCTGATGTCGGCAGCGAACACGACCGGCTCGTGGCCGGGTGTCACGCAGGTCACCACGTCACAGGCGAGCGCGTCCTCGCGCGTGCCCGCCTCCCAGCCGAGCTCCCCCGCCAGCTGCCCGGCCGCCTCGGGGTCCGGGTCGACGCAGATGCCCGGCCCGTACTCCGCGGCCGCGAGGCAGCGCGCCGCCCAGGTGCCGTGCAGCCCGCAGCCGACGATCCCGACCGTGCGAGCGTCCTCACGCGCGAGCTCCTGCGCCGCCACCGCCGCGACGGCGCCGGTCCGCAGGGCGGTCACCGCGCGCACGTCGACGAGCGCGAGCGGCTGCCCGTCCGAGGCCGACGACACGCAGATCATCCCCATCACCACCGGCAGGCCCGCCTGAGGGTTCTCCGGGAACGATGTGACCCACTTCAGGATCGCGAGCCCGGCGCCCTTGGCCGGCATGGCGCGGAAGTCGCCGTTGGGCGAGGCGTCCAGATACAGCTTCGGCGGCATCTGCCACTCGCTGCCGGCGTACTGCACGAACCCATCCCGGACCCGCTCGATGGCATCAGCGGGCTCGATCGCCTGAAGCACGGTCTCCTGCGGAAAGACGAGCAAGTCGGCCATGCGGGACACGGTATCCGGCGATACCGGTCAGGATCCGCTCTGTTCCGTACCGTCGAAGCCTCACGGTCGCCGTGGAGCCGCTGGGCTAGCCGGCCAATACGCTTCGTCCCGTGAGCCGCAACGGCAAGCAGAGCCCTGCCAGGCCGCGCATCGAGGTGCGCCAGTCGGCCTCGCCTGAGGAGGCGGCCGCCATCGCGGGCGCGATCGAGCAGTTCATGCGCGACACCGCGCCGCCGCCGGCCACGCCCGGTCCGAGCATGAGCCCCTGGCTGCGTGCCGGCCTCTACGCCGGCACGGGCCGCGACCCGACGGGCCCGTCGCCCTGGGGCGACCGCGAGCTCTGGGGCAGCGCCTAGTCGCGCGGCGCGGCGCTCTCGCCGCGGTAGTAGTCCACGCCCGAGGAGCGCTCGACCATGAGGTCCTCGGCCTTGTCGCCGGTCCAGACCCCGACCTTGTCGCTGTCCGGATAGCAGCTGACGGTCGGCAGGACGACGTTCGACCACATCATCACCCGCGCCGGCTCGTCCGTGCGGTTGCCGATCTGGTGGGCGCCGTCAGGGCCGCGCGGGAAGAACGCGATGTCGAGCGGCTCGAGCTCCTCGGTGCCCTCGGGCGTGCGCAGGAAGGGCCTCCCCTGGAGCACGAGCACCCACTCCTCCTCGCCGTATTCGTAGTGGTACGGGCACAGGAGCTGGCCGGGCGGCAGCTCGTAGATGGTCGTCCCGGTGTGCTCCGCGCCGACGAGCTTGCCGAGCCGGAACATGCCGGCGCCGAAGCCCTCTGGGTCGTCGGAGTCGAAAGAGAAGTCCGGATTCGAGATGTTCATGCGACGCATCGGCGGATCATCGACGATCCGTATGGTGAGCGTCGTGCCCGAGGAAGCCGCCATCGAGGTCACGGGGCTCGAGAAGTCGTTCGGTGACGTCCGCGCGCTGGACGGAATCGACCTGAGCGCACCGGCCGGGTCGATCCTCGGCCTGCTCGGGCCGAACGGCGCGGGCAAGACCACAGCCGTGCGCATCCTCACCACGCTGCTGCCGCCAGACGGCGGCACGGCGCGGGTCGCCGGGCTCGACGTGGTGAAGGACGCCGCCGCGCTCCGCTCCCAGATCGGTCTGGCCGGTCAGTACGCGGCGGTCGACGAGAACCTGACCGGCTTCGAGAACCTGGAGATGGTCGGCCGCCTCTACCACCTCGGCCGTGACGCCTCGCGCGAGCGCGCGAACGAGTTGCTCGAGCGCTTCTCGCTCACGGAAGCCGCCGGCCGGCTCGCCAAGACCTACTCCGGCGGCATGCGACGCCGGCTCGACCTCGCGGCGGCGCTGGTGGCTCGCCCGCCCGTGCTGTTCCTGGACGAGCCCACCACCGCGCTCGACCCGCGCAGCCGCCTGGAGCTGTGGGAGACCATCGAGGCGCGCGTGGCGGCCGGCACCACGGTGCTTCTCACCACCCAGTACCTCGACGAGGCCGACCGGCTGGCCGACCGCATCGCCGTGATCGACCACGGCCACGTGATCGCGGAGGGCACGCCCGACGAGCTGAAGAGCCGCGTGGGCGGCGAGCGGCTCGAGGTGACGCTCGAGAACCCCGCGCAGGAGCAGGCCGCGATGGAGGCGCTCGCGCCGCTCGCGGACGAGCGCCCCAAGTGCGAGCACGGGATCCTGGTCATGCCGCTGAACCGCTCCGCCGGCGGGATCGCCGAGGCCGTCCGCCGCCTCGACGCGGCGGGCGTGGGGATCGCCGACATCGCGGTCCGGCGTCCGACCCTGGACGACGTCTTCATCTCGCTCACCGGACACGCGGCCGAACAGGAGGACGAGGACGAGGTGGCCGCGTGAGCGCCCTCGGCTACGCCGTCGCCGACACCGCCGTCGTCGCGAAGCGCAACCTGAAGCGCATCCCGCGCCAACCGGACCTCTGGGTCTCCTTCACGATCCAGCCGGTCATGTTCGTGCTGCTGTTCGTGTACGTGTTCGGCGGCGCGATCCGCACGCCCGGCTTCTCCGACTACGTGGACTTCCTGATGCCGGGGATCATCGTGCAGACGATGTCATTCGGCGGCTTCGTGACCGCGATCGGCCTCTCCGACGACCTGCGCAAGGGCCTCATCGACCGCTTCCGCTCGCTGCCGATGGCGCGCTCCGCCGTGCTAGCCGGGCGCACGCTCGCCGACGTTGCGACGAACGCGGTCTCGATCGCGGTGATGGTCGTCGTGGGCCTGCTGGTGGGCTTCAACTTCACCTCGAGTCCGGTCGAGGTGACCGCCGGGATCGGCCTGCTGCTCCTGTTCGGCTACGCCTTCTCGTGGATCTTCGCCTTCATCGCGCTCAACTCGAGCTCGGCCGAGGGCGCCCAGGCGCTCGGCTTCATGGTGATCTTCCCGATCACGTTCGCGTCGTCCGCGTTCGTGCCGCCCGAGTCGATGCCGTCGTGGCTCGAGGCGTTCGCCAACGCCAACCCGTTCAGCACCGTCGTGGACGCCGCCCGCGCCCTGTTCGTGGACGCTCCCGCGGGCTCGGACGTGTGGGCCGCGGTGCTCTGGTGCCTCGGCCTGATCGCCGTCTTCGCGACGCTGTCGGTCTACAAGTACAGGCGCGCGGTCAGCTCCTGAGACCAAAAAGGACGAAACCCGGTCGGGTTTTGGTACTTTTCCCCGATGGAACCGGTTTCCGCGCCGCCCGAGGCTGGCGCAAAGCGCAAGGGCAAGCAGGGGTCGCTGGATAACCCGGAGGTCTACGAGAACGTTCCGGGCTACATCATCCCGATCCTCGAGCGGGAGTTCGACGACTTCGACAACGAGGCCGAGAAGTACCTCGAGGGCCAGACGCCCGAGACGGAGTTCATCGGCTTCCGGCTGAAGCAGGGCGTCTACGGCCAGCGCCAGGCCGACGTGCAGATGATGCGCGTGAAGCTGCCGTTCGGCGGCGTCACACCCGAGCAGATGGAGGCGTTCGCCAACGTCGTGGAGAAGTACGCGCCCCTCAACAAGGGCCACATCACGACGCGCCAGAACATCCAGATCCACCACGTGCCGCTGCGCGACGCCGCGAAGGCCATCCGGGAGCTGTCCGACTCAGGCCTGTCGAGCCGCGAGGGCTGCGGCAACACGATCCGCAACGTGACCGGCGACCCGTGGGCCGGCGTCTGCGAGGGCGAGCTCTTCGACCCGACGCCGTACGTGGGCGCCTACGTGCGCTACTTCGTCCGTCACCCCACCACCCAGCTGATGCCGCGCAAGGTGAAGACGGCCTTCACCGCCACGGACGAGGACCGCGCGATCACCGGCATCCACGACGTGGCGTTCATCCCGCGCATCCGCGACGGGGTGAAGGGCTTCGAGATGCGCGCCGGCGGCGGCACCTCGATCATGCCGCGCATAGCGCCGACGCTGCGCGAGTTCGTCAGCGCCGACGACGGCGAGTACCTGAAGGTCACCGAGGCGATGCTGCGCATCTACGACCGCCAGGAGTGGCTGCGACCCAACCGCGCGCGGGCGCGCCTCAAGGTGTTCGTCGACAAGTTCGGCATCGAGGAGCTGGCGAAGCAGGTCGACGAGGAGCTGAAGGGCGACTGGGTCGCCGAGCGCGACTTCGATCCCCAGCCGCTGCTCTTCATCGACGACGAGGAGGCCGGCGCGCCGGCGCTGCCCGCCAGCTACGCGAGCCCGAACGGCGACGGCAGCGAGTACGAGCGCTGGGCCGCCACGAGCGTGGTGCCTCAGCGCCAGGCCGGGTTCTCGACCGTGCAGATCAAGGTCGTGCGCGGTGACCTCACGCCCGAGCAGTTCCGCGGGCTGGCCGAGATCATGCGGAACTACTCCGGCGGCTACGCGCGCATGACGGTCCACCAGAACATGGTGCTCCGCTGGGTGCGCGACGAGACCACCTACGAGGTCTGGCGCGCGCTCTCCGAGCTCGGTCTCGGCGAGGCCGGCGTCGATGAGATCAACGACGTGGTGAGCTGCCCCGGCACGGACTCCTGCAAGCTCGGCATCACGAGCTCGATGGGCCTGAACCACGCGGTGCGCGAGCGCATCGAGTCGATGGGAATCGAGGACCCGCTCACGAAGCGGATCCACATCAAGATGTCCGGCTGCCCGAACGGCTGCAGCCAGCACCACATCGCGAACATCGGCTTCTACGGCGCGTCGATCAAGGTCGGCGAGCACACGATCCCGGCGTACGTGGCGCACATCGGCGGCACCTACGAGGGCGGCGAGGTGGTCTACGGCACGCGCCTCAAGGTGCGGCTCCCCGCCAAGCGGGTGCCCGACGCCGTGGAGCGCTGGGTGCGCATGTACGAGGCCGAACGCAACGACGGCGAGGCGTTCAACCAGTACGCCGAGCGCGTCGAGGGGATCCGCTTCGAGGACGAGGTCCGCGACCTCGCCATGCCGGTGGAGTTCAGCCTCGACAACATGCAGTACTTCATCGACTGGCAGAAGAAGGAGCCCTTCCAGGTGATCCGGGGAGAGGGCGAATGCGCGGTGTAGCGGCGACCGCCGAGGAGACGCTTCGCAGCGCCATCGAGCGACATCACCCCTCGCTCGTGATGGCCTGCTCCTTCCAGAAGGAGGAGTCGGTCCTGATCGACATGCTCATGCGCATCGAGCCCAGCGCGCGCGTGTTCACGATCGACACAGGCGTGCTGTTCCCGGAGACATACGAGGTCTGGCGCAAGGTCGAGGACCGCTACGGCCTGCTCGTGGAGGTGGTGGACGCCACGCCGCCGAACGGAACGCCCTGGAGCGCCTCGAACTGCTGCGGCTCCCGCAAGGTCGACGCACTCGAGCAGGCGCTGAAGGGAACGGAGGCCTGGATAACCGGCATCCGGCGTGAACAGTCGCCCACGCGCGCGGACGCGCAGGCGGTGGAATGGGACGAGGCACGCGGGGTATGGAAGTTCAACCCGCTCGCCGAGTGGACCGACCGCGACGTTTGGAACTACGTCCACGAGCACGAACTTCCCTACCATCCGCTGCACGACCGGGGCTACGAGTCCATCGGCTGCGCTCCCTGCACGCTTCCCGGAAACGGCCGCGACGGCCGCTGGAGCGGGCAGGACAAGACGGAGTGCGGCCTGCACGTCTGACGGCCTGCACGTTGACCTACGAAATCTCACATCTACGCGCCCTCGAATCAGAGGCCATCCACGTCATCCGCGAGGTAGCGGCTGAGCTGGAGCGCGCGGTGCTGCTCTTCTCGGGCGGCAAGGACAGCGCGGTCCTGCTGCATCTCGCGCGCAAGGCCTTTCACCCCGGTGGGCTGCCGTTCCCCGTGATGCATGTGGACACGGGCCACAACTTCCCCGAGGTGATCGAGTACCGCGACCGGCTCGTGGAGGAGATGAACGCGCGGCTGATCGTCGCCTCGGTGCAGGACTCGATCGACCAGGGCCGCGTGGTCGAGGAGAAGGGCCCGCGCGCCTCGCGCAACCGGCTCCAGTCGGTGACGCTGCTCGACGCGATCGAGGAGCACGGCTTCAAGGCAGCCTTCGGCGGCGCGCGCCGCGACGAGGAGCGCGCCCGCGCGAAGGAGCGCATCCTGTCCTTCCGCGACGACTTCGGCCAGTGGGACCCGAAGGGCCAGCGTCCGGAGCTGTGGAGCATCTACAACGGCTTCGTGAAGCCCGGCGAGCACGTGCGCGTCTTCCCGCTCTCGAACTGGACCGAGCTCGACGTGTGGCAGTACATCGCCGAGGAGGACCTCGAGCTGCCGTCGATCTACTTCTCGCACGAGCGCGAGGTCTTCAAGCGCGACGGGATGCTGTACGCGGTCTCCGAGCACGTGGAGCTGATGCCGGGCGAGGAGCCCTTCACGGAGTCGGTCCGCTTCCGCACCGTCGGCGACATGAGCTGCACCGGCGCGGTCACCTCGACGGCGTCGAGGCTCGACGACGTGGTCGCGGAGATCGCCGCCACGCGGATCACCGAGCGCGGCGAGACGCGCGCGGACGATCGCATCTCGGAGGCCGCCATGGAGGACCGCAAGAAGGAGGGGTACTTCTAGCGATGGCGCCCGGTGCGGCCACCAACGGGCGGCCCACGGCCACCCGCACCTCGGAGCTCGTCCGCTTCGCCACCGCGGGCTCGGTCGACGACGGCAAGTCGACCCTGATCGGCCGGCTCCTCTACGACACCAAGTCGATCTTCGAGGACCAACTCGAGCACGTGGAGGAGACCTCCAGGCGGCGCGGCGACGGCTACGTGAACCTCGCGCTGCTCACGGACGGCCTGCGCGCCGAGCGCGAGCAGGGCATCACGATCGACGTCGCCTACCGCTACTTCCACACGCCGCGGCGCAAGTTCATCATCGCCGACACGCCCGGCCACGAGCAGTACACGCGCAACATGGTCACCGGCGCGTCGACCGCCGACCTCGCGCTGATCCTCGTGGACGCGCGCAAGGGCGTGCTGGAGCAGTCGCGCCGGCACGCGTTCATCGCGTCGCTGCTCCGCATCCCGCACCTGGTGGTGTGCGTGAACAAGATGGACCTGGTCGACTGGGACCAGGAGGTCTTCGACAGGATCTGCTCCGAGTTCACCGGCTGGGCCGCGAAGCTCGACGTGCAGGACGTGACCTTCATCCCGATCTCGGCGCTCCACGGCGACAACGTGGTCGAGCGCTCGGTCAACATGCCCTGGTACGAGGGGCCCGCGCTGCTCTACCACCTCGAGCACGTGCACGTGGCCTCGGACCGCAACCTCCAGGACGCGCGCTTCCCGGTCCAGTGGGTCACGCGGCCGATGTCGGACGAGCTGCACGACTACCGTGGCTATGCGGGTGAGGTCGCCTCCGGCGTGTTCCGCACGGGCGACGAGGTCGTGGTGCTCCCGTCGGGCCAGACGAGCCGCATCGCTGGGATCGACACGTTCGACGGAGAGCTCGAGGAGGCCTACCCACCTCTGTCCGTGACGCTGCGGCTCGAGGACGACATCGACGTCTCGCGCGGCGACATGATCTGCCGGCCGCAGAACCGGCCGGTCGAGGCTAAGGAAATCGACGCGATGGTCTGCTGGATGTCGGACCGTCCGCTGTCCCCGGCCGGCCGCTACCGCATCAAGCACACGAGCCGCACCGCCCTGGCCAAGGTCGATCAGGTCATCTACCGCATCGACGTGAACTCGCTGCACCGCGAGGAGCAGGCCGACCAACTCGAGCTGAACGAGATCGGGAAGCTGCGCCTGCGCCTGTCGGCGCCGCTCCTGGTGGACCAGTACCGGCGCAACCGCGCAACCGGCAGCTTCATCCTCATCGACGAGTCGACGAACGACACCGTCGGTGCAGGCATGGTCCTGTAGGCCGGTAGGGGCCTAGGCTTCGGGCCGTGGACTTCGCCCTCGTAGCGTTCGGCCTTGGGGTAGGCATCCTCGTGGGGATGACCGGAATCGGCGGCGGCTCGCTGATGACGCCGATGCTGATCCTGGTCTTCGGCGTCACGCCGGTCACGGCGATCGGCACGGACCTCGCCTACGCGGCCGTCACGAAGACCGTGGGCGGCTACAAGCACCTGCGCCAGAAGACGGTCGACATGAAGCTGTCGAGCTGGATGGCGATCGGCTCGGTCCCAGCCGCGATCGGCGGCGTCTACGTGCTCACACTGCTCGAGGACTGGCTGGGGCACGACTTCGAGGACACCGTGATCGCGCTGCTCGCCGGAGCGCTGCTCCTCACGGGCACCGCCACGCTGATCCGCGCGTTCCTCAAGAGCATGCACGCGCGCGAGCGCGACACGATCGAGATGGAGCGCCGCCACAAGATCGCCGCCGTGCTGCTCGGCCTCTGCGTCGGGTTCGTGCTCGGCGTGACCTCTGCGGGCAGCGGCGCGCTGATCGCCGTCGGCCTGATCCTGCTGTTCAGGCTGTCGCCGCAGCGCGTGGTGGGCACCGACGTCTTCCACGCCGCGATCCTGCTGTGGGCGGCCGGGCTCGCTCACGTGACGGCCGGCAACGTCGACTTTGGGCTCGTAGGAACGATCCTGCTCGGCTCGATCCCCGGCGTGTGGCTCGGCAGCCACTGGTCCGTGCGCGTGGACCCAGCGGTGCTCCGCACGACGCTCGCGGTCGTCCTGCTCGGCGCCGGGCTCGCGCTGCTGATCAAGGCCGGGCTCGACATCCCCATAATCGTGCTCGCGCCGTTCCCGCTCGGCGTGATTGCCCTCCTTGTGGTGACGATGCTGCGCGCCCGCAAGGCGCGTGCGGAGGTGGGCGCATGATGGTCGTGATGACACCCGAGGCGACGGCCGCGCAGATCGACGCGATCGTCGAGCGCCTCCAGGCCGCGGGCGTTCACGCGAAGGTCATGCCCGGCGAGCTGACCACGGCGATCGGCGCGATCGGCGACCCCGAGGGCGTGCGCGAGATGGGCCTCGAGGGCCTACCGGGCGTGGACCGCGTGATCCCGATCTCGCGCCCCTACAAGCTGGCGTCGAGCGAGCTTTCGCACCACGAGCCGACCACCTTCTCCGTCCTCGATCACGAGATCGGCTCGCCGGACAAGTTCTCCCTGATCGCGGGGCCCTGCACGGTGGAGTCCCGTGAGCAGACGCTCGGGGTCGCGCGCGCCGTGGCGGCCGCGGGTGCCTCGATGCTGCGCGGGGGTGCCTTCAAGCCGCGTACATCGCCGTTTGCCTTTCAGGGGCTGGGCCTCGAGGGGCTCGAGATCTTGCGTGCTGCTCGGGACGAGACCGGGCTGCCGATCGTCAGTGAGATGACCTCCGCGAACCTGGCGGACTCGTTCGCCGATGCCGTCGACGTCATCCAGGTCGGCGCCCGCAACATGCAGAACTACGGGCTGCTCGAGGTGGTCGGGAAGCTCGGCAAGCCGGTGCTCCTCAAGCGCGGGCTGTCCTCCACTCTGGACGAGCTGCTCCAGGCGGCGGACTACATCCTGAAGGAGGGGAACGAACGGGTCATCCTGTGCGAGCGCGGCATCCGCACCTTCGACAGCGCGATGCGCTTCACGCTCGACCTCGGCGCCGTGCCGTGGCTGAAGCTCCACTCGCACCTGCCGGTGGTCGTGGACCCCTCGCACGCGTCGGGCGACCGCCGCCTCGTGGGTCCCCTGTCTCGCGCCGACCGCGGCCGCGGCGCGGACGGGATCATCGTCGAGGTGGCGGAGGACCCCGAGCTGGCGCTCTGCGACGGCCCGCAACAGCTCTACGCGGCCGACTTCGCCGAGTTCGCGGCGGACGTGGCCGCGCACGCCAAATTGGCAGGTCGCAGCCTCGCGTAGCCAGGGGTGCCGCAGGAAAGGTCTGACTATGCGACCAAACCTGCGGCACCCGCGATGATGGGAGGCGTGATGCCCTCATTGCCAGACGGCCCGCGAGCTCCGCGCGCGCTTCAGACCGCGCGCTGGATCGCCCGGCCCGCCGCTTTCATGGAGGAGTCGCAGCGGCGCCACGGCGACATGTTCACGCTGAGGATCGCCAACGAGGGCACCTGGGTGTTCGTCAGCCATCCGGATGCGGTGAAACAGGTGTTCACGGGCGACCCGCGGCTGCTGCACGCCGGCGAGGCCAACGTGGTGCTCCTGCCCGTGCTCGGCAGCCATTCGGTGCTGCTGCTCGACGAGGACGCCCACATGGCGCAGCGCAAGCTGATGCTGCCGCCCTTCCACGGCGAGCGGATGCGCGGCTACGAGGAGACGATGGCGGACGCGGCGGTGCGGCAACTCGAGCGCTGGCCCGTGGGCGAGCCGATCGAGACCCTGCCGACCATGCAGGCGATCACGCTCGACGTGATCATGCGGACGGTGTTCGGCGTACGGGAGACGAGTCGCGTGGAGCGCCTCGGCGAGGTTCTTCAACGCGGTCTCTCCTGGCTCGCCAACCCGCGGCGCATGGTCCCGCTGGCGGTTCTCGGCCCGCGCCGCGTCGCGGAGCGCGGCACCATCCAGCATGCGCTCCAGCCAGCGGACGATCTGATCTACGAGGAGATCCGCACCAGACGGAACGCCGCCGACCTCGCCGAGCGCGACGACATCCTCTCACTGCTGCTCCAGGCCAGGCACGACGACGGCAGCGAGATGACCGACAAAGAGCTCCGCGACGAGCTCATGACGCTGCTCGTGGCGGGCCACGAGACGAGCGCCACCGCGCTCGCCTGGGCGCTCGAGGCGCTCACGCACCACCCGCAAGCGTTGGCTCGACTCCGCGACGAGATCGACGCGGGCGAGGAGGTCTACCTCGACGCCGTCGTCAAGGAGGTGCTGCGCCTCCGCCCCGTGCTCGCGCTAGTCCTGCGGCGACTGATCGAGCCGATGGAGATCGGCGGGCGGCTGCTGCCCGCGGGCGTGACCGTGGCGCCCTGCATCTACCTGCTGCACCGCCGTCCGGACGTCTACGACAACCCGCGTGCCTTCCGGCCCGAGCGCTTCCTCGAGCAGCCGGCGGGCACCTACACCTGGATCCCGTTCGGGGGCGGGGTGCGCCGCTGTCTCGGCGCGAGCTTCGCCCAGCTCGAGATGAAGGTGGTGCTGCGCGAGCTGGTGGCGAGGCTCGACGTGCGCGCCGCGCGCCCCACGCCGGAGCGCCGTGTGCGCCGCGCGATCGTGTTCGCCCCCGAGCGCGGCGGCGAGATCGTCGTGACCAGCGCCCGCCCCACTTGATCCTGTTTCTCGGACGCGCAGCGCTTCAGGTGGAGGGCCGCACCGGCCGGAGCAATTATCCGGGTCGCTTCGACGGCAGGCACGGGTGGATAACCTCCCCGCCCGCAGATGTTCGACAAGGTCCTGGTCGCAAACCGCGGCGAGATCGCAATTCGTGTGATGCGGACGCTCGAGGAGCTCGGCATCGGCAGCGTCGCGGTCTACTCCGAGCCTGATCGCGACGCGCCGCACGCCCGGCGCGCCGATGAGGCCTACCTGCTCGGCCCCGGACCGGCCAGCGAGAGCTACCTCGTCGTGGAGAAGATCATCGACGTGGCGCAGCGGGCGGGTGCCCAGGCGGTCCACCCCGGCTACGGCTTCCTCGCCGAGAACGCCGCCTTCGCACGCGCCTGCGAGGAGGCGGGGATCGTCTTCATCGGACCGCCGGCGAGCGCGATCGACGCCATGGGGTCGAAGACCCGCGCCCGCGAGATCATGGCCGAGGCCGGCGTGCCGATCGTGCCGGGCACCACGGAGCCCGTCGAGAGCGTGGAGGACGCCAGCAAGGTGATCGCCGACTCGGTCGGCTACCCGGTTGCAATCAAGGCCGCGGGCGGCGGCGGCGGCAAGGGCTTCCGCGTCGCCGAGTCCGAGGACGAGCTCGAGAAGGCGTTCGAGGGCGCCTCGCGCGAGGGCGAGAAGTTCTTCTCGGACCCGACCGTCTACGTGGAGCGCTACCTGCCCGACCCGCGCCACGTGGAGGTGCAGGTGCTCGCCGACGCCCACGACAACGTGATCCACCTGTTCGAGCGCGACTGCTCGGTTCAGCGCCGCCACCAGAAGCTGATCGAGGAGTCGCCCGCGCCCGCGGTCGATCCCGAGCTGCGCGAGCGGATCGGCAAGATCGGCAGCGACGCCGCACGCGCCGTCGGCTACCGCTCGGCGGGCACGATCGAGGGCCTGCTCCAGGACGGCGAGTACTTCTTCCTCGAGATGAACACGCGCGTGCAGGTGGAGCACTGCGTGACCGAGATGGTCACCGGCATCGACATCGTCCGCGAGCAGATCAAGATCGCCGCCGGCGAGCCGCTCGGCTACTCGCAGGACGACGTGGTCGTGCGCGGCCACGCGATCGAGTGCCGCATCAACGCCGAGGACGCGTCGAAGAACTTCGCTCCCGCCCCCGGCCGGATCGGCTCCTACCGCGAGCCTGCGGGGCCCTTCGTGCGGGTCGACTCGGGCGCCGAGGAGGGCTACGAGGTGCTGCCGCTCTACGACCCGATGATCGCGAAGCTGATCGTCTGGGACGTGGACCGCGAGGCGTCGACAAAGCGGATGCTGCGCGCGCTCGGCGAGTACGAGATCGGCGGCCTCAAGACGCTGATCCCCTTCCACAAGGCGCTGCTCGCCACCGAGCAGTGGGCGAACGGCGAAACATGCCGCGACCTCGTGGAGGACAAGGACTGGCTGAAGCAACTCGCCCTCCCGACGCCGGAGCAGGCAGACGCCGGCGACGAGGACGAGGCTGAGAAGGTCTCCCGCGAGTACGCGGTCGAGGTGTCGGGGCGCCGCTTCGACGTGACCGTGATCGGCGAGGCGCCGACGGTCAACGGCGCCGGCCCGGGCGCCCCCGCGAAGAAGGCGCCGCGCCGCGAGCGCAAGAGCGGCGGTGGCGGCGGGGCGCCCGGCGAGCTCGTGTCGCCGCTCCAGGGCACCGTCCTCAAGGTGGCCGTGGAGAAGGGCGCGGAGGTGGCCGAGGGGACGCTCATCTGCGTGATCGAGGCCATGAAGATGGAGAACGAGATCACCGCGCCGAGCGCCGGCATTGTCGAGGAGCTGGGCGTGTCCGAGGGCGGCTCGGTCGCCACCGGCGACAGGATCGCCGTCATCAAGTGACGACGTTCGTCCCGCCTGCGCGCCACCTCCTAAAAGCCAAGGACCTCGCCGACGCCCGTTACTTCGAGCCGCTCGGCGTGGACGACCTCGCCAGGGCCGCCGGCCTGTCGCGGGCCCACTTCAGCCGCGAGTTCCGGTCCTCGTTCGGCGAGTCGCCGCACGCCTACCTGCTGACGCGCCGGATGGAGCGCGCGGCTGCCCTGCTCCGCACCACCGACCGCTCCGTCGCAGACATCTGCTTCTCGGTGGGTCTGCGGAGCGTCGGCTCGTTCACCACGAGCTTCAGGCGCACCTACCGCGCGACGCCCACGGCCTATCGCGCGAAGTTCCCGTCGGCAGCCAGCCACGCGCTCGTACCGGCGTGCGTGGTGCGCTTCTACGGCCGGCCGCAACACAGCACGTTTCGAGAAGACAGGCCCGCCGCCGCTGGCTAGCGTGGCCGGCATGATGAGAATCGCAAACGCACAGTTGTGGGTACACGACCAGGACGAGGCGCTCGCCTTCTACACGGAGAAGGTCGGCATGGAGGTGCGCGCCGACGTGACGATGCCGGAGATGGGCAACTTCCGCTGGCTCACCGTGGGTCCCGCGGGGCAGGACGACTTCTCGATCGTGCTGATGGCCATTCCGCCCGCACCGGTCATGGACGGCGACACGGCCGACGAGGTGCGCAACCTGATGGCGAAGGGCTTCGCCGGCACGGTCTTCCTCACCACCGATGACGTGCGCTCCGACTACGAGGAGCTGAAGAGCCGCGGCGTCGAGTTCACGGACGAGCTCGAGGAGCGCCCGTACGGAATCGACTCGGGCTTCCGCGACCCGTCCGGCAACAGCCTCCGCCTCACTCAGGTGACGATGCCGGGCGTCTAGCGCGCCCTGACGACGAGCTCGTGGCGCCCGCTGGCCGGCGCCCGCACGAGCACCTCGATACCGCGGTTCGTGAGCCGCGTGCGATACGGCACTCGGCGCCCGTCGAGGCGGACGCTCTTGACGCGCGAGCCGCGCGGCAGGGTGTGCCCGATCACGAAGCGCGCCAGGCTCACGCGCAGGCGCGCGGCCGTGCGGTAGACGCGGCCGCTGCGCGACGCCGCCACGTCGACCGCGCCGCCGCCGAGCCGGACGTTCTCGCCCGCCAGGCGCGACTGCCCCTGCGGCACCTGCGGCGTCAGCTCGAGCCGCCGCCGTCCGAGGTCGGGCCGGACGCCGAGCTGCTGGTGGACGACCGGCCAGAGCGTGCCGTAGTTGCCCCAGGCCTGGAGCACCATGGCGCGGTCGTAGAAGGGCCTGTCGATCGAGCGCCCGTAGTCGGGCGACGGCGCGATCTCCGGCATCGCGCCCGGCTGCTCGTCGGGGTCTGGGAGCTGGAGGCGGCGGTTCGCCGTGGTGAAGCGCTGCTGCTGCGCCGGGCCCAGGCGCCCGTAGTTGCCCTCGCCGACGGCCATCACGGCGGTGTTGAGCGAGAAGATCTGCTTCTCGCCCTTCCCGGGCGGACCGCCGTCGCAGCCGGGCTCGCCGGTGTGGAAGAGGCCGAAGTCGTTGCCGAAGCAGGGCTTTTCGCGCAGCTCCAGTGCCGCGTTACCGTGCTCGAAGACCGACAGGCCAGGCTGCACGCGGCCGCGCTTCACCAGCTCGATCTCCATCGGTGTCACGCCGATCCAGTGGCGCTGCTGCACCTTCACGTCGCCCGGGTCCTCGAGCGAGTCGGCGTGCTGAGGCACCTGGGGCATCCACCACGCCGCCTCGAACGCGCTCTCCATGCTGCGCGCGTGCGAGCGCGCCCAGGCCAGCGTGCCCGCGTCGCCCTTCGCCGCCGCCATGTCGGCGAGGTCGTAGAGCCCGCGGATCGTCGCCGTGGTCACATCGAGCTTCTCAGCGCCCATGCCCGCGCGCTCGACGTTGCCGAGCCCCTCGGGCCAGCCGTCGCCGTCGGCGTCCATCTGCTCCACGACCCAGTGCATCCCGCGCACCGCGAAGGGATAGAGCTGGTCGCGCAGGCCGTTGTCGCCGTTCCAGCGCCAGAGAAGCGCCAGCGCGCTCGGGAACTTCGCCGTCTCGTCCGTGTTCCCGGCGTCCTCGTTCGCGCCGAAGTAGACGCTGCCCTCGGTCACCACCTCGTGCACGACCTTGCTCGTGTCCGGGTTCACGAGCACGCTCACGTCGCGGAGCGCCTTGAGGTGGTCGGCCAGCGGCTCGAACTGACCGGCGGCGACCGCCGCGAAGCCCGTGAACTCGCCGTCGGTCGCGAACAGCCACGGGTAGTCGGGGAAGCCGGCGCCGAAGAAGCGCACCCGCGGCACCACGCCGTCGGGCGGCGGGTACTGCTTGCCCTCGTCGGTCCAGCGCACCTGGAGGTCCTCCGCGGCCTGGACCGAGTCGGCGAGGTTCTGCTTCGACCACTCGATCCCCTGCTGGAGCAGGCGGTCACCAGGCAGGCTCACCCGGGTCCAGGCGGCGAGCCGCTCGCGCCTGTCGATCTTCGCGCGCAGCTGTGCGTCCGGGTCGGCGAGCGCGACGCGGTGCTGGGCGAGCGCGTCGGCGCGGCCCCTGTCCGACCCGGCCACGGCGAGCCAGAGCGTCCTCGTGCCCCGTGCGGGCACCGATACGCGATAGCGGAGCCGGCCGCCCATGCCCTTGCCGGCGGCGCTGTCGTCGCAGCGTGGCGGCGCCGGACCGTCCGACGGGCAGATCACGGGCGGCTCCTGCGGGCCGCGGAAACCCGGGCCCGTCACCACGTCGAGCGGCTTCTCGCGGGCGCCCACCACGGCGGTCCAGCCGCGTGGCTCCGAGAAGACGACCCGGCGCTCCTCGGCGCCGGCGCTGTCCTGCTCGTTGAATGTGGTGGCGTTGGGCGTGGTCCAGCCCCACGGGTAGGCGCTCAGGAGCTCGGAGTGCGCGTCGACCATCACGGTCACCGTCCGCGCGCCGCCGCTCGAGCGGAGCGTGAGACCGAACAGCGCCGCGCGCATGCCGTCGGGCACGAAGTCGGTCCGCGTGAGCTCCACCCCGCTCTGCGGCGGCAGGTCCATGATCGAATGCCCATAGCCGCTCGTGAAGCGGGTGGCCGGGCCGATCCAGTGGCCGTCGATGCCGAACCAGATGCCATCGAGCAGCTTCAGCGGTGGCGTCCACACCCCACCCATCTCGCCGCGGATATGCCAGCCCGAGGCGGGGAAGCGCCCCGCCTCGCTGCCCACGACGTAGCCGCGCGCGCCGGACTCCACGTAGCGCCGGTCGTCGAGCCGGTTGGAGGTGGAGAGCGTGGGCGCTGCCTGGGCGGCGCCGGCGCTCACCAGCACCATGGCCACCGCCGCTACGAGACTTCTGCGCACACACGCGAGTTGCCCGTGGCCGCGGCCGCGCAAACTGGCCGGAACCGGGTATGAATCGCGCGATGGCGGATCAACTCGCGCCGAGGCGGTGGATGGGTCAGCAGGGGCTGGTGCGCCCGCGCAACGGCCGGCTCGTCGCGGGTGTCTGCGCCGGGCTCGCGCGCCGCTTCGGCATGCCGACCGGCGTGGTGCGGCTGCTGTTCGTGCTGTCGGTGATCCTGCCGGGCCCGCAGGTGCTCGTCTACATCGCCCTGTGGATCGTCATGCCGAGCGAGTGAGCTGCAGGTTCGCGGCGTGCAGCTTGCGTTGCTCGCGCGTGTCGCGGCCCTCGGGCAGCGCGGGCCTCTCCTCGCCGCGCTCGAGCGCGTCCAGGTAGTCCACGTCCTCGTCGAGGATGCGAAGGGCGGCGTCGCGAGCCTGGGGGGCGCCGTGGCCCGGCACGACCGTGTCCGCGGCCTCCACCAGCGGCGCCAGGCGCGCCAGCGTCGCGCGGTACGCCTCGAGCGATCCGCCCGGGGAGACCATCGGGATCTCGACGGGCGAGAGGTAGTCGCCCGCGCAGAGGACGCCGCACCAGCGCGCCATCACGGCCAGCCCGTCGGCGGTGTGACCGTCGGCGGGATGTAGCTCCAGCTCCTCCGGGCCGAGCTCGACGCTGCCGGGCACCGGGAGGCCCTGCACCTGGCCGAGCGCGAGCGGCGCCGGGCGCTCCACGTACCACTCGCCGTCGTGGTCGCGCAGCGCGCGCTGGGCCGCGCCGGGCTCCTGGTGGAGCCGCTCGACGCTCGGCTCGCCCAGCCCGAGCGCCAGCCCGGGGAAGGCCAGCCGGCCGAGGAGGTGGTCGAAGTCCGCGTGCGTTGCGAGCAGCGCGTCCGGCTCGAAGCCCGCGCCCGCGAGCAGCCCGGGTAGCGCCTCCAGCTCGTCCGGGAAGTAGGGCGAGTCGAGCAGCATCGCTTCCTCGCCGGCGCGCACGGCGACGGCATTGGTCTGCCACATCCGGCTGGTGATTACGAGGACGTCAGGATGAGCCGAGACGGCTCTCAAGCTGCCTTGAGCAGCTTGCCCGCGTCGCGGAACGTCTTCACCTCGGCGTCGGGCTTCTTGCGCCCGTCGAGGTCCTCCCCGTGCCGGTTCACCCAGATCACGGGGATCTTGGACTTGAGGCACGGCTCCACGTCCGTGGGGTACCCGGACGCGATGTGCACCCAGTTCCGCTTCAGCTTGTCGATCCGGCGCGCGCACTCCTTGAAGTGGGCGGGATCGGGCTTGTAGCTCCGCACCTGCTGCGCCGTGACCACGAGGTCGAAGTCCACGCGGAAGTGGCGGCGGGTGGAGCCGAGGAGCTTGTCGTCGATGTTCGAGAGGATGCCCAGCTCGTACTTCTTCGAGAAGCGCTCGAGCTGGGCGTTCGTCTCGCGGAACGGCGCCCACGAAGGCACGCTGTTCGGGAGGAAGTTGGAGCGCGACGGCTCGAGCTCCCAGCCGAGCTCGCTCGCTACCCGCACCGCCGTGCGCCTGAGCACCTCGGCGTAGAGCTCGTACGAGCCGCGCTGGATATCGCGCTGCACGTCGATGAAGCGCGGGATGAGGACGTCACGGTCGATCGTGAATCCGTCACGGTCGGCCTCCTTCTGGAATGCGTCGTACACCCCCGTCTCCCAGTCGATGAGGGTGCCGTAACAGTCGAACGTGACGAATTTGACGTCTTTCGGGAGAGCCATGAGGAACTTTCGATAGGGTCCGCGGCCCGCCGAGGTGTCCGAGCGCGGCGGTGGATAGTACCTACCCTCGATGGACCTCCTCGAATACCAGGGCAAGCAGCTCTTCTCGAAGCACGGGGTTCCCGTGCCCGATGGGCGACCGGCCACGACAGTACCGCAGGCGGTCGAGGCCGCGGAGGAGCTCGGCTACCCCGTCGTCATCAAGGCCCAGGTCCAGATCGGCGGCCGCGGCAAGGCGGGCGGCATCAAGCTGGCGAACGACCGGGCCGAGGCCGAGGAGCACGCGACGGCGATCCTCGGCATGGACATCAAGGGCTTCACCGTGCACGAGCTGTACGTGGAGAAGGCGTCCGAGATCGACGAGGAGTACTACGCCGCGATCGTCTTCGACCGCTCGGCGAAGAAGCCGATGGCGATGCTCTCGAAGATGGGCGGGATGGACGTGGAGGCGGTCGTCGAGACCGACCCCGAGGCGATGCGGATGCTCCACGTGGACCCGCTGCTAGGCCTCCAGGACTTCCACGGGCGCCGGCTCGCGTTCGAGTCGGGCATCGCCGAGGACGTGATCCGGCCGGTCGGGGCGATGCTCGCGAAGCTGTACGACGTCTTCGTCCGCGAGGACGCCACGCTCGTCGAGGTGAACCCGCTGCTGATCACGAAGAGCCGCGAGGTGGTGGCGCTCGACGCCAAGGTCACGGTCGACGACAACGCGCTCTTCCGCCACCCGGACGTGGCCGAGATGCGCGACCTGTCGGCCGAGGACCCGCAGGAGCGGATGGCGAAGGAGCGCGGGCTCACCTACGTGAAGCTCGACGGCAACGTCGGGATCCTCGGGAACGGCGCCGGGCTCGTCATGTCCACGCTCGACGTGGTGGCGCAGGCCGGCGGCAGGCCCGCGAACTTCCTCGACGCGGGCGGCGGCTCCAAGGCCGAGGCGATCACGAGCGCGGTCGAGGTGATCCTCTCCGACGAGAAGGTGAACGCCGTGCTGTTCAACATCTTCGGCGGCATCACGCGCTGCGACGAGGTCGCGCGCGGGCTGATCGAGGCGTTCGAGCAGGTGAAGCCCGACGTGCCGTTCGTGGTGCGTCTCGACGGCACGAACGACGTGGAGGGCCGCGCGCTGCTGGCCGAGGCCGACCTCCCGAACGTCCACACCGAGGCGACCATGCTGGGCGCCGCCGAAAAGGTCGTCGAGCTGGCGGGGGGCCCGGCCTGATGGCCATTCTGGTCGACAGGGACACCCGCCTCGTCGTCTCCGGGATCACCGGCCGCGAGGGCACCTTCCACAGCCTGCGCAACCGCGACTACGGCACGAACGTGGTCGCTGGCGTCACGCCCGGCAAGGGCGGTCAGGACGTGGACGGCGTGCCCGTCTTCAACACCTTCCACGACGCCGTCGAGGCGACCCAGGCCAACACCGCGATGGTGTTCGTGCCCCCGCGCTTCGCGGCCGACTCGATCCTCGAGGCCGAGGACGCCGGCATCGAGCTGATCGTGACCATCACAGAGGGCATCCCCGCCCACGACGAGCTGCGCGTCTACAACCACCTGAAGCACGGCGGCTCGCGGCTGGTGGGCCCGAACTGCCCGGGCATCCTCTCGCCCGGCAAGGCGAACGTGGGGATCATCCCGGCGCAGTTCTTCAAGGAGGGCAACGTCGGCCTCGTGTCGCGCTCCGGCACGCTGAC